>JABBOA010000027.1:0-7238 GCA_019352075.1 Acidobacteriota bacterium | reverse complement strand
TTCCTGCGATATCGGGGCCCGTGAGCTGGGCGGCCGGGGCGGTACTCGAGGTGACTTTTCTCATGGCCGAGAGTTTCGTGCAAGCGTTGCTCTGGCCCCATCCCCATCTGCAATACGTGGATGTGGCGACCCTGGTGCTACCACTCATCGTGTCTGGTGCGGCGTGGCTGCTTCTCTGGAAGGTACCGCGTCCCAGTCGCTCATCGTCGCGAGAGCGGCTGAGCGCTCAGCCGTGGCTCGCGCTGTTGGTCGTCGTACTCGTCGAGGGCATGTTCGAGGCGATCAATCTCCACGGTCAATACTTCGGTCTGACGTGGATGATGGCGGGCGACGCTCGCAACCACGTGGCCAGCGACCGCACCATCGTTCAAGTGGGTGGACTTACGTTAAAGGGTCTCAAGGCGTATCCCGAGATCGCGAACGCCGTGGCGGCCGTTATCTCCGGAGCTGGCGGACGCGCGAATTTGGCCCGTGGGCTGCTCATGATTCGCGACATTCAGGCGATGGTCGCCACCACGATTCTCTTCACCGTGGGCAGCGCCCTCCTCTTCGTGTCGGTGCTGAGTGAGGCGCTTCACCGGGCCGTTGGTGAGGTTCGGCGAGTGCCACTCCTAATTGTCGGCGTGCTAGGGGCGTGCGCCTCCCTCGGCGTGAATTCCTACGTCTTGGGACTGGTTTCAAGAGGGGGATTCTTCCCGGCGATTGGGGCAATCTGCTTTGTGCTGGCGACTCTGGCGCTCGGCATGAGGCTTGTTGGTAAATATCACGACGTCACGCTGGTACTGCTCACCTTGTCGATGTTCTTGGTCGTGGGTACCTGGACCATATTGGTCGTGGTCCCCGCAGCGTGCTTGCTCGTGACGTACGCTTCGCTGGCGTGGCGTTGGCGCAAGCGGAGCGGTGGGTTGCCGATGTCGTGGTCGACGTGGTGCGCCGTCGCCTTCTCGCTGGTCAGTTTGCTCGGAATCGCTGTGGTGCTGGTGGAGAACCGCGTCAGGTTTGTGGAGGTGATTCGTTCCCCGGGGTCCATAATCAGCCTCAGTTCTTCTTATCTGATCTGGTTGGGTGTCGCGGCGGTGGTCGCGGTGATCATTGCGCCGACACCACAGCAGCGCCTCGTGCGTCTCGTGCCCGTCGCCACCGTCCTCGCGTGCGGCGTCGCTCTCTGGTGGATTCATTCATTGATGCCGACGGCCCCCACGTGGCCCTATTACGCATCCAAAATGCTGTGGCTCTCTACGGCTGCGGTGCTGTGGGTGCCATTCGTTCTGGTCACTGATGTAATGACCTATCTCACTCGTTGGCGTCGTCTCGGAATGGCTCGCCATGTAGGCGCAGCCGTGGTAGCCGTGGTTGGCTCGTGGTCACTGTTGTGGGTGGCCAACTATGAAGCCGGCTGGCCCTTCATCATGGAGTGGGCGTACGTCGGATCGACATACCCTTCGCCCCAAGTACTGAATCTGGTGGTTCACCAGGCCAACCAGGGGGGGCGATTCGTCATCTATAAATATTTCAGGAATGTCAGTCTCGGCCTAAATGACCGCTTGGGTAATTTCTGGGCTGCCCTCACTTGGGATTTTCAGCCCAACGGCGTCCCCTATGACGGATGGTCCACCAGTAGCTTCGCGTACTGGGCCACCGTCGAAGACAACAGTGTGGCGTCGCTGTGTCAAGAGCTGACGCGTACTCCCATGCGGGTGGTCACCCGCTCGACCACGCTGAAGAGTCAACTCCTCGCCACGTGTCCTGCCTACCGGGTGCAGCAGGGTCGCCCAGCGACGACGAAAGGCCTGATCATGGGGGCTGGCCGATGACTCATCAGAGGGCCAAGAGGGATGTGATCCATTCAGGTGGCCAGCGGGGAGGACCGGGCGTTCGAACCCCCATGACGCGCCCGACGGCGCGATGACCGACGAACTTGGTCCCGCCCGCGATCTCCATTTCCGGGTGCCCATTCCGCCAGCTCACGGCCTGCGTCGAATCTCGACTCTAGTCCGGGAAGAATTCGGCGTACCCAGGAATCCTCACCTACAGTGTGGCGGGACTGGGGATGGGTCGACGCGTATCACTCTCATTGAGGAGAAGGGTTGATCCCCCAGGTGACGCGAAGGGTACGGTCCGCCGACTAAGCCCGGCAGTTGTAGGGTAGGAAATCGGAATGGACATGAGGGCGAGTTGATTTGTCACTAATGACCAGGAGTCGCTGGACTTCGACTACGTCGGCGCGCGTGGTAAGACTGCCAGCACGTCTGTCACGACACTGGTGAATGATCGAGGTTTTGAACGTGGACAGTGACAACTCTGCAGGAGCGACCACGGAGAGAATCGCTAGTCACCGGGCTTCACCGGTTCGTCGACGCCTAGGACGCCACCGACGGGATTCGATGGTTGCTATCGCTGGAGTCCTGGCAGTTACGTTCGCAACGGCGTTGTCAGTGGCCACGATTGGGATCCCCGCCACCTTGATGTTGGCCGGCGCATGGGCGTTCGCAGCTCTCCTTAACTCGACGATTCCTGCGATATCGGGGCCCGTGAGCTGGGCGGCCGGGGCGGTACTCGAGGTGACTTTTCTCATGGCCGAGAGTTTCGTGCAAGCGTTGCTCTGGCCCCATCCCCATCTGCAATACGTGGATGTGGCGACCCTGGTGCTACCACTCATCGTGTCTGGTGCGGCGTGGCTGCTTCTCTGGAAGGTACCGCGTCCCAGTCGCTCATCGTCGCGAGAGCGGCTGAGCGCTCAGCCGTGGCTCGCGCTGTTGGTCGTCGTACTCGTCGAGGGCATGTTCGAGGCGATCAATCTCCACGGTCAATACTTCGGTCTGACGTGGATGATGGCGGGCGACGCTCGCAACCACGTGGCCAGCGACCGCACCATCGTTCAAGTGGGTGGACTTACGTTAAAGGGTCTCAAGGCGTATCCCGAGATCGCGAACGCCGTGGCGGCCGTTATCTCCGGAGCTGGCGGACGCGCGAATTTGGCCCGTGGGCTGCTCATGATTCGCGACATTCAGGCGATGGTCGCCACCACGATTCTCTTCACCGTGGGCAGCGCCCTCCTCTTCGTGTCGGTGCTGAGTGAGGCGCTTCACCGGGCCGTTGGTGAGGTTCGGCGAGTGCCACTCCTAATTGTCGGCGTGCTAGGGGCGTGCGCCTCCCTCGGCGTGAATTCCTACGTCTTGGGACTGGTTTCAAGAGGGGGATTCTTCCCGGCGATTGGGGCAATCTGCTTTGTGCTGGCGACTCTGGCGCTCGGCATGAGGCTTGTTGGTAAATATCACGACGTCACGCTGGTACTGCTCACCTTGTCGATGTTCTTGGTCGTGGGTACCTGGACCATATTGGTCGTGGTCCCCGCAGCGTGCTTGCTCGTGACGTACGCTTCGCTGGCGTGGCGTTGGCGCAAGCGGAGCGGTGGGTTGCCGATGTCGTGGTCGACGTGGTGCGCCGTCGCCTTCTCGCTGGTCAGTTTGCTCGGAATCGCTGTGGTGCTGGTGGAGAACCGCGTCAGGTTTGTGGAGGTGATTCGTTCCCCGGGGTCCATAATCAGCCTCAGTTCTTCTTATCTGATCTGGTTGGGTGTCGCGGCGGTGGTCGCGGTGATCATTGCGCCGACACCACAGCAGCGCCTCGTGCGTCTCGTGCCCGTCGCCACCGTCCTCGCGTGCGGCGTCGCTCTCTGGTGGATTCATTCATTGATGCCGACGGCCCCCACGTGGCCCTATTACGCATCCAAAATGCTGTGGCTCTCTACGGCTGCGGTGCTGTGGGTGCCATTCGTTCTGGTCACTGATGTAATGACCTATCTCACTCGTTGGCGTCGTCTCGGAATGGCTCGCCATGTAGGCGCAGCCGTGGTAGCCGTGGTTGGCTCGTGGTCACTGTTGTGGGTGGCCAACTATGAAGCCGGCTGGCCCTTCATCATGGAGTGGGCGTACGTCGGATCGACATACCCTTCGCCCCAAGTACTGAATCTGGTGGTTCACCAGGCCAACCAGGGGGGGCGATTCGTCATCTATAAATATTTCAGGAATGTCAGTCTCGGCCTAAATGACCGCTTGGGTAATTTCTGGGCTGCCCTCACTTGGGATTTTCAGCCCAACGGCGTCCCCTATGACGGATGGTCCACCAGTAGCTTCGCGTACTGGGCCACCGTCGAAGACAACAGTGTGGCGTCGCTGTGTCAAGAGCTGACGCGTACTCCCATGCGGGTGGTCACCCGCTCGACCACGCTGAAGAGTCAACTCCTCGCCACGTGTCCTGCCTACCGGGTGCAGCAGGGTCGCCCAGCGACGACGAAAGGCCTGATCATGGGGGCTGGCCGATGACTCATCAGAGGGCCAAGAGGGATGTGATCCATTCAGGTGGCCAGCGGGGAGGACCGGGCGTTCGAACCCCCATGACGCGCCCGACGGCGCGATGACCGACGAACTTGGTCCCGCCCGCGATCTCCAATTCCGGGTGCCCACGGGTGATTTGAAGGTGTCCTATCTCGAATCTCGTGAGGGGCGATCATCCTGAATGCGCAGCCAAACCCGGTGGGGCACCTCGACGATCGAGCGCCCATTCTCGGGCCCGGCGACGGCCCGTTTTTTTCGAAGAACTTCGTCCGACTCTTCTTCGCCGTGTACCTGGTCTTGGGACTCGTCCTCATTGCGTTGACGCCCCCCTTCCAGAGTCCTGACGCGTTCGGACATTTCGATCGTGCCGTCGGCCTCTCTCAAGGAAAGATTGACAATACGATTGTGCGCGGTGTTCCAGGAGAACCCTTCACGGTCGGCCTATTCGAGATGGAGACCGTGTTTTCTCAGATGTCGGAAGCGCCGACGACCACCGCCACCAAATTCGAATACACCTACAGCTGGCAAAGAACGTGGAATATGCCGCTCTATTTCACAAATTTCGTGTACGGAGGTAATTACCCCTTCTTGTACGTGCCCCAGACATTCGGCGTCATCGTCGGTCGCATCATCTCAAATCACCTCCTGGTGGGGTACTACCTTGCGGTGATCTTCAACCTCCTAGCGTTCGTGGGCCTGACGAAATGGGCCTTCGCCCGATTGCCGCAGCGCATCGCGCTGTCTATCGGAATTTTCTTGTTACTGCCCATGGTGAACTCGCTCGCGATCTCGGTGAACCCGGATTGTCTTCTGCTCGCCCTGTCAGTGGTGTTCGCGGCGGCCCTCTATTGCAATTATTGCGAGTCACGCGATCGAGAAACTCCTCACCCCTTCGCCCTGGGCCGAACGTCGCAATCGCGTCAGCGCTTCGCGCGAACGAGCCCGTATTACCAGATCGGATTCGCCAGCCTGCTCTTCATGGCGGTCGAAAAGCCACCCCTCCTGCTCTTGGGACTGCTCCTCCCACTGGCCGACCTTCATTCCAACCTTCGAAGGTACGTACGTCGGACATTGGTGTTCATGTTCAGTACGGGCGCGGTCTATGAGCTCTGGGTCACTTTTGGCGCCGGACCCAAAGGGAAATCCGTTGCTCTGGCGGGCGTCGCGCCCATGCGCCAGTTGAAACTGGTACTCACCAATCCGCACTTGGACGTGACCGTCCTCGTGCAGTCGGGGCGAACCTACGGCCTGTTGTACTGGAAGGAATTTGTCGCGGGCATCGGCTGGTTGGACACGTGGTTCCCGAGTTGGTTCTACATCCTCACCACCATCGTCCTGGCGCTCGCGTTCTCGAACTCGGTGCTCGCGGGGAGTCGTGACACGTTTCGAACCCTGTGGTCGCTCTTCGCGATCGCCCTCGTCGCGGGCGCTTTGGTGGTGGCTTTCTATCTGGTCGATACCTCGTACGCCTCGACTTTGATCACCGGACTCCAGGGCAGATACTTCCTACCATTGGTCCCTGTCCTCCTCGTGGTGCTGAGCCCGGAACCCACCCGCTCGATGCGGTTTCGACCGATTGGCGCGGTGGTGGAGGAGTACGCGAGCTTCGCGCTCATTGGTCTGCAATTGTGGATCTTTACGTCATTCGCCCTGACTCTATTGCGCCGTTACTGGGGATGGTGACAATGCCGGTACCCAGTCGAATGTTTGGCCAACGGTGGATGTCTGCCCATTGGCTCCGCAGCCCTCGCTTCGTGCCCGGTCCTTTAGTCTGAAGCAACTCCCGCGGCCTCGAGCAATTGAGCGGCGTGGGCGAGGGGGTGCTCAGTGTAGGTCTTGATCCACGTGACGACGTTGAAGTGCCCAGATTCGGAGTGCTCGCCGTATCGGGCGACGTCCTCGGGCGTCAGTCGCTACAGGGTGATGAGTGACGCCGCACGTACCGCGGCGACCACCGCGAGCGATGTGTTGATCGCCAGTGACGTGTAGCCCAGAGTGGCGTTGTCCGCCCAGGCCGCCTCGTCGCATCCCTGGATGGACGAACCGGGCGCTTCGGAGATGAGCCGGCGAAGACGCGCGTAGGACTGGGCTTCGGAGTCGGCCATGTGGTGAATGACCTGGCGAGCGGACTAGGCGCCCTCGTGGTGGGCGTCGAGTTGATGGTCATTCACGGAGCGCGCGGCGTCGAGAAAGTGCGACGTGGCTGCCTCAAAGTCGGCGCAGGCCTGTTCGATATCCATGGGGCCTCTCAATCGTCGCTGGGGGGTGTGAGGAGTCGCGTCAATCCTTCTTGGACGACGGAGACCTTGAGCTGGCCGTCACGCGAAAACAGGAACCCCCTCGCCAGACCCCGCCCACCGGACGCGATGGGCGAGTCCAAGTCGTAGAGCAGCCATTCGTCGGCTCGCAGGTCGTGGTGGAACCACATGCAGTGGTCCAGGCTGGCCCCCATGAACGAGCCGTCATCCCAACGCACCTCGTGGGGCGCCAGGATCGCGTCGAAGGGGTTCATATCGCTGGCGTAAGCGACCACGCAGGCGTGCAGCAGCGGATCGTCGGGCAGGGCCCCGTCCGCGCGCATCCACATCTGGCGGTGGGTGTCGTGGGAGCGCTCGCGGCCCCAGGGAAGTTCACCGATGTAGCGCTGATCGATGGGGTGGGGGAGTTGGTTCCAGTCATCGACGTAGCCGTATTCGGTGTGCATCCGCTGGTGCACCGGCAGGATTGACTCCGGGGCGGGTACGTCGGGCATGGCCACCTGGTGCTCGAGGCTGACCTCGTCGTCGTGGAAACTCGCCTGCATGTTGTAGATGGCGCGGCCGTGCTGGATGGCCACGACACGACGAGTGCAGAAGCTGCGGCCGTCGCGAATCCGGTCGACCTCGTAGAGGGTGGGCGCGC
>JABBOA010000026.1 GCA_019352075.1 Acidobacteriota bacterium | reverse complement strand
CGACCACACGGCTTCGTCCACGCTCATCCCCATCTCGCGCACCGCCAGGGCGATGACGAACGACATCGACGTCACGTACGACGTCCCCGGGTTGCAGTCGGTCGCGAGCGCCACCGTGACCCCCGCGTCCAGGAGTCGTCGACCCGACGGATAGGGTGATCGGGTCGAGAACTCCGCCCCCGGCAACAGCGTCGCGACCGTCGCCGAACCCGCCAGGCGTTCCACGTCGTCATCGCTCACGTGCGTGCAGTGATCCACGCTCGCGCAGTCCAAATCGGTCGCCAACGCGATCGCCCCGATGTCGCGGATCTGATTGGCGTGCAGGCGCAACTGGTGGCCCGCGGCGCGACCGGCGCGCAGCACGACGCGCGCCTCGTCGACGTCGAAGGCTCCCTCGTCACAGAAGACGTCGGTCCACTGCGCCGCGGCGCAACGGCGCAACATCTCACCGGCCACCACCTCAACGTAGGCGTCACGTCGGCCGGCGTACTCACGCGGCACGACGTGCGCGCCGAGGAAGGTGACCTCTTCGGTCAACTCGCCGGCCATCGCCACCAATCGCGCCTCGCCCGCCACGTCGAGCGCGTAGCCCGATTTGATCTCGACGGTGGTGACCCCCGCGGCGCGCAGCGCCGCCAGGCGAGCGTCACTCTGTCGACGCAAGTCAACGTCACTGGCCGCACGCGTCGCCTCGACGGTGCCGGCGATGCCGCCAGCGTCGTAGCCCACGCCGGCCATGCGTGCCTCGAACTCGCGCGAACGCTCTCCCGCGAAGACGAGGTGCGTGTGCGAGTCGACGAAGCCGGGCACGACGCTGGCACCCGCGGCGTCGTAGCGTTCGTCCGCGTCGGGGGCGTCGTGAGCGCGGCCCACCCACAACACTCGCTCGTCGTCGACCACCAGCGCCGCATCGACCAGTCGTCCCACCGGCGACTGGTCGCCGAGCGCCGGGTCATTGCTCAGTAACTCACCGATGTTGGTGAGCAGGCGCGTGACCACTACCCCTCGCGCATGGGGATGCGCACGCCGCGCGCGTCGGCGGTCGCCTCGGCGATCTCGTAGCCGGCGTCGACGTGGCGGATCACCCCCATCCCCGGGTCGTTGGTGAGCACGCGTCGAAGCTTCTCGCGCGCCAGATCGGTGCCGTCGGCCACGCACACCTGGCCGGCGTGGATCGACCGGCCGATCCCCACGCCGCCGCCGTGGTGGATCGAGACCCACGAGGCGCCCGAGGCGGTGTTGACCAGGGCGTTCAACAGTGGCCAGTCGGCGATGGCGTCCGAGCCGTCGAGCATGGACTCGGTCTCGCGATACGGCGACGCCACCGAACCGCTGTCCAAGTGGTCGCGCCCGATCACCAGGGGTGCCGAGATCTCCCCCGAGGCCACCAAGTCGTTGAAGGCGACGCCCGCCTGGTCGCGCTCGCCGTAGCCCAGCCAGCAGATACGCGCGGGCAGTCCCTGGAAGGCCACGCGGTCCTGGGCCTTGGTGATCCAGCGCCGCAGCGGCTCGTTGTCGGGGAAGAGCTCCAGCACCGCCTGGTCGGTGCGCCAGATGTCCTTGGGATCGCCCGACAGGGCCGCCCAGCGGAAGGGGCCCTTGCCCTCGCAGAACAGCGGACGGATGTACGCCGGCACGAAGCCCGGGAAGGCGAAGGCGCGCGAGAAGCCGCCGAGCTGCGCTTCGCCGCGGATCGAGTTGCCGTAGTCGAAGACCTCGGCGCCCTGGTCCATGAAGCCGACCATCGCCTCGACCTGGTGCGCCATCGACACGCGAGCGCGGTCCGTGAACTCCTCGGGCTTCTTGTCGGCGTAGTCGTGCCAGTCCGCCAGATCGATGCCCTCGGGCAGGTAGCTCAAGGGGTCGTGCGCCGACGTCTGGTCGGTGACGATGTCGACTTCGACGCCGCGGCGCAACAGTTCCGCGAACACCGTGGCGGCGTTGCCGAGCACCCCCACGCTCAGCGCGCGCCTCTCGGTCTTGGCGGCGAGCACGCGGCGCAGCGCCTCGTCGAGGTCGTCGGTCCACTCATCCATATAGCGCTGGTCCACCCGTCGCTGCAATCGTGTCGGGTCCACGTCGACGCACAGGCACACGCCGTCGTTCATGGTCACCGCGAGGGGCTGGGCCCCGCCCATGCCGCCCGCGCCACCGGTGAGGGTCAACGTGCCCGCCAGAGTCCCCCCGAAACGCTTGGCCGCCACGGCGGCGAACGTCTCGTAGGTCCCCTGCAAGATGCCCTGGGTGCCGATGTAGATCCACGACCCGGCCGTCATCTGTCCGTACATGGTCAGTCCGAGGGCCTCGAGGCGGCGGAACTCGGGCCACGTGGCCCAGTCGCCCACCAGGTTCGAGTTCGCGATCAACACCCGCGGCGCCCACTCGTGCGTCTGAAAGACGCCGACCGGGCGACCCGACTGCACCAGCATCGTCTCGTCGCCCTTGAGGGTGCGCAGCGTGCGCACCAACGCGTCGAAGCTGGGCCAGTCACGCGCCGCTCGACCAGTGCCGCCGTAGACGACGAGGTCGTCGGGGCGCTCGGCCACCTCCGGGTCGAGATTGTTCTGGAGCATCCGCAGTGCGGCCTCCTGGGGCCAGCCCAGCGTACTGAGGGTGGTCCCGCGCGCCGCGCGCACCGGTCGGGCACCTTGCATGATGACTCCTTCGTCTAGAGAAGCTCGACGTGCTCGAGGACGACGTCGAGGAGCTCGCCGTCGCGGACCATCCGACCCACGTCGATCAGTTGGGGCGAGAGCCACCGGTCGGGTCCGGGTCCGCCCGTCACCTCATTGACCAGTTCGACCACCGGCATGGTGGCCGGCGAGGCCTCGAGCGGCGCGCGCAACGCCATGGCCCGCGAGGCCGCCACGAGTTCAATGGCGATCACGTCGGCGAACGCCTCGAGAGCGCGCCGCAACTTGCGGGCCGCGTGCCAACCCATGGAGACGTGGTCCTCCTGCATCGCCGAGGACGGGATCGAGTCGACGCTCGCCGGCGCGGCCAGTCGCTTCATCTCCGAGACCATCGCGGCCTGGGTGTACTGGGCGATCATCAGTCCCGAGTCCACCCCCGCCTGGTGCGCCAGGAAGGGCGGCAGTCCGAAGTTGCGGTGCACGTCGAGCAGGCGGTCGGTTCGACGCTCGGACATCGACGCCACGTCGGCCACCACGATGGCGAGGAAGTCGAGTACGTAGGCGACGGGGGCGCCGTGGAAGTTACCGTTCGAGGACAGCGTGCCGTCGGGCAGGACCGAAGGATTGTCGATCGACGAGGCCAATTCGACGTCGGCCACCGACGTCGCGTGCGCGAACGTGTCACGCGCGGCGCCGTGGACCTGGGGGGCGCAGCGCAGTGAGTACGCGTCTTGGACCTGCGTGGTGTCGCCCACGTGCGAATTCACGATTGGCGACCCCGCGAGCAGAACCATGAGATTCGCCGCGCTGCGACGCTGGCCCGCGTGGGGCCGCAGCGCCTGCAACTCGTCGACGAACACCCGATCGGTCCCGCGAAGGGCCTGGATCGACAACGACGCGGCCACGTCGGCCAACTGCAGCAACCGCCCACCGTCCTCGACGGCCAAGATGAGTTGACCCAGCATGCCGTCGGTGCCGTTGAGCAGGGCCAGGCCCTCCTTCTCCGCGAGTTCCACCGGCGCCAGGCCCGCTGCGGCCAGCGCCGAGGCCGCCGACGTGACCGACCCGTCGGACAGTATCGCCTCGCCCTCGCCCATCAGGGCGAGCGCCACGTGCGCCAGCGGCGCTAGGTCGCCCGAACAACCCAGTGAGCCGAACTCGTGCACGACCGGAGTGATGTGGGCGTTCAACAACGCCGCGTAGGCGAGCGCCGTCGCGGGTTGGACCCCCGTGACGCCCGAGCACAGTGTGGTGAGGCGCGACGCCATCATCGCGCGCACCACCTCGACCTCGACGCGAGCGCCCACTCCCGCGGCGTGCGATCGGATGAGCGCACGCTGCAGGGCGCGGCGCTGATCGGGTTCGACGTAGGTGGTGGCCAGGGAGCCGAAACCCGTCGAGACCCCGTAGACCGGCACCCCGCTCGAGACCATCGCCTCGATCGCCGCGCGCTGCGTGCGCAACCTCTCGACCACCGACTGCTCGATGGCCACGTGTTCGCCCCCGCGCGCGATCCGTAGCACCTCCTCACGGGTCAGACCCGCGTCACCCAGCATCACACTCACTCTGCACTCCTCTGATCCGACGGTCGTCGTAGGTAGCCGGTCAACGCCTCGAGCACGACGAGGGCGCCCAGTCGCACGGTGCGCTCGTCGGGGGCGTCGCGCGCGACGTCGATCTCGGTGACGTCGATCGCCGCCACCCGAGGATCCGCGCAGGTCAGGCGCACCAGTTGACGCAACTCGTCGGCGTTGATGCCTCCCGGTGCGGCCGCGGGGCACCCGGGTACGACGGCGCGGTCACACACGTCCATGTCCACGTCCACGTAGACGCGCCGACCGCCGTCCCCGGCGATCGCCACCGCCTCGGCCACGACCTCCTCGAGGCGGCGACGACGAAGCTCACTGCGCGCGACGAGACGCACCCCCGCGGCGGCGGCCTCGCCGGCGTAGGCGGCGGAATTCGAGAAGTCGGCCAATCCGATCTGCACGACGTGGCCCCCGTCGAGTCCCGATTCCAACAACTGGCGCACCGGTGAACCGTTGGAGCGGCCCTCGCGCATGTCGAGATGCGCGTCGAACGTGATGAGTCCCCAGTCGGCGAGACGTCCCCGCGAGAGCGCGGTCATCGCCCGCCACGTCAGCGCGTTATCACCACCGAGCAGCACCCACAGGGGTACGCCGTCGCGGTCGTCGTCGAGCTCGCGCGCCAACTCACCGGCCCCCTCCTCGGTGTCGGGTTGGGCGACGTCGCCCCGGTCCTCGACCACCACCGCGTCGGCGAGGTCGACCTGATCCTCGAAGGACCAGGTCGAATAGCGCGCTAGCGCGGCGCGCACCGCGGCCGGGGTGGACGCTGACGAGCGCGGCGACACCGAGGTCGCGTACGTGTGCGCACCGAGCAAGCGCACGGCGCTACGCGCCGCCGGGTCGCGCGCATCACCCGGGACCAGCAGCGACGCGGCCGAGGGCCACTTGGAGTCCGGACTCAGCACGACCCCATGCTACGCAACCACTAGCCCCGTGTCGCAGTGCCCGCAGTGCCCGCAGTGCCCGCAGTGCCCGCAGTGCCCGCAGAGGCCGATGAGGCCGCGCCGCGCTTCGCGGGCGTGGTGCACACTTGGTGCAGTGGCTGGGGCTGGGCTCGAACGACGCCCGCGCGCAGTCCCGTACTGGTCCACCAACACCGCCAACTGTTGGGTTCGGCGAGGGCGACGAAGAAGTCGCGCTCCCATCCGGTGTTGTAAATGGTCGGATTGTGCTCGGCGTAGGGGATCTGCACGGGATAACTGCCGGGCCGGTGCAGCACCGTGAACGAAGCACCCACGATCGGCCAGTAGGGGTTGATGTCGAGTTCCATCCCCTCGACGGCGCCCGCCGCGATGAGCGCTCTGGCGAGGAGGGTTGGCGAGACGCCCGACAGCGTCGCGACGTACACCAGGTTGCGCTGCGCATCGATGCCCAGCGCCGAGCGGGCCTGTTGAGGATTGCCCTTGAGAGGATCGCCCCAGATCAACTGGTTGGCGGAGAGCGCCGCCGCCGTCGGCCGGGCGTTCGCGACCAACGGTGCGAGGTTCTGACGATAGGCGATGGCGTGGAACGTGGGTCCGGGGAAGTTCGCCGCCCACGCCCCCATCTTCCAGTGACCCGCCGCGTCGATCGCCAAGGTCATGTCACCGCGAATCATCGGCGAGAGGGTCACGCCGTCCACCATCGAGCCCCCCGCGCCTGCGCCGACCTTGAATCCCCCGTTGAAGACCGCGACGACGCCCGCCAGGCCCTCATTGGCCCAGTTGATCGACGGACCGGCGTCGGCGGGCACCGTACCGAGGCGTACGGGCGGATCGATCGATCCGATGTGCCAGCGCAACAGCGTGGTGCGCGCTCGCAATCGAATCGCGCGGAACATGACGCCCGACTCATCGATCATCCGATAGTCCACCATCACGCCGCGCGACGACGCGGTCGCCACCTGCCAATTCGCCTGCGGGCGTTCGCGATGGACGGTGGTCGTGGTCGTGGTCGTGGTGGTCGTCGTCACCGCGGCCTTCGTCGAGTTCACGATCGCGGTGCCCGTGCCCACGCCGGCGACGACGAGGATCGAGGCGACCGCGACGCTCCAGGACCGCATCAGTGGGACCCGACTGACTTACCGGGGCACGCGGCGCACGCCACCTTCTCCCGCCGGGACCGCGTCCTCGGCGTCCACCACGTAGGTCGGCACGGGGAGTGCGTCGAGTTCGTGCTCGTGCGCCAAGTCGTCGACGTAGACGGGGGCCGGTGTCGCCACGTACTCGCCCTCGGCGGTGCGCGTCACGATGTTGGTCGTCTTGCGCTTGCCCGCCCCCGCGAAGCCCTGCATCTCACGGCAGATCCGGTACGTCACGGGGTAGGCGAGCACGGGCATCACGATGCACAAGATACGCATCGCCCACAACACGCTGTTGAGCGACAGGTGGAAGAAATTCGCGATCACGTCGGTCGAGGAGGCGATGAAGAGCATCGAACACAGCACCGCGACGGCCACGCCCGCCGAAGTGCGCTTGGGCCGGTTGCTCGGGCGATCGAGCAGGTTGTGCATCTCATTGTCCTTGGTGAACTTGCGTTCGATGGCGGGCCACGCCATCACCAGGTTGAAGAGGATGCCGGGGAAGATGACCGCCGGAATCGTCACTTCCAGGGGGATCGTGTGACCGAAACTGTGGAACGACCACGACGGGAAGATGCGCAGGGCGCCGTCGAGGAATCCCATGTACCAGTCGGGTTGCACCGCGTAGGAGATGCGTGACGCGGTGTAGGGGCCGAACTGCCAGATGGGATTGATCTGCGCGAAGGCGCCCAGCAGGGCGGTGGCCCCCGCCACGACGAACATGAAGCCCGTCGTCTTGGCCATGAAGACCGGGTACATCGGCGTACCGACGACGTTGTTCTCCGTCTTGCCCTTACCCGGGAACTGCGTGTGCTTTTGACGCACGAGCAACACCATGTGCGCCCCGACCAGACCAAGGATGATCAGCGGGATGATCAAGACGTGCAGGATGAAGAAGCGCGGCAGGATCGACGTGCCGGGGAAATTGCCGCCGAAGAGGAAGAAGGCGACGTAGGTGCCCACCACGGGGATCGACAAGATGATCGAGTAGGCGATGCGGATTCCGGTACCCGACACCAGGTCGTCGGGTAGCGAGTATCCGAGGAAGCCGTTGACGATGGCCAGGATCAGCAGCGTCGTTCCAATGACCCAGTTCGTCTCGCGGGGCTTGCGAAAGGCCCCGGTGAAGAACACGCGACCCATGTGCACGACGATCGCGCCGATGAAGATGTTGCAACTCCAGTGGTGCATCTGGCGCATCAACAGGCCCGCGCGGACCGCGAAGGAGAGGTTGACCGTCGACGCGAAGGCCTCGGTGACCCTCTGGCCGTAGAGGGGTAGGTAACTACCGGTGTAGGTCGTCAGGGCCTGGCTCGGCACGTAGTAGAGGGTCAGGAAGACTCCCGTGGCCAGCACGACCACGAAGGAATACAGCGCGATCTCACCGAGCATGAAGGACCAGTGGTCCGGGAAGATCTTGTCGAGGAAGCTTCGCCCGCCCTTGGCGACGCCCATGCGGTCGTCCAATTCGTTGAGGGCGTGACCCAACTTGCCGTAGGGCCCCGACTTCTCGCGCTGCGCTCGCTTGGTGTTCACGGTCTGGCTCATGCGCGCTCCCAGAATCCTGGTCCGACCGGCTGGTTGAAGTCTGATTGCGACTGCAGGTACCCGGCGGCGTCGAACTGCAGCGGGAGTTGCGGCAACGGCCGCGGTGCCGGACCGAAGTTGGGGATGCAACCGTTGGTCACGTTGAACATCGACTGGTGACACGGACACACCAAGAGTTGCAGTTGCTGTTCGTAGAGACCCACCGGGCAGCCGAGGTGCGTGCACAGCTTGGAGTACGCGAGATATCCCTGGGGACCCCAGGTCTCACGACCCTTCTGGGTCACGAAGTTCTCGTTCGAGATTCGAATCAGGACCGTCTGGTCCACGGCCTGACCGTTGTCGGTGTTCTCGAGTCCTTCGGGGTAGACGGTCATGATGGAACCGATCGCCAGATCTTCGAGGTGCACACGACGACCGGTGATGTCGACGAGGTAGGTCCCCTTGGCCCAATCCGTGTGGAAGAGGGTGCCCTTGGGCATCGGACCCAGCGAACGGACCAACGGGAACGCCGCCACGACCCCGAAGATGCCCATGCCCGCACCGAGTAGCCCCCCGAGGAACTTGCGACGCTTGATGACGCCGCCGCCACGCTCGACGATCGCGGCCGCGAACGCGTCGCGTTCGACCTCAGAACTGGCCAGCGTGTGGCGCTCCTCGACGAAGGGACCGCGCGGCATGAGGTACTTGCCCCAGGCGATCAGTCCGACCCCCATGAGGAAGAGCCCACCGCCGAAGGTGGCGCCCAGCACCCACGGCGTGGCGTTGACCCAGTAGGCCGCCCCGAAGCCCACGATCAGCGCGATGCCGACGAGGAAGGTCACGGCGATCACCTTCTCGACGAGTTCCGGTCGACGGGCCGCCGGCTGGAGCCGTGGGTCATCCGCGGACACCGTGCTCAATTGCACCGGGGTGCGTTGTTCGTGTTCGCTCACTGGCGCTCTCCTACCCAGAATCCGACGAGGGCCAGCAGGCCCACGCCCAACAACAGTCCGACGAAACCCTCCGCCACCGGACCGAGACCACCCAGGCCGAAGCCACCCGGGTTCTGGGGGTGTTGGATCTCGGTCGTGACGAACTTGACGATGTCGGCGACCTGGAAGTCGCTCAGGTTGCCGGTGAATCTCGGCATGTTGCCGGGACCGGTGCGGATCGCCTCGACCACCTGGTAAGCCGGGATGTTGCGCAGCGAGGGGGCGAAGGTCCCCGCAGCCAATGCGTCGCCGTCGCCTTCGATGGTGTGACAGGCCGCACAGTTGAGGGCGAAGAGAGCCGCACCGTCAGAGACGTTGGCGCTGGCCAGGTTCGGCGAAGGGATGTCGGGGTAACTGGGGCTGAGCGAGTTCACCCACGCCGCGATGGCCAGGGCCTGCGACTGCGAGAGTCGCGGCACCCGGCGGTTCGCCTGCACCGCGCGGGTGTCGGCGGCCGGCATACGACCCGATTCGATCCAGAAGTCGATCGTCGCGGGGCCCAGACCCACCAGGTTCGGGAAGGCACCCGCGGTCCCGTTGGCCGGCACCCCGTTGGCGGCGACGCCGTGGCACGATGCGCAGTTCTCCAAGAAGAGCGACTGGCCCAACGTCGCCAGAGCTGGTGAGGGAGCGGTGTAGGTGATGGCGCTATTGCCGTAGCTCACGATCGCGCCGCTGGCGTTCTTGACCACATTGGTGGAGTTGGGCGTGCCGGCGTTCGCGCGACCCGTCTGGTAGGGCGTGCGCGTATAGGTATGGGGTGCGGCCAACGCCGCGGACGCCAGACCCAGCACGGGAAACACCACGACCAGGGCGGCTACAGCGATCAACGGTGCTCGATAACGACTCTTCATCACGACCTACTTCAAGAGGAACAGGGACGAGTACAACCCGATCCAGACGACATCGACGAAGTGCCAGTAGTAACTGACACCCTGGAACGTGGAGAGTTCGCCCGGGTCACCTTCGGTGCCGCGCATACGAAAGAGGAGGAAGAGCATCGCTACCAAACCAAGGAACACGTGCAGTCCGTGGATGCCCGTCGTGATGTAGAACACCGAGCCGTAGGAATTGGTGTACCAGCGCGTCGCCAGGTGCGTCCATTCGTAGATCTGGTTCGAGATGAACAAGGTGCCCAGGACGAGCGTGATGATGACCCAACGGCGCGCCTCGGCGCGACGACGGTGCTCGATGAGCCAGACGGCGTACTGCATCGTGAACGACGACGCGACGAGCAAAATCGTGAAGATACCCGACTGCAGCACGTCGAGGCGGGTCCCCTGGGGGGGCCACGCCGCGAGGTGGGCTCGGATGGTAAACAGCGCGGCGAAGAGTCCCGAGAAGAACATCAGCTCGCTGCCGAGCCAGATCATCACTCCGATGGCCAGCAACGGGGGACGATCGTGGACGATCTTCTCTTGCTCCGCCAGGCTACTGAGGGGAATCGCCTGACTCACGACTTAAGTTCTACCAAAAATCGAAGGGGGCTTGTGACGTTCGGCACGAATAACGACTATCGAATTGTCGCGGGCAGTCCACGGGTGGCCAAAATGGCCAACCGTCGCGTCGGACGCGTCATCGCCACGTAGAGGGTGCGCAGACCGCGCGGCGTCGACTTCTCGCCGGCGAGCGCCCCGCGTCGAGCGATCTGCGCGGGTTCGACCACGATGGTCGCATCGAACTCCAATCCGTTCGCGCCCTCGGCGCCGAGCACCACCAGATCCGCCCCCAAACCTCTCGACTCCTGGTCACGCGGGTCAACGGCAGCGATGCCCGCCGTCGTGAGGATCTCGACGAGTTCGCCGACCCGCGCGGCGGTGACGATGACCGCGACCCGACCGGGGGCCACGAAGTCACTCTCGCGTCGAACGGCGTTGATCAGGGCTGACGCGAAATCCTGGGGATCCACGAGCTCCACCACCGGTACCGAACCCGCTCGACGCACCGGCCGGGGCGGATCGACCTCGACGGCGGCGGCGCGCAACGTCGGTGCCGCGAAATCGAGCACCTCCTCGGGCGTGCGATAGCTCACGGTGAGATCCACGCGCGTCGGTGAGCGGCGCGGTTCGAGCACTTCGAGCACCGAGTCCCACGACGCCGAGGACGAGGCCGTCGTGGCTTGGCCCATGTCACCGACGATGGTCATCGAGCCCGTCAAGTCGCGTCGCTTCAGGACGCGCAACTCCATGGGCGACAGGTCCTGGGCCTCGTCCACCACGATGTGGCCGTAGGTGACGAATTCCGCCTCGTCGAGCTCGGCGCTCACCGTCGAGGTGAGACTCTGGGCTTCGCGCACGGCCGCCGCGCGGATGTCGCCGGCGAAGGAGTCGAGGTCGACGCCGTCGAGAACGCCGGTATCGACGGACTTGAGCAGTGAGCGCGGCCGTTTGCGCGGTCCTAGCAGGACGCGCGCCTCGTCGATCAACGCCGCGTCGGCCTTGGTCCAGCGGATCTCCTCCAAGGTGGCACTACGGGGACGTTCGAGCAACGCGAGCTCCTCGTCGTCGAAGAGGTCGCGTCCCGCCGCGCGCAACAACGCCGGAGCGCCAAAGAGGTCGTGCAAGAGGTCTTGGCCCGACAGTCGGGGCCAGATCCTCTGCAGCATCTGCTTGTATTCGTGGGTGGCGCGAATCTGGTCGGCCAATTCGTTGATCGCACCCGTCTCGTCGTCGACGTCGCGCGCGAAACGGTGGTGGTAGCGCGAGGCGAGGCGCGCGGCGAGTTCGCGCCCGACGGCCGAACGACGTTGATTGTGGTTGCCCGGACGCCGGCGTGCACGTTCCACGATGTCGACGGTGTCCTCGGGGCGCACCGCCACGATCGCGCGTCCCACGGGGATCGACACCTCCCGGCGTAGCGGTCGCTGACGAGTGCGCAGGGCCCGCGCCAGCAGGGTGGCCATACGGGCGTCGCCCTTCAAACGGTCGACCTCCTCGTCGTCGCGACCGCGCACCTCCACGTTGGTCACGAGCCCCGAGATCGTCGACAACGTGACACCCGATTCGCCCAGTGACGGCAACACGTTCTCGATGTAGTTGAGGAACAGCGGGTTGGGTCCCACGACCAGCACGCCCTGTCGTTCCAACGTCGCGCGGTGCGTGAAGAGCAGGTAGGCCGCGCGGTGCAGCGCGACGGCCGTCTTGCCCGTACCGGGTCCGCCCTGGACGAGTAACACCCCCGCCAAGGGGTGACGGATGATCTGGTCCTGTTCGCCTTGAATCGTGGCGACGATGTCGCCCATTTGACCCGTGCGGGCGCGCCCGAGCGCCGCGAGCAGCGCGCCGGGACCGCCGAGGGCCAGCCCGCCCTCCACCAGGCCCTCGTCGGTGGCGTTGCGCCGCTCGTCGTCGGGCAGCTGCAACTCACCGAATTCGTTGGCGAAGTACTCGTCCTCGACGCTGAGCACCTCGCGACCGCGAATCGCCACGTGGCGGCGTCGGGCCAAACCCAGCGACTCCACGCCCGTGGCGCGGTAGAAGGCCTCGGCCACCGGTGCGCGCCAATCAACCACGAGCGCGTTGAGGTCGGCGTCGGAGACCGCGAGGCGTCCGACGTGGTAGGTGTCTCCGGGGAGCTCGTCCTTGTCCAGGTAATCGATACGTCCAAAGAAGAGAGATTGGTCACCGATCGCCAGTTGATCGAGTCGGCTGAGGGCGGTCCCCATCACCACGTCGCGCTCGACCAAGTCACCCGCGCCGCGCATCGTGGCCACCGCCGCCGAGTCGCGCAGGGACCGCGCCTCGTCGCGCATGTTTTCCAGGGCATCCAGGGCTCGGTCAAGGAACGCCTGCTCCTCCGAAATCTCGCGCTCGTGTGCCAACGGACCTCTCCTGATGCTCGCAAATAGCGTTTGACGATTCTAGGGGACTTCACGACGCCGGTGCCCACGTGCTGCGCTCTGACGGTTCTCACGACGGGGCGACGTAGGCTATAGGCCGTCAAAGGAGACCAGTGAGCGACCCCGTATTCCTTCGAGCCTGTCGCGGCGAAGCCGTCGAGCACGTCCCCGTGTGGTTCATGCGCCAGGCCGGCCGCTCCCTGTCCGAATACCGGGCGTTGCGCGGCACCGGCTCGATTCTCGAGGCCATCGCCGATCCCGCACTCGCCTGCGAGGTCACGCTGCAGCCGGTACGTCGCTACGGCGTCGACGCGGCGATCCTCTTCTCGGACATCGTGGTGCCCTATCACGCGATCGATTTCGGGGTCGACGTCGTCCCCGGGCGCGGACCGGTCATCGCGGCGCCCTTTCGCAGCGCCGCCGACCTGGCCCGCCTGCGCGACCTCACCGACGCTGACGTCGCCCACGTGACGCGAACCATCGACCTGGTGGTGGAGAACCTGGCTCCGTCGAACACGCCGCTGATCGGTTTCGCGGGCGCCCCCTTCACCGTGGCGAGCTACCTCGTTGAGGGTGCCCCTACGCGCGACTTCTCGGTCATCAAGACACTCATGCACGCCGACCCCGGGCTGTTCGACCAGTTGCTCGATCGCCTGGTGGCCATCACCATCTCCTTCTTACGCGCCCAGGTGGCCCACGGGGCACGCGCCCTGCAGTTGTTCGACTCCTGGGCGGGGTCGCTGACGCGCGATGAGTACGCGCGCTTCGCCCTGTCCGCCACCCAACGGGTACTCGAGGGCGTCGCCGATTTGAACGTGCCCACCATCTTGTTCGGGGTCGGCACCGGAGAACTCCTGACGCAGATGTCCAGTGCCGGATCGACGGTGGTGGGGATCGACTGGCACGTCGACCTGGACGAAGGTCGACGCCGTACCGGTAAACCCGTCCAGGGTAACCTCGACCCCGCGCGCTGCCTCGGCGGCGTCGATCTCGGGGTCAGCGCGGCGCGCGAGGTCCTGGCGCGCGCTGGACGCGACGGCGGGTACATTTTCAACTTGGGTCACGGGGTACTGCCCTCGACCGACCCCGACGTACTCCAAGCGGTGGTCCGCGTGGTCCACGACGAGGGATTGGCGGGCGTGCGATGACCACCGGAGTTCTCGTGATGGCCTACGGCACACCCACGACGCCCAGCGACGTCGAGGCCTATTACACCCGCATCCGCCACGGCCGGGCACCGACCCCGGAGCTACTCCAGGAGCTCTCGGACCGTTACGCCCAGATCGGGGGCACCTCTCCGCTGGCCAAGCGCACGGCCGATCAGGTCGCGGGGATCGCCGCGGCCCTCGCGACGCGCGCGCCGGGGGCCTTCGACGTACGTTTCGGCTCGAAGTACGAGCCGCCGATGATCGAAGACGTCGCACCGGGTTTCGCGGCCGACGGCATCACGACCGTGATCGGACTGGTCCTGGCCCCGCACTCCTCTTCGATGTCGACCGACCAATACATGGCGCGCGCGCGCGAATCCCTCGGACCGACCGTCGACTTTCGCGAGATTGGGGCCTGGTGGGACGCTCCGGGTTTCTTGGAGCTCATCGCCCGACGAGTGAACGACGCCCTCGCCCTGATCCCCGACGAACGTCGCGCGACCTGTGAGGTGATCTTCTCCGCGCACTCGTTGCCCCAGAAGGTCCTGGCCCAGGGCGACCGCTACCCCGAGCAATTACGCGCGAGTGCCGAAGGCGCGGCTCGCCTCGCCGGGATCACCAACTGGGACGTGGCGTGGCAATCCGCCGGACGCACCGCCGACCCCTGGATCGGCCCCGACATCTTGGAGGTCCTGCGTACGAAGAAGGCCGCGGGCCTCACCGACATCGTCTCGTGCCCCATCGGCTTCGTGTCGGACCACCTCGAAGTTCTCTTCGACATCGACATCCAGGCCCAGCAGCTGGCCCACGAACTCGGCCTGCATGTGGTGCGCACCGCGTCGCTCAACGACGACCCGGACTTCGTCGAGGTCCTCGCCGACGTCGTGACGGCTCACGCGTGAATCCCCGCACCTCGGTCGTCATCGTCGGCGGGGGTATCGCGGGTCTCGCGGCGGCGTGGGAACTCTCGGGTGCGTCACGGGGCCCCACCACGTCCACCCCGCGCATCGAACTCGTCGAGGCGTCGAGCCACTGCGGCGGCGCCCTGCGTCGCGCGCAGTTCGCGGGGCGCACCGTGGACCTAGGACCCGACGGTTTCCTCGCGCGACGACCCGAGGCGCTCACCCTGGCCCACGAACTCGGCCTCGACGACGAACTCGTGCCGATCAGCGCGTCGGGGGCGTCGATATGGCTCAAGGGCACCCTCGAGGAGCTTCCCACCGGCCTCGCCCTCGGGGTGCCGACGAGCGCCAAGTCGCTGCGGACACTCAAGGGCCTGACCTGGAGTTCGCGCTGGCCCGCGTGGCGCGACGAGCACGCGCCGCGGAAGATGGAGGTCACCGACGACGTGAGCATCGGAGCGATCCTGCGACGCAAGTTGGGTAGCGAACTGACCTATCAGTTGATCGAGCCGATGGTGGGTGGCATTCAGGCCGGCCGCGTCGACGAACTGTCGGCGCAGGCGGTCTTCCCCGCCCTCTTCGCGGCCGCCCAGCGCGGTGGTTCACTCATGAAGTCCCTGCGCGCCGACGCCGGGTCCGGCGCGAGCGCGGGCGTCAACGCGCAGCGGATTCTCGGCCCACTCTTCATGACTCTGCGCAGTGGTGTCGCGTCGCTGGCCGAGGAACTGGTTCGCCAACTCCAGGAGCGCGGCGTGGTGGTGCGTTGTGACGCCGCGGTGAGCGCCATCCGTCCCACTCCGTCGAGCGTGTACCCCTGGGAAGTCGACACCGACGACACCGCGACCGGCGCGAGTGCGATCATCCTGGCGACGCCCGCGCCGACCGCGGGACGCCTGACCAGTGCCCTGGACGGGGAGTTGTCGGATCTCGCCAGCGTGAACAGTGCCGGCGCCGCCATGGTCACCTTCGCCTTCGCCGCCACCGACACGACCTTGCCACCGACCGGCACGGGGATTCTGATCCCTCTGGCCACCGCGTGGAACGACGACATCATGATGACCACCGCAGTGACGTTCCTCGATCGAAAGTGGGAGCACCTTCGCCGCGAGGGTGAAGTACTGCTACGCGCGCACGTGGGTCGTATCGACGACCGGCGCTGTGAGGCGCTGAGTGACGAAGCACTCGTCGAACGGGTGCGCGACGAACTCGCCACGGTGCTCGGCCGGGTCGGCGCTCCACTCGCCGCGCGCGTGCAACGCTGGCCCCAGGGACTACCCCAGTACTACGTCGGTCACACTCAACTCGTCGCGCGCGCGCGTCGGGCCTTGGCCCCGTACGCCATCCGCCTGGCCGGTAGCTCCTACGACGGCGTGGGCATTCCAGCCAGCATCGGTTCGGGTCGACACGCCGCCAGCGAGGTCCTGGCGCTGCTGGACGCCGCCTCGACCCCGTGATGGCGAGCGGTCGTCGTTCCGTTCAGAGGTAGTAACCCGAGTGGATGTAGAGGCAGGCAATACCTTCGGCGACGTACATGGCGTGATTGCCCGGGTCGTCCTCGAGCGCGAGTCGCACGTCGAACCCGACCGCCTGGATATCGTGGAGCACCTCTCGCTTGAATTCTGAGACACCCGAATAGTCACCGAAGTCGCGGGTCACGAGGAGGTCCCAACGGACGGAGAAACTTTCGAGCCAGTCGACCGTCTTGGTCTGGACGCGACGGGGTCGCCCGGTCACCAACAACACCGCGAGCCCGGGTTCGAAGAGGTCGAGCAATCGCGACGTCTCCGAGATCAGCGGATCCTGGTCGCAGGCGTCGAAGAACGATCGCCAGTCGCCCCAGCCGCGCAGGTGTTGGCGGCCGGCGGCGTCCGCGAGGACCCCGTCGATGTCCACGATGACCGCGGGGCCCGGCGCTACGGGTCCGCGGCGCCAATACCAGTGCTCTTGGGGGTTATGGGGATCAGTCGTCGTCATACTCTCTCGACAGGATAGGCAGGATCAATGTCTGCGAGACTAGACGTGATGGGAGCGATCGAACGACACACGTTACCGATCCCCTACGGGCACCACGTCTACGTGGTCAGCGACCTGAGCCTCTCGTCACGCACCAAGGCGCGTAGCCGCCCGGTCGTCGAACTGACGACCCTCCTAGGTGACATCGACGACCCGGCGGTCGTCGTGGTCGCGGGCAACCTCTTCTTCGCGCGTCCCGACCAGGACCTGGCAGACGTGATCGCGGCGACCTTGGCGCACCTGCCCGATTTCGTCACCGCGGTGCGCGCCTTCGCGGCCCACGCGAGCCACCAGGTCTACGTGCTACCCGGTAGTGACGACGCGGGGCTGGCCACCGACGAGTCGGCGCAGGGACTCCTGCGCGCGATCGGCGTCGAGGTGGCCAGCGACCTCATGCTGCAGGTGGCCTCGGCGGACGGCGTGCGCGACCTCGCCATCGCCGCGGGTTCGCACCGCGTCGACGTCGAGAACGTGGACGTCGCCGATCGCGCGGACGCCGACCGTCTCGAGGATCCCGCGGCGCTGACCAGTTTCGTCGCCTCACGCGTCCTGTACCGTCGGATGGCCCCGTGGATCTGGCTGGTGTTGCTCGCGCTCCTCGTGGGTGACCTCTTCAATTCGGCAACCGAGTTGATCGGCCACTTCACCCATCACGAATACGCGGTGCACGCGCCGCACACCACGAGTTTCTGGGGCAACCTGATTGTCAACCTCATCGTGCTGGTCGCGGCCGAAGCCGCGGTGGTGGCGGTGGCGGGTCTCGTGGTGCGCCGTCGCTTCAACCGTTCACTCCACGGCGACGCCGAGAGCGAACCACTCGTCAATACCCTGATCGACCGGGTGGACGCCCTCGACTACGCCCGGCGCATCCTCGAGCGCGGGGGCGTGGGCGCGGTCATCGGTGGAGCGCCGCGCCCGGCACTCGCCTTCCTCGACCGCGGCGTCTGCGCGGTCCCGGGACCCTCACGGTTGGTGCTGGTCAAACGCGAGGGGCGCCTCGGCTTGCCGCCGGTGTTCGCTTCGGTCCTGCGCCTGGGCGTCGTCGAGATCGAAGCCGCGAGCAATGTCCAGGTGCGACTCCTGGGGGGTGAGTCGCCACTGGCGCGCGCGCGCCTGCTCGAGCGCCTCGTGGCCGGTACGCCCACCCAGGTCGGACCGCCCGCAGGCACCGCCACCCTGGGATCGTGGCCGCACGGGTCCCCCTTTCCCGTTTCACAGGACCGTCTCCTCGCCCAGCGACATCAGCGCTCGATCCGCCGCTGGGCGAGCGGACTGCTCGCCCTCGATGGACTCATCAACGTGGCGGTCACGGCGTCGCCGCCGCTGCGCTCGCGACTACACCTGGTCCTCAACGTTCTCCCCCTGGGCGTGGCCCAATCCGCGGCCGTCGTCACCGCCATCGCGGGGATCTCCATGATCATGCTGGCGCGCGGGGTGCGACGCGGGCAGCGCCGCGCCTGGTTCTTGGCTGTCGCCGCCCTGGTTCTGACGGTGGTGGCGCACCTGGCGCGCGGCGGCTCGCTCATCGCCTCGTTGGTCGCCGCCACCCTCGCCATCTATCTCATCGTGCAGCGTCGACACTTCCTCGCGGCATCGGACCGCAACACCGCGCGCGCGATACTGCCGCGCCTCGCCGTCATCGCGGTGATCGCCGTCGTCGCCGGCGCACTCGGTATCGAAGCCGCTACACGTCGGCACTACGTTCTGCCCAACTTCGGTGTCGTCCTCTTGGCGTGCGCCGAGCGACTGGTCGGTCAGTACAACATCGCCTTGCCCGACCCCTCGACCGACTTCATCGATCCCGTGCTCGTCACGATCGGCATCTCGCTCATCGTGAGCGCGCTCTACGTCGTCACCCGTCCGGTCGTGGACCGACGCCTGTCGGCCACCGGCACGGGCGCCGAACGCCGCGTCGCCGAGCTACGCGCACGCGACATCGTGCGCCGTCACGGACGCGGCACGTTGGACTACTTCGCCCTGCGCGACGACAAGCAGTTCTTCTTCTTTCGCGACTCCCTGGTCGCCTACGCCGTCTACGGCGGCGTGGCGTTGGTCTCACCGGACCCGATCGGCCCCGACGCCGAGCGGGCGGAGGTCTTCAACGCTTTTCGAGCGTACTCCGAGGCGCGTGGTTGGACCATCGCCATCATGGGCGCCGGCGCCGAATGGCTGGGGACGTACCACGCCGCCGGGATGCACTATCTCTACCTGGGCGACGAGGCCATCGTCGATTGCCAGAATTTCACCCTCGAGGGCGGCAAGATGAAGGGGGTACGCCAAGCCTGCACGCGATTGAAGAAACACGGCTACACCGTCGAGTTCCTCGACCCGGCCGAGATCGATCCCGCGCAGGTCACCGGTGTCCTGGATCTGATCTCGATGCTGCGCCGCGGCGAGGGCGAGCGTGGCTTCTCCATGATGCTGGGGCGCCTCTTCGACCCCAAGGACAAGGGGCTACTGTTGACCCTGGTCTACGGGCCCGACGGCAAACCCGCCGCCGCGTGCCAGTTCGTCCCGTCGCCCGCGATCAAGGGCTACTCCCTCGACCTGATGCGCCGCGACCCCGGAGAGCACCCCAACGGGCTGATCGACTACGCGCTGTGCTCGACCATCGAGCACTTGCGCGAAGAGGGGGCTCAGGGGCTCAGCCTCAACTTCGCCGCGTTCCGTTCGGTCCTCGACGGTGAACGGGGCGAGGGCACCTTCACCCGCGTCGAGCGCTGGACCCTGAAGCGCCTCTCGGGTATCTTGCCCATCGAGTCACTGTGGATGTTCAACGCGAAGTACTACCCGGTCTGGTTACCGCGCTACATCGTCTACCCCGCGGCCGAGAACTTCGTGCCGGTGGTCGCGGCGATCCTGCGCGCCGAGTCCATCACGGAGATCCCCGTGGTCGGTCGATTCCTCACCAATGATCCGCGCAATCGACCCGGCACCGTCGTACCGCCCGACGTCCTCGCCGCCGCGAAGGCGCTCGACAAGAACGCCTAGGTGCGCGGGTCCCCGCGGCTTATCGCCAGCCGCGCAGCGCGCGGCGCAACACCTCGTCATAACCATCGAGTCCTTCGCGGCTGAGGCGGGCCTCGGGACCGGCCGCGATACTCACGCGCTCGGGGATGATCCCCCAGATCTCCACCCTCTGATCCTTCCACCAGGCGATGGCCGCCTCGAGGTCATTGGTCCCCAGGCGCGCCGCGACGATGACGACGCCTCGTGCGACGTCCTCGGGGATCAGGTCGATCGTGGCCAGCACTCTCGAGTACTCCACGCCGCCCGCTCGAGTGGGGATGACCACCGCGTCGGCCAAGGCCACGATCGATTGGGTGATGCGCTCGTTCCCCGGTGGGGTGTCGACGACGATGAGGCCGACGGCGCGGTTCATCGCGCGCGTCGCGGTTCGCTCCGACGGCGCCTCGATGACCGTCACGCCCGGCGCCGGCCACGTCTCGAGCCACTCCGCCGCGGACGCCTGGGGGTCGGCGTCGATCAGCGTGACCGGGTCGTAGCCGCGCTGCACCGCCGCAGCGGCGAGATAGATCGACGTGGTCGACTTGCCGACCCCGCCCTTGAGTGAGGTCACGATGAT
>JABBOA010000025.1:11152-20342 GCA_019352075.1 Acidobacteriota bacterium | reverse complement strand
CCGTGCCGATGAAGCCACTGGCTCCGGTGACGAAGACTCTCATGATGTCTCTCCCATTCCTTGGACGTCCACGTCGCGGTGCGCGAGTGCGGACGTATGATGTCATTGACTGACATAAGCATAGCACGTGATGTCACTAACTGTCATCACGTACCATGGAGTCATGGGTCGATGGGAGCCGGACGCGCGAGGACGTCTCGAGGAGGCGGCGATGACGCTGTACGTCGAGCGGGGCTTCGAGCAGACCACCGTGGCCGAGATCGCCGAACTCGCGGGGCTGACCGAACGGACCTTCTTTCGCTACTTCGCCGACAAGCGCGAAGTCCTGTTCTCGGGCGCGTCGAGCCTGCAAGAACTCATGGTCAACGCCGTGCGCGACGCGCCCGCGACGCTGTCGCCCTACGACGCCATCGCCCAGGGTATCGCCGCGGCCGGTGAGGCCATCGGTCCCGGGCACGACCGTGCGCGCCTGCGCCAGCACGTGATCGATGCGAACAACGAACTCAAGGAGCGCGAGCTCATCAAGATGGCGACGCTGTCGGGCGCCCTGGCTCAGGCCCTTCACGAGCGTGGGGTCGACGAACCGACCTCCAGCCTGGCCGCCGAAGCGGGGATCGCGGTGTTCCGCGTCGCCTTCGAACGATGGGTGCGCGGTCGCGACGACGTCGCGTTGGGCGTCGTGATCGACGAGTCGATCGCGACGCTCTCGGCGATCACCCACCGCGAGGAACGGTACGCGTGATGACCAGGCGCACGATCGCGGTGACGTGACCCCGTACGACGCCTTCGCCCAGTTCTACGACGCCGTCAACGGTGAGCCCGAGGAACTCGTCACCCAACTCCTCGACGCGCTCGCGCGCTTCGCCCCCGACGCCCGCTCGCTCCTGGAACTCGGGTGCGGCACGGGGGCCGTCCTCGCGGGACTCGGATCAGGACTCGAACTCACCGGTCTCGACATGTCCGAACGCATGCTCGCGCACGCCCGACGTCGCTGTCCCGACGCACGACTCCTCGTCGGTGACATCACGTCCTTCGACCTGGCGGACACCTTCGACGTGGTCGTCTGCGTCTTCGACACCCTGAACCACGTGACGACGCCGGCCGGGTGGCGCTCGGTGTTCGCCAACGCCGCAGCTCACCTGCGCGAGGGGGGAGTGTTCCTCTTCGACCTCAACACCGTCGGTCGCCTGCGCGACCTCGGTGACGCGGCGCCGTGGGTCTACGATTTCGACGGCCATACCCTCGTGATGAACGTGGATTTCCTCGACGATCCACTCGCCGTCTGGGACATCCGCATCTTCGAACGGCTCGGTGACGCGACGTTTCGCCTACACCACGAGAGCATCGTCGAACTCGCGGTCGAACTCGAGCACGTGCGAACGATGCTGTCCCCGTACTTCGACGTGCTCGAGGAGTCCGACACGCAGGGTTCGCGACCGACCGACGACTCCGAGCGGGCCTTCATCGTGGCCCGTCGGCTCCCCGACGCGCCGGTGCGGGTGCCCGTCCCCTAGTTCGCCTCGGACGTCCCTGGTGTCGCGGCGTCGCCACGACGCGTCAGCACCCAGTCGGGTCGCACGAAGTGACAGGTGTAGCCCTGGGGGATCCGCTCGAGGTAGTCCTGGTGTTCGGGCTCCGCCTCCCAGAACGCCCCGGCGGCGCTCACCTCGGTGACGACCGGTCCGGGCCACAGGTGCGACGCGTCGACGTCGGCGATGGTGTCCTCGGCGACACGTCGTTGCTCGTCGTCGCGGTAGAAGATGGCCGAGCGGTAGCTCGTGCCCCGGTCGTTACCCTGACGATTCGGCGTGGTCGGATCGTGGATCTGGAAGAAGAACTCGAGGATCTCGCGGTAGCTCGTCACCGTGGGGTCGAAGACGATCTCGATGGCCTCGGCGTGGGTGCCGTGGTGGCGGTACGTCGCGTGATCGACGTCGCCGCCGCTGTAGCCCACCCGCGTGCCCACCACCCCCGGGCGGCGCCGGATGAGGTCCTGCATGCCCCAGAAACAGCCGCCGGCCAGAATGGCCGTTTCGGTTCGGTCGCTCATCGTCGCATCCCTTCTCACGTCACCCTCCAAGGAGGGCACCCTTGACGGCCCGCATCACGGATCCTCGTACCCTACGAATCTAAGGGCAACCCCACCGACCGTGTACCACGGGTCGCGCCGCGCACGCGGTGACCATCGTGGCGCCGCCTCGCCGCGTCGTCAGTCTGGCCCCTTCCTCGGATCCGGTCCCGGTGACCCCCGACGCCCGTCAGAGCCGCCGACATCGTCCCACCCTTCGGGGCCACCTAGGCTCGTCGGGGACATGTTGATCCGTCTGATCCACGCCGACGAGAGCGCCGCCCTCGCGTCGATCACCCTGGCGGCCTACCGCCAGCTCAACGACGGCGCGCCGCTCGGCCCCTACGAGGACGAATTGGCCGACGTCGACCGTCGTCGATTGGACTCCGAGGTCTACGTCGCGCTCGAGAACGACGCGACGATTCTCGGTGGCGTCACCTACGTGCCCGGCCCCGAGCACGCCATGGCCGAGTTCCGCGACCCTCGGGCCTGCGGCATCCGCATGTTGGCGGTGGACCCCGGCGCCCAGGGGCGCGGGGTGGGGCGCGCCTTGGTGCAGACCTGCATCGACCGCGCTCGCGCGCAGCGCCGTGAGAGGATCATCCTGCACTCCGCGCCGACGATGACGTTGGCGCAGGCGATGTACGTGAGGATGGGCTTTCGCGCGGCGCCCGAACTCGACGAGCACATCCACGAGGGTCCCGACCGCGACGGCGAGGGCCTGCATCTTCGCGCCTTCACCCTGACGCTCTAGGGTCCGATCAACCCGATCACCCCGAGGACACCGAGGACACCGAGGACACCCGCGAGGTTCGCCCGCGGGTGCGGTCATGGTCTCGAGGTGACCGCGTGGCGCGACCGGTGACGCGTCCCACGCGCCGCGTGTCGTGTCGCGCTCATGGGCGCGTCATCACTCACAGGATTTTCACATGGGAGCGCCCCGCAGAAACCTCGTCGAGCAGATTTAGGTTGTTCTTAATCCGGCGCTAGCCCGCCTTCAACCTAGCCCTTCATAATGAAGAGGACCACCCGCAGTAGGAGGCATCATGGATTGGACCACCCCCCACGAAGAGCCGAACGACCACACTGAGTCGTCACCCGCCCCGGTGAGTACGGGAGGTCCCGTGTTCAGCGCGACGGACGGATTCGAAGAAGCGCCACCGTTCGCACGAAGCACCACACCCGCGCGCGGCGTGACGCGAACGGCCGTCATGGCCGTCGGCGCACTCGTGCTCGTGGCCGCCATCGGCGGCTCGGGCTTCGTCATCGGTCGCTACGTCGGGCACTCGCCGTCACCCTCGGTGACCGGAGCCTTCCCGCGCGAACAGGTCCCCGACTTCCCCGCGGGCGGCTTCGGGGACTTCCCCGGCTTCGGCGGAGGGGCCAACGTGACCCCGACGACCCCGACGACCCCGACGACCTTGCCGGCCAACGCACCCTCCACGGCCGCGGCGGCGAAGATCGCCGCTCGGGTCGACGCGGGGGTCGTGGACATCTCGACGTCCTCGTCCTACTCGTCGTCGGCCGCCGCGGGCACCGGCATGATCCTGTCATCCAATGGTCTGGTACTCACCAATAACCACGTCATCAACGGCGCGACGTCGATCAGCGTGCGTGTCGTGACCACCAACAAGACCTATCAGGCCAAGGTGCTGGGTTACAGCGTCACCAAGGACGTCGCCCTGTTGCAACTCGCGAACGCCTCGGGACTCACCCCGGTGACCACCACCGACTCGCGCCAGGTCAAGAGCTCCCAGGGCGTGGTGGCCATCGGTAACGCCGGCGGCGTGGGGGGCACCCCGAGTTACGCCCCCGGCGCCGTGGTCGCGACCAACCAGTCACTGACCGCGTCGGATCCGAGCAACCTGACCGGTTCCGAGCAGCTGTCGGGGATGATCCAAGTCATCGCCAACATCCAACCCGGTGATTCGGGCGGCCCCCTCGTCAACCTCAAGGGCGAGGTCATCGGCATGGACACTGCCGGGTCCTCCAACGGTTCCGGCTACGGCTTCTCGAGTTCCTCCAGCGCCGCCACCCAGGGCTACGCGATCCCGATCAACACGGCGCTCGCCGTGGTGCGCACCATTGAGAGCGGGACCGGGACCGCCTCGGTCCACGTGGGTGCCACACCCATCATCGGTATCGAGATCAGTCCCACGATGTCGGGGTTCGAGGGATTCAACGGCTCGAGCGTCGCGGGCGTGCAGATCGCGGGGCTGGCCGCCGGAACACCCGCCGCCTCGTCGGGTCTGACCGCTGGCGACGTCATCACGGCCATCAACGCGACGCCCGTGACCAGCGCCACGCAACTCTCGGCCGCGGTGCAGAAGTTCGCTCCCGGTGACAGCGTCAAGGTCAGCTACACCACGGTCAGCGGGTCCTCTTCTTCCGTTAACATCACACTGATCGCGGGTCCGGCTCTCTAGTCGGCCCCGCGCCGAAGACCGCAAGCGGGCGCAGGCGGAGAACGAACAACGGCGGGGGCTTGGGTCCCCGCCGTTGTTCGCGCAGTGCCCATCGCGCGGGTCATCGCGTGGGTCGTCGCGCGGGCGAGGTGGCGAGGGGCCCACCCGCGGACTTCAGAGCGCTGATGCCTCCTCCTACGGCTCTGCTCGGACCGGACCGGTCGGCGCGACACCGTCGGCCCTCATCCGTTTGGTGGACGGCGTCGAATAACCTTCTGAAACGGAGGTCCCATGGATCAACTCGAGGAGGCGAGCGACGCCCAGCTCGTGACGCTGATCGGTCGCTATCACGAGGGTGCCCTCGCCGAGGTCTACCGCCGCCACGGGGGCGCGGTCTACGGTCTCGCGCGCAAGATCCTGCAGAACACCCACGAGGCCGATGACGTGACCCAGGACGTGTTCTTGCGACTCTGGAACCATCCCGACCGTTTCGACCCGTCGCGCGGATCGCTGCGCTCCTTCCTGCTCAACGACTCGCACGGTCGCTCCGTCGACCTCATCCGATCGCTCAACTCGCGACGCGCGCGCGAGGTGAAGGACGCGAACCGCTCGCCCGTCGTCGCCTACGACCTGCAGCACCAGGTGTGGGACCTGGCGGTCGCCGACGAGGTCCAGCGCGCCCTGACCTCGTTGCCCGTCGAGGAGCGTGAGGCCATCGAACTGGCCTACTTCGCGGGTCATTCGTACGTCAAGGTGGCCGAGATCCTCGGCCAACCCGAAGGAACAATCAAGAGTCGCATCCGTAACGGGATGCGCCGGATGCGCTCGTCGCTCGTCGCCGTCGGCGTCCAGGGAGCAGAATGATGATGACCCACGAAGAAGCCCAGGAACTGCTCGGGGCCTACGCCCTCAACGCGGTCGACGGCGAGGAACGGCGATCCCTCGAACGCCACGTGGACGAGTGCGTGCGGTGCGCGAGCGAGCTCGACGCGCTGCGCGAGGTGTCCGCGGCCATGGGCAACGTGGGCGAGCCCGCGTCCCAGGAGCTGTGGCATCGTATCTCCGCTCACCTCTACGACGACGTCGACGACGCCCGGGTCCCCCCCATCCGGGCGCTCGACTCGCCCCACGCCACGACCTCGCCCTTCGCCCCGCGCGGCGGTGCGACGTCGCGGCGCACCCGCTACGGCGTCGCGGCGATGGCGCTGGTCGCGGCGGTGTTGGTGGGCGTACTCAGCGTCAACCTCGCGAGGGCCGAGAACCACGTGTCCCAGTTGACCAACGCCCTGAACCTGGCCAGTCACAGCGTGGTCGACGCGGCGCTGGAGACGCCGGGCCACGTCAACGTCACCCTGAACGACGCGCACAGCGTGGGCGTGGCGAAGTTCGTGATGGTGAACGGTCACGGTTACCTGGTCTCGTCACAGATGAGCGCCCTCTCCGCGGGAGAGACCTACCAGTTGTGGGGCATCATCGGGGGCAAACCGATCTCGATCGGTCTGATGGGCCCGGCACCGAGCACCGTCTACTTCAGCGTCGAAGGATCGAAGCGACCCAGCGAACTCGCCGTCACCATCGAGCCCGCTGGTGGGAGCGTCACCCCGACCTCACCGATCGTGGCCTCGGGGTCCGTCGCCGCCTGAGTCGCCCGCGGTCGCCCACCGCGGCCCCTCACGCCGTCCCCGGGGGTCGCGCCGGGCGCTGAGGCTCCTTTCACCTCACGACGCGTCACTCCCGCGAGAGGTCCTCGCGCACCAGACTGAAGACCACCCGGTCGTGCCAACGCCCGCGGCGCCACTGGGCGCCGCGAGCGACCCCCTCGCGGACGAAGCCCGCGCGCGTCAGCGCGCGCTGCTCGGCCACGTTCTCGGGGTCGGTATCGGCCTGCACCCGATTCGACGTGAAACGCTCGAGCAGTCGCTCGGCCAGGAGCCGCTGCGCCGCGGACGCGACGCCGCGTCCGCGATGGTCGGGGTGGATGGTGATCCCGATGGACCAGGCCAGACTCCGGGCGTTGGGGCCGTAGGGCACCTGGATCCACGAGACCGAGCCCACCCTCGTCGCGTCGTCGAGGACGACGATCTGCGTGGCGCCGCCGAAATCGCGAGCACGCAGCAACTCCTCGGGCGGGTCGTCAAAACTGTCCCACTCGCCACCCACCTCGGCGGACCCGAGGAACTCCAAGAACTCGACGTCGCCGGGTAGCGGATCTCGCAGGTTCACCCGAGGCAGGTCGCGCCGCCCCTGGTTCCCGAGTCCTGGGGGCATGCGTGCACCAACTCTCGACCACGGCGGGTCACGCCCGTCGTGACCGCTCTCGCGAGAGGCTACCCGACGTCGTCGCGTCAGTGCGCCAGGGCCCCGTTACGGGCGACGGGTCCTTGGCAGGACCAGGGAAAGTCGATCCAACGGTCCGTCCGTTTCCAGTGGTAGTCGGGGACGATCACCGAGTGGGGCTTGTGGTAGAGCACCACCGAACGCACGTCGCGAACGGTCTCGGCGCAGAAGTCGGTCACCATCTTGAGCGTGTGCCCCGAATCGGCCACGTCGTCGGCGATCAGGACCACCGCACCCGAGAGATCGACCTTGCTGGGCACCGGCGGCAGCACCACGGGCATCGGAAGACGCTCATCGATCCCGGTGTAGAACTCCACGGACATCATGAACGCGTTCTTGACGCCCAGGGCGTACCCGAGGCCGGCGCCGAGGAAGAATCCACCGCGAGCGATGCTGAGTACGATGTCGGGAGCGAAGCCGGAGTCACAGATCTCCTGGGCCAACTCACGAGTGGCGCGTCCGAAGTCCTCGTAGGTCAGATGTTCACGCAGTTCCATGGGAGAACGCTAGACGATGGCGTCCACCGGGTCGTCGCGCGAACGCAGCGGACATCGAGTCACGACCCTGGCGCACCACGTCGGGGCCATCGTGCTACTCGTACTCGTGCGTGACGCACGCCCGACTCGAAGGACCCACTCCTCGCGGGAATCAACCCGGTGGCCTCTCGGTCCCGAAGGACCAGGCGCCGCGTCCTCGTCACGACCACCACCGACGCGAGAGTCGACGGTCGCGCGCGCCCCGTCCGACGTCGCGAGTGGATAGATTACGCACATGGACTACGTCAATCTCGGCCCCACCGGCCTCAAGGTGTCACGGATCACCCTCGGTTGCATGAGTTACGGGGTCCCCGCACGGGGTCGCCAATCATGGTCGATCGACCGCGACGACGCGGTGGCGTACTTCCGCCAGGCGCTCGACGCCGGCATCAACTCCTTCGACACCGCCAACGTCTACTCCGACGGCACGTCCGAGGAGATCACCGGCGCGGCCCTGCTGTCGATGGTGGCGCGCGAGGAGGTCGTCATCGCCACCAAGGTCAACGGGCGCATGAATCCCAGCGCCAACGGCATGGGCCTCTCACGCAAGGCCATCCTGGCCGAGATCGACCACAGCCTGCGGCGACTGGGCACCGACTACGTCGACCTCTATCAGATCCACCGCTGGGACTACGAGACGCCAATCGAGGAGACCCTCGAGGCGCTGCACGACGTCGTGCGGGCGGGCAAGGTGCGCTACATCGGCGCCTCGTCGATGTACGCCTGGCAGTTCGCCCAGGCCCTCTACGTGGCCGACCTCAACGGCTGGACGCGGTTCGTCTCGATGCAGAACTACTACAACCTCCTTTACCGCGAGGAGGAACGCGAGATGCTCCCCCTCTGCGAGGACCAGGGTATCGGCGTGATCCCCTGGAGCCCCCTGGCGCGGGGTCGCCTCACGCGGCCCTGGGAGTCCCAGACCGCGCGTTCCGAGAGCGACGAGTTCGGTACCAGTCTCTACGGTGAGGTCGACAAGCCCGTCGTCGACGCGGTCATCGCCATCGCGGCGAACCGGGGCGTCCCCCCGGCCCAGATCGCCCTCGCGTGGGTGCTCGCCCAGTCGGTCGTCACCAGCCCCATCATCGGGGCGACCAAGGCGCACCACATCGACGACGCGGTCGCGGCGATGTCGATCGAACTCGACGACGCCGAGATCGCCGCGCTCGAAGGTTCGTACCAGCCGCACCCGGTGATGGGATTGGCGAGCCCCACCTCGAAACGCTGACGACCACGCGGCCTAAGGTGACGGCGATGATCCCACTCTCCGTCCTCGACCTCGCCACGGTGAGCGCCGGCTCCACCCCCGCGCAGGCGCTGCGGGCCACCACCGAGATGGCGGTGGTGGCCGAAGGACTGGGCTACCAGCGCTTGTGGGTGGCCGAGCACCACGCGATGGCCGCCGTCGCCAGTTCCGCCCCGGCCGTCGTGATCGCCCACCTGGCCGACGCGACCACGACCCTGCGCGTCGGGGCGGGTGGCGTGATGCTGCCCAATCACGCACCCTTGGTCGTCGCCGAACAGTTCGCGACCCTCGAAGCGCTGCACCCCGGGCGCATCGACCTGGGGCTGGGTCGCGCGCCCGGGACCGACCACGTGACGGCCCGGGCGCTGCGCCGCACGGGCGACCTGCACGCGACGAGCTTCCCCCACGACGTCGTGGAACTCATCAACTACCTCGAGCCCCAGGGCGCCCCCGCGCACCCCGCCCCCACCCCCGGTGCGGGCTACCTGCCCGAGGTCTGGCTCCTGGGCTCGTCGACCTACAGCGCCCACCTGGCCGGCCAGCTCGGGCTACCCTTCTCCTTCGCCTACCACTTCGCCCCCGCGCTGCTCGATCAGGCGGT
>JABBOA010000025.1:0-10848 GCA_019352075.1 Acidobacteriota bacterium | reverse complement strand
GCCGATGAACTGATGACCTCCACGCGGCTCTACGACGTCGGCGCGCGTCGAAGGTCACTCGAACTACTCGCGCACGGCTGGGGTCTGGTCGGTCCGCGCTCGTCCGCGTCGCCCGAGGGGGCGGCGCGTGTACCGTGACCTCAGATTCGCTCCGAGGTCGAAGGAGACATTGACGAGGGGTTACCCGACGTCGGGGTGATCAGTTACGACGACGTTGAGACGATGTCGACGTTCGCCGCCACCGAGAGGCCCGTCGGGCGTCTCGACCTCGACCGGCGCTCGTCACTCGAGCGAGCACATCGCGGCGCGCTCGACATTCACGACGGCGTCGCCGCGCCTCCTGGCCCCACGGGCCCCACCTGTTCAGATCCCCACTCGATTTCTGATCCCCACTCGATCGACGAGAGCGGTCAGCGCCAACGAGAGAAGACACCCATCGCTCGACGGTGCGTCACGCGACGAGATCTGGGCGCCGCGCCTTCAACCACGCGAGCGCCCGTCGAGTCGGTGGTCCTTCGGACTCGCTCCACCGACCGCGCCGACCGCGCCGACCGCGGTCGAGGACGGCGACGGCGTGGGGACACTTTGGTGACCAACGTCATCGCGGGCGCCGCCCCGCCCATGCCCCTGCGGGGATACGATGCGCGTAGCGGCGAGAGGAGTTGTGATGCCCATGGGTTATCGACACGGCGGTTTCTTCGACGGATTCTCCGGCCCGGGGCCCAGCCTCTTCGGGATCATGATGATGATCGTCTTCTGGGCGGCGATCGCCCTGGTGATCATGATCGTCGTGCGCAATTGGCGACACGGACCCCACGTACATGATCACGCCTACGGACCGGGCCCGGGCGCGACGCCGGATCCGCGGACGTCGTCGTACGCCGCGAGTCCCGCCATCGACGTCTTGAAGGAACGCTTCGCCCGGGGCGAGGTCTCCGAAGAGGAGTTCACGAGACGCCTCACGTTGCTCAAGGAGAGTTAGGTCGGGTGGCCACGCGCCGCGAACCCTTCGGCGCACTTCGTCGCCGTCGACTATCCGTCACCGAGAATTCACCGTCTTATTAGGAAAGGCTCCTACTAAGGTGACGACGTGGCCACTCTCGCTCCCACCTCTCACACGCGTCGCGAACGGGTCCGTGGGGCCTTCTCGCCACGTGAGTGGAAGCGCCTGTTCGCGATGTTCGGCTTCATCGTGTTCCTGCACGTCCTGGGGTGGGGCTTGCTCATCTACGCCGCCAGTCGCCACTTCGACCTGGGTTCGGGCAAGATGCTGGGTGTGGGCACGGGGGTGCTCGCCTACACCCTGGGCATGCGTCACGCCTTCGACGCCGACCACATCGCCGCCATCGACAACACGACGCGCAAGTTCATGGCCGAGGGGAAGCGGCCGATGTCGACCGGGTTCTTCTTCTCGTTGGGGCATTCGTCCATCGTCTTCGGTCTGACCCTCATCTTGGGACTCGGCGTGCGCGCGCTGGGTAGCCAGGTGCGCAACTCGAACTCCGGACTGCACCACTACGGCGGACTCATCGGCACCATCGTGTCGGGCGGTTTCTTGTACTTGATCGCCATCTTGAACCTGATCATCCTGGTGGGGATCGTCCGGCTGTTCGTCCAGATGCGCCAGGGCACCTTCAACGACGCCGAACTCGAAAAACACCTCGACGCGCGCGGTTTCATGATGCGGTTCTTCGGCCGCTTCGCGCGCAGCGTCGACGCCCCCTGGAAGATGTACCCGGTCGGCCTGCTGTTCGGACTCGGCTTCGACACCGCGACCGAGGTCGCCTTCCTGGTGCTGGCCGGCACCAGCGTCGCCGCCGGTCTGCCCATCTGGGCCCTGTTGAGTCTGCCCATCCTCTTCGCGGCCGGCATGAGCCTGCTCGACACCATCGACGGCTCCTTCATGAACTTCGCCTACGGCTGGGCCTTCTCCAAGCCGGTGCGCAAGGTGTACTACAACATCGCCATCACGGGCCTCAGCGTCGTCGTCGCCCTCTACATCGGCACGCTGGAGCTGGCCCAGGTGCTCAGCGCCGAGTTGAACCTACGCGGGGGGCTGTGGAACTACGCCGCGCAGTTCAACATCAACTCCGCGGGGTTCACCATCGTCGGCATCTTCGTGGCCGTGTGGGCCTTCGCCCTGCTCTACTGGCGTTACGGCAAGGTGGAACAGCGCTGGGAGCGCGCCGCCCTGCGGGCCCAGCACGCCCGCGGGGAGCGCCCCGACCTGCATTCGGCCGGCATCACCCTGGGTGCGGTGCACGAGGCCTTCACCATCGACGACTAGGCCGTGACGCGAGTCGGGCGACCCACGTAGGATTAGTGGGGGGCCGCGATGACGCCGCGGACGAGGAAGGGCATGTGGCACGTCGCAACTCACGGGGCATCAGTCGTGTTTCGTACCTCCTGATCAGTGTCTACGCCCTCTTGATCGTGGCCGCACTGGTGAACGTGAAGATGTGGTCGACCCCGGTCAGTGGCGGGTCGGGCACCACGACGACCCTTCCCCCCATCAGTATGGGCACCAATGGCGTCATCTCGCGGGCCATCATCAACGAGAACGCCCTACCCGGCACGACCGCGTGGCGGATCCCTGCGGGCACGTCGCCCACGGCCATCCAGGGTTACGCGAACGCCACCAACGCCCAGATCGGGCAGAACGTCGATCTCTACGTCACCACCCAGTCGCCGACGTACTACGTCCAGGCCTATCGCATGGGCTGGTACCAGGGCAAGGGGGCCCGGCTCATCTGGACCTCACAACTCCAACACGGCATCAACCAGCCGGCCTGCCCGGTCGACACCAACGTCAACATGGTGACCTGTTACAACTGGAAGATCTCGGCGGTGATGCTGGTGTCAGAGAAGTTCGTGCCGGGCGACTATCTCCTCAAGCTGGTCGCCGGACCCAAGGCGATGAGTTACATCCCCCTCACCGTGTGGAACCCCGCGAGCACCTCGACCTACGTGGTGGTGAACCGCTCGATCGTCGAACAGGGCTGGAACTCCTACGGCGGCTTCTCCTTCTACGCGGGGACCGGACCGTGCATCATCGACAGTTCGTCCTATCCGGTGTGCAACCGCGCGCGCGTGGTCTCCTTCGACCGCCCCTACAACACCGGCTACGGTTCGTCGGACTTCTTGACCAATGAGTACCCGCTGGTCGCGCTCATGGAGAAGGAGGGCCTCGACGTCAGCTACATCACCGACGTCACGCTGGCGACGTACCCCAACGTCCTCAGCCACCACAAGGTCCTCCTCTCGCTCGACCACGACGAGCAGTGGACCTACGAGGAGCGCGTCGCGCTCCAGAACGCGCAGGCCCACGGTCTCAACGCCGTCTTCTTCGGCGCGGCGGCGATGGTGCGACACGTGCGCCTCGAACCCTCCATCCTCGGACTCAACCGCCAAGTGGTCGACTACCGCAACTCCTACGAGGACCCCCTCTACGGCAAGGCGCCGGGCGTGCAGGTGACCGGCAACACGTGGGAATCGCCGCCGGCCAGTTGGTCCCCCCTGTCCCAGATCGGCGTGCAGTACAGCGGGTACCTGGCCCCCAACGTCTTCGTGCCCATGGTGGTGTCCGACGCCAAGTCCTGGGTGTTCCAGAACACCGGTCTGGTCAACGGCTCGTCGCTGGCCAACGTGGTCGCCTCGGACTTCGACCACGTCATCGCCTCGTCGCTCGAGCCCCCCAATCTCGACGTCCTCTCGCACTCACCGGTCCCCGTCAGCGAGGGCACCGCCAGCGGCAACACCTGGAACGGCAACAGTTACTCCGACATGGTGTACTTCACCAATCCGGTCTCGCACGCCGGCACGATCGATACCGGCAACAACGTCTGGATCGGCGATCTCAACCGGTGCACCGTCGCCACCGACCCCACCTGCGCGGCGCCCGCCCTGGTCACCATCACCAACAACATCCTGCGCCTGTTCGGTCGGGGTCCCGCCGGACTCTTCCAGCCCTCGGTCTCGAACGTGGCGTCCATCTCGCCCGCGGGGTCCTGACCCGCGACCCACGCGCTCAGCGCCCCGCGCCGCGGGCGGGTCGTTCACCACGACCCGCGGGGTAAGGTTTGACCATGATTTACTCCGCGGAGTCGTCGCGCGAAACGTGGTCGTCGCGCGATACGGCGCCGCCGCGTCGCCGATGACCGCCACGGACACCGCATCGAGCGAACTCGACCCGCGGGCGACGTCGTCGCGCGCGGGCGCCTTACCCGCCGTACTGGGGTGGGCAATCGCCGCCGCGTTCGCGGTGATCCTCGTCCAGACCGCCATCTACTTCGTCGTGATTCGCCACCAGGACGGCGGCTTCAGCGACCTCCTCGGGCGCGCCAGCAACTTCCAGTCCCTCAAGACCACGGGCAACATCTACACCGACTTCTCCATCGAGGCCTTCACCTACCCACCGGGTGGGATCTTGCTGATGAGCCCACTGGTCCTGATCCCTGCGGGTCTGCTCACGCCGCTCTGGACGCTCGGCGTCCTGGGCGCCTTGACGTCGACCCTCTTCATCGCCCTGCGTTACCTGACCCGATTGTCGCCGGTCCAGGCCCTGAGCATCGCCACGGCGGGGACGCTGGTGGCGCCCATCGCCCTCTCGTCGGTCTACGACAACATCTTCTGGGGCCAGATCGGGACCATGCTCACCCTGGCGATCGTCGCCGACTTCTTGGTGATGCGCGCCCCGGCCCAGGGCGTCTGGGTGGGGCTGGCGACCGCCCTCAAGATCTACCCCGGGATCTTCATCGTCATCTGGTTGGTCCGTCGCCAGTACCGCCAGGCCCTGACCGCGCTGTTCACCGTAGCCGTGACCACCGCGATCGCCACGGCGTTCTACTGGCGAAGCGCCACCACGTTCTTCCATCAACAGATCGTGGGCAGCCAGGAGCTCGCGCACTTCGCCACGTACTCGACCGCCGAGGCGAGTTCCAGCATCGCCGACGTGTTCCTGCGGCCACCGTACTTCTTGGGTCACCTCTCGCCGCGCGAATCCCTGGCCGTCGCGGCGGTGTTCGTCGTGATCGGGGTCATCGCCTCCTACGGCGCGTGGGCGCGCGGCCACGAATTCACCGCGGTGGTCGTCGGCCTCATCATCTCGACCATCTGCTCACCCATCGCGTGGAACCACTACTTCTCCTTCCTCCCGCTCCTCTTGCTGCTGCCCCTGGAGATCGGGTGGCGCAGTTGGACCGCGCGCGTCGCCTACCTGGCGGTAGCGATCAACATGGTGCCGTGGCCGCACTGGAAACTCGTCGGGGTCGTCCAGGTGCTACTCGATCACTTCCACCTCTACCTCGCCTACGTGGCCCAGAACGCCACCATGGTGTCGATGTTGCTCGTCATGTTGACCGCGACGGTGGAGTTCTGGCCCCGCCCGGGGCGCGACCGGGCACCCCGACGGCGTCGAGCGCGCCGCGAACCGGGCCAACCGGGCGAACTGGGCCAACCGGGCGAACCGCTCCCGGCCAGCTGACGCGACGCACCGACCGGCGCGCGACGCGGGTGAACGAAGGTCCGCCGACTCGCCCTTCCTCGCGCGGACTCGGTCCACGCCGCGACCGCTGGCCCGACGGGTTCAGCGCGACGTCTCGGAGTGACGTTGGGTACGGGCCACGATGATCCTCGCGATCGCCAGCATCGCCAGCACGAGGACCACCAAGATGAGCGCCGCGTCGTAAGAGACGTAGTGGGCCGCGTCGCTGGGCTGGTTGTAGTCGGTCCAGACGTAGTAGGTGAGGTAGGCCACGGGCTGGTGCAACAGCGAGAACGTGGGCAGGTTGTTGGTCGCCCCCGCCGTGTAGAGCAGGGGCGCCGTCTCGCCGCCGGCCACCGACAAGGCGATGAGCAGCCCCGTCACGATCCCCGGCAACGCGGAGCGCAGCACGACGCGCCGCAGCGCGTACCCGCTGGACATGCCGAGCGCCTCGGCCCCTTCGCGGTAGTTGGTGGGCACCTGACGCAACGCCGACTCCGTGGACTTGGCGATGTAGGGCACCACCATGAGCGAGAGGATCAAAAGGGCAGCGAGCAACGAGAATCCCCATCGCAGCCCGACGCACAGGGCGATGTAGCCCACGTAGCCGAGCACGATGGACGGGAAGCCCGCCAAGATGTCGATGGCCCCGCGCGCGAGGGCGCCACTGCGACTCGACGTGGCCAACTCCGCCAAGTGGATGCCCGTGAGCACGCCGATGGTGCCCGCGATCACCGCGACCCCGGCCATCAGCACGAGCGTGCCGACCACGGCGTTCGCCAGTCCTCCGCTCGTGCCCTGCGAGAGCGTGGTCAGCACGTTCCAGCGCCAGTGGGGCACCGCGCGCACCACGACGCCGAGCACCAGCCACAGGGCCGGGCCCACCACGAGGGCGAGGGCCAGCAACGTCCCCACGCGGAACGAGACGGCGGCGGCGCGGCGGCGCCGCGTCGACGCGTAGGTCTGATTCACCTGAGCCATCAGCCGCGTCCCACCGGTGCGGCGAGGCGCCCGGAACGCGACACGATGGTCCGGGCCACGAGATTGACGCCCAGGGCGATCACCGCCAGGATCAGTCCCGCCTCCGCCAGCGTGGCGATGGCGAAGCCGGTGCCGTCGGTGGCGGCGGAGTCCAACTGACTGACGATGGTGGCGGCGATCGTCGTCATCGTCCCGTAGATGGTGGGGCTGACCTTGCCCAGCACCGAGCCCGAGATCATCGCCACGGCCATCGTCTCGCCGAGCGCTCGCCCGAGGCCCAGCACGGTGGCGCCGATGATCCCCGAACGAACCCAGGGGATGGTGACGCGTCGCGCGACCTCGGCCTCGGTGAGGCCGAGGGCCTCGGCCCCCTCCTTGGGTAGGGCGGGCACCTGGAGGAACAGGTCGCGCGTCGTCGAGGCGATGATGGGGACGATCATGAGTCCCAGGATCAGCCCCGACGTCAAGAGGCCCTCGCCGTAGCCGACGGGGCCCTTGAGGTAACGCAGGGGGCCGACGTTGGGGACGTGGTCGGCCACGAGGGGGTAGACGTGATGCGCGAGGAACGGACCGACCTCGAGCACACCCCAGAGTCCGATCACCACGCTCGGCAACCCGGCCAGGATCTCGACCAGGAATCCCAAGGGGCGCGCCAACCACGCGGGCATCCGCTCGGTGAGCGCGAAGGCGGCGCCGACCGCGAGGGGCAGCGCGATCACGACCGCGATGATCGAGGTCTCGAGGGTCCCCGCGATCAGTGGCCAGGCCCCGTAGTTCGAACCCGAGGGGTGGGCCACCCCGTGGGTGTGCACCACGGCGCCGTAGGTGTTGCCGGGTAGCCAGTCGGAGTTCTTCAAGAAGCCGACGCCGTTGACGATGATGGCGGGCCACGCCTTGATCACCAGGATCACCAGGACGACGATCAAACCGCCGATGGGGATCCACGACGCCACTCGCGCGCCCCACCGCCACGCGAGGTCCTCACGGTGACGACGACGTCCCACCCACCGGACCGGACGGTCGCGGTGGGTGGGACGCAGGAGGGACGCCCCGCTACTAGGGAGATGTTCGCGGGGCGCCGACACTTACTTGATGCTCAGGATCTGCTTGAGCGACTGCGCCACCACCTTGTCGGGCAGCGGCTGGAAGCGCACCTGGCTCAGGAACGACGAGTTGTTGCCGTCGTTGGCGTTGATCGCCCACTCCAGGAGTGAACGCACGGCCTTGGCGGTCGACGGGTTCGACTGGTTCTTGTTGACGATGGCGTACTCGTAGTTGATGATCGGGTAACCGCCACGGATCTTGCCGTTGATCATCGAGATGGTGCCGTTGGCCGGCGTCGCCTTGGTGAAGCCCGCCGCTTCGCTCGCCGCCGCCGTCGGGGTCGGCAGGACGTACTGGCCCAGACCGTTGCCCAGGGCTGCGTAGCCCAGTCCGTCACCGAGGGCCTGGGTCAAGAAGCTGACGCCGACGTAGGCGATGCATCCGGGCGTGGCCTGGCAACCCGTCACCATGCCACCGTTGCCGTTCTCACCCAACGCGTTGGGGATCGCCGGGAACGAGACCGTGGTGCCGAAGCTGGGGCCCTTGGCCCACGAGGGCACCTGCTTGGAGAGGTACTGGGTGAAGATGAAGGTGTCACCACTGCCGTCGGAACGGTGCAGGGCCACGATCGCCAGCGCCGGCAGTTTCACGGTCGGGTTGAGGTGAGCGATCGCCGGGTCGTTCCACTTGGTGATGCTGCCGCGGTAGATCGCCGCGATGATGCCACCGTTGAGCTTGAGGTGGGCGTTGACCCCGGGGATGTTGTAGGCGATGACCTGGTAGGAGATCGCCAGCGGGATGTTCAACAGACTCGGGGTGGCCTGCTTCACCGAAGGTGAGAGGTAGGCGTCGGACGAACCGACGTTGACCGTGCCACTGGCCGCGTCGGCGATGCCCGTGCCCGAACCGGTGCCCCCGGTGGTCAGGTTGACCTTGGGGTAGGCCTTCTGGTAGGCGGGCGCCCAGATGTTCCACAGCGGGTACAACAACGTACTGCCGGTCTCGGTCAGGTTGGCGGCGGGCGGCGTCTCCACGCCGGACTTGGGCAACTTGACCGTTCCGGCCGACGCCACCGATCCCGCGCCGAACACGGTCGCGGCGGCCACCAGGGTCAGCGTCGCGACGGAGCGACCCCGTACTCGCACTAGACGTTGCAACGACATAATTTTCCTCCTTGTTGTAGGTAGGGTCATCGTAAGAAGCCCAGGTGAACCTCTCGTGACCGCCCCGTGTCGCGCACGCCATCTCTGGATGATTTCGCGTCGCGGCGCGGACCTCTCGCCGCGGCCGATGACGGCGAGCGTCAGCCCATCAGTCCGTTCACGTAGCGACCGGTGTCGGCCTCACGAGGATTCGCGAACAGCGTCTCGGTCGCCTCGTGCTCCACGAGGCGCCCGTCGAAGAAGAACATCGTCGAATCCGACAGTCGCCGGGCCTGGCCCAGGTTGTGCGTCACCACGATCAACGTCAACGCGGGCGTCATCGTGCGCAACAGTCGTTCCACCGCGTCGGTCGAGAGGGGATCGAGAGCGGACGTCGGTTCGTCGAGCAAGAGCACCTCGGGACCCACCGCGAGAGCGCGGGCGAGACAGAGCAGTTGCTGCTGGCCGCCCGACAAACGGTACGGCGACTCCTTGAGTCGATCCTTGACCGCGTCCCAGAGTCCGACCTCGCGCAGACGCATCTCGGCGACCACGTCGAGTTGCTCACCGCGCGCGATGCCGTGGGCGCGCACGCCGGCCACGACGTTGTCGCGAATCGACATCGGGAAGGGATTGGGCCGCTGGAACAGCATGCCCACCCGACGGCGAATGGTGAGCAGGTCCTGGCGCGGACCCCAGATCGACTCGCCGTAGAGAGTGACGTCACCGGAGTGGGTGAATCCCGGCACCTTGTCGTTCATTCGATTGAGCGTGCGCAAGAACGTCGACTTACCCGAGCCCGTCGGCCCGATCAGCGCCGTGATCGTGCCCTGGCGTGCGCGCATGGTCACGTCACGCAGGACGGTGGTCGAGGCGAAGCTCAAGCTCAGCGCGTCGGTCGCCATCACGTCCGTGGGGCGGTCACGGTCCGGGTCGAGGCGGGCCAGGACGGGATCGATCGCTTCGGACGTGGTCTGCGCTCGAATGGGTTCATCCATGGGCGGCTCCTCAACCTCTCGTCGTGTTGATGGTACGGTCCTCAGGTGAACGGCGGGTGACGGGCGAGTAACGCCCGACTGATTTCTCTCGCGCCGACGCTACGCACCGGTTCGCCACGTGATGGCCGGTCGTGCGTCGCCCTCCCTGATGGCGGCCCCGCCCCCGCTGATCCTCGCTGGTGCACGATGCCCGCTTGTCTGATCACCTCCACCGTGCCTCGCCCGGGCACGCTCGATGAGCCAGTGAAATAGCTAGTGCGGATCCCCGACAGGGCCTACAGTGGGGGCTCAGCGTCGCGTCGGCTGCGCGTCGCGGTGAGGAAGGATTGATGGATCCATCATTGCGGACGACCCCCGCGTGCCTCTCGTCGCCTCATCACGGTGGCGGCCGCCTCGAGGAATCGCGGGCAATTCCTCCTGCACCCGAGCATTCGCCGCGCTCTCGGCGCTGGGTCAGGCGCGATGGACCGTCGGGTCCGCCGTGACGTCGCGCGTCCTCGATTTACATCCATCCCCGGGCCCCGCCGCGTCGGTGAGCGAACTGATCCTGCAGTTGAGCGCCGAGGGAGACGTGATGTGGGCGTCGCCCTCTCTCAAAGAACTACTGGGGTGGGAACCCGAATCACTCCGTGGCCGACGACTGGATGACCTCCTCGTGGATGACGCCCTCAGTGTCGCCTGGAGGCCGGCGCGCTGGGAGGCCGGCGAAACGTTGCGCACGCCGTTCGCCCTGCGCCATCGCGACGGCTCCGCGAGGAGGGGTCGCGCGAGGCTCTATCGGGTACCGGGTCCCGGCGACGCGATCGGGACCGTCATCGCCGTCATGCGTGGCTTCTCCGCCTCGGGCGACGTGGTGGTGGACCAGGAACTCCATCAACTACTCGCCGACAACGTCGTCGACGTCGTCTCGATCATCGAAGGTACCGGGCGCATCGCCTGGATCACCCCGAACGTCGAGAGTGTTCTCGGGCGACCACCGGCCGACGTGGTGGGCCATCTCTTCAGTGAATTCGTCCTGACCGAGGACCTCGCAGTGCTCGCCGCGTCGCTCACGCTAATCCTGTCCGGCGAGGCGGTACATTTCGAGGTGCGGACCCGTCAGCTCGACCACAGCGTGCGTTCGATCGCCGTCGCGTCACACCTCGTCGACGTCCCCGGCCTCACTCAGGCCCGCGTGGCGATATGGCGCGACGTCACGGAG
>JABBOA010000152.1 GCA_019352075.1 Acidobacteriota bacterium | reverse complement strand
TCTTCGCCAAGGACCCCGAACGGGCCGCGCGTCGTCTGGTCCACGTGCCCATGGGTCGATTCGCGCAGCCCGAGGAGATGGCCAGCGCCGTGTTGTTCCTGGCCAGTGACGACTCGTCGTTCATGACCGCCAGCACCTTCCTGGTCGACGGGGGACTGCACGCCGCGTACGTCACGCCACTCTAGGGGGATTCGCCCTCGCCGCCGACGGCTCGCCGGCGCCGCAGTGCTCGTGGACCCCGCGAGTCCTCAAGCGACGGATCAGGCGATGGCCACCGGGTGGACCTCGGGCGTGAAGTATTCGCTCAAGTATTTCTCGCCCTCGTCGCACATGATGGTCACCACCAGGTCCGTGGGTCGTTCGTCACGCAGACGACGCGCGACGACCATGTTGGCACCCGAGCTCGGCCCCACCAGCAAGCCGTGGTCGCGCGCGAGGCGTCGCATCTCGGTGACCGCATCGTCACTGTGCACGTCGACCACTCGAGTCACGATCTCGCGGTGCCGCTGATAGATGCCCGGCACGAAACCGTCGGCGATGCCCTCGATCTTGTGCAGTCCCGTGTCGCCACAGAGGATGGTGCACGACTCACTGGGTTCGAGACCCACGATCTTGACGTCGGGATTCACCTCTCGAAAGGCCTGGCCCACGCCGATGAGCGTTCCTCCGGTCCCGACGCCCATGACGAAGGCGTCGGGTAGCCGGCCCTCGGGCAACTGGCCCAGGATCTCGGGGCCGAGCCACGTCCGGTTCTCCTCGACGTTCCATTCCGATTCGAATTGTCGCGGACTGAAGTGGCCGGGTCGCTCGCCGAGTTCGCGGGCGACCTCGAGCGCGCGGTTCACGTGGAAGGTGCCCACGGTGACGAGCTGCGCACCGAAGGCGCTCGAAATGGCGGAGCGTTCGGGGCTGAGACCGTCGGGCGTCACCACGATCATCTTGTACCCCTTGACCGCGGCCACCATGCTCATGGCGTTGCCCGTGTTCCCGCTCGACGCCTCGACGATGGTGTCGCCGGGATGGATGAGGCCCTCGCGCTCGGCGCGCTCGATGATGTAGCGCGCCATGCGCGCCTTGATCGAACCCGAGGGATTGAGGTACTCGAGTTTGAGCCAGACGCCGTCCACCTCGATCAGCGGTGTCGAACCGATGGCGTCCAGCACGGTGCGTCGAGGCGCGGGTGACATCATGACTCTCCCCGGGTCCCGGCTCCGTTGCGCGGGCCCCTGTCTCGAGACTAGCCAGCCGCCTGCACGAGGGTGGGGGGCCTAGTAGCGGTAGGTGTCGGGTTTGAAGGGGCCCTCGACGGCGACGCCGATGTAGTCGGCCTGTTGTTTGGAAAGCGTCGTGAGCTTCACGCCCAGGGCGTCGAGGTGCAGGCGCGCGACCTTCTCGTCGAGGTGCTTGGGTAGGACGTAGACCTTCTTCTCGTAGTTGGCGACGTTGGCGAAGAGTTCCATCTGAGCCATGGTCTGGTTGGTGAAGGAGTTGCTCATCACGAAACTCGGGTGGCCGGTGGCGTTACCGAGGTTGAGGAGTCGACCCTCCGAGAGCAGGATGATCGCGCGACCGTTGGGCAGGATCCACTTATCGACCTGGGGCTTGATGTTCTCCCGCCTGACGCCGTCGAGGGCACCTAGGCCGGCGATGTCGATCTCGTTGTCGAAGTGGCCGATGTTGCCCAGAATGGCCTGGTGCTTCATCATCAACATGTGATCGACGGTGACGATGTCCCGGTTGCCCGTGGCGGTGATGATGATGTCGGCGAAGGGTAGCGCCTCGTCGAGCGTCGTCACCTGGAAGCCGTCCATCGCCGCCTGCAGGGCGCAGATGGGGTCGATCTCGGTGACGATGACGCGTGCTCCCTGGCCGCGCAGGGACTCCGCGGAGCCCTTGCCCACGTCGCCGTAGCCACACACCACGGCCACCTTGCCACCGATCAGGGTATCGGTGGCGCGATTGATGCCGTCGATGAGCGAGTGCCGACAGCCGTACTTGTTGTCGAACTTCGACTTGGTGACCGCGTCGTTGACGTTGATCGCCGGGAACAGCAGGGTGCCGTCGCGCTCCATCTCGTAGAGACGGTGCACGCCCGTCGTGGTCTCCTCGGAGACCCCGATGATGCCCGCCGCCATCGGCGCGAAGACCTTCTCGCCACTGGTCACGATCCGGTCGAGTAGTTGCAGGATGATCGAGTACTCCTCGGACTGCGCCGACTCGGGCGAAGGCACGAAACCGGCGCGCTCGAACTCCACGCCCTTGTGCACCAGGAGCGTGGCGTCGCCGCCGTCGTCGAGGATCATCGTGGGTCCGTCGAATCCGGGCCAGCGCAGCAGCTGCTCGGTGCACCACCAGTACTCGTCGAGGGTCTCGCCCTTCCACGCGAAGACCGGTACGCCCTGGGGGTCGTCGGGGGTGCCGTGGGGCCCGACGACGGCCGCCGCGGCCGCGTGGTCCTGGGTGGAGAAGATGTTGCAACTGACCCAGCGCACGTCGGCACCGAGCGCGACGAGGGTCTCGATCAAGACGGCGGTCTGGATGGTCATGTGCAGCGAACCGGCGATGCGCGCGCCCTTGAGCGGCTGGGCGGCGCCGAACTCGGCGCGCATCGCCATCAGGCCCGGCATCTCGTGCTCGGCGAGGGTGATTTCGGCGCGTCCGAAGGGCGCGAGGGAAAGGTCGGCGACTTTGTAGTCGAAGGGTGACGAGGTCATGGTGCTCCTAGTAGATGTCTGGTGTCCGCCAGGCGCCGACCTCTGTCGCATACGCCTCAGATCCTCTAGATTACGCGCTGACGCGGAATTCCACCACATCCCCGTCGCGCATGACGTATTCCTTGCCCTCGATGCGGGCCTTGCCCGCGGCCCGGACCGCCACCATCGATCCCGCGGCCACGAGATCGTCGAAAGCCACCACTTCGGCCTTGATGAAGTGCTTCTGGAAGTCGGTGTGAATCTCGCCGGCCGCTTCGGGGGCCGTGGCCCCCTGGTGGATGGTCCAGGCCCTGGTCTCCTTGGGGCCGGCGGTGAGGAAGGTCTGCAGGCCCAAGGTCGCGAATCCCACTCGGGACAACTGGGCGAGTCCCGACTCCTCCTGGCCGAAGGACTGCAACAGTTCGAGGGCCTCGTCGGGATCGAGACCGGCCAATTCGGCCTCCACCTTGGCGCACAGGATGACGCAAGGAGCGGGCGCCACCGATTCGCGAAGTTCACGCTGGCGGGCGTCGTCGCTCAGCGTGGCCTCGTCGACGTTGAACACGTAGATGAAGGGCTTGTCGGTCAAGAGGTGTAGATCGGCGAGGGCGTCGTGATCGAGTCCGGGGGCCTTGGAGATGACGAGCCCGGCGTTCAAGGCGTC
>JABBOA010000024.1 GCA_019352075.1 Acidobacteriota bacterium | reverse complement strand
GAGGTCACCAGGAACATGACGGTGAGCGGGAAGACGCCGAGCAGGCGCGGGCCGACGGCGGCGAAATCCCCCGGTCGACGTACCAGGCTCCAGGCCAGCAGGCCCATGAGGGCCGAGGGCACCACGAGTAGCAGCGCGATCGTGCGCGGATCGTGGCGCAGCTGTTGGAGGATCCGACGAACCGTGAGCAGCGTGCGCGCGAGACTCACGAGGTCGCCGTGATGAGGCGCACGAACGCCTCGTCGTAGCCGCGCGCGCCGGTGCGCTGCAGGAGGGCCGCCGGCGTGTCGTCCAGGAGGAGCCGCCCCTCGCGGATCAGCAACAGCCGTGCGCAACGCGCCGCCTCGTCCATCACGTGACTCGACACCAGCACCGTGGCCCCCGACTCGGCCACGTGGGTCAACGTGGCCCAGATATCCTGACGCAGCACCGGGTCGAGGCCGACGGTGGGCTCATCGAGGATCAGTAGCGGTGGGTCCCCGAGCAGGGCGACCGCGAGCGAGACCCGCGACCTCTCGCCGCCCGAGAGCGTGGCGACGAGGCGCGCGGCGTGCCGGCGCAGATCCACCAGGTCCATGACCCGCGAGGCCTCGGCCGCGTCGAGGCCCAGGACGCCCGAGAAGTAGGTGAGGTTCTCGAGCACGCTCAGGTCCGGGTAGATGGCCGAACCCTGGGCCATGTAGCCGATGCGCCGGCGAAGACCGGGCGACCCCGCGCGCTCGCCCAGGACGCGCGCCGTGCCACTGGTGATGGCCTGCAACCCCAGCAGGGTCCTCATCAGGGTGCTCTTGCCGCTGCCGCTGGGCCCGAGCAGTCCCACGAGCTCCCCGGGGGTCACCGCGAAGGTGAGGGCCCCGAGCACCTCGTGGTGACCTCGCCGCACCCGCAACTGGGCGACGTCGAGGGCGAGCGCGGACGCGGGCGTCACCTCAACCTCGATCGTCCTCGTGCGCGGTCGAGCGCCGGGGAAGTCGCCGTGCCACGAGCGCCACGAGTTGGTCCACGTCCTCGCGAGTGGTCAAGGGGTTCATGAAGGTGAACTTGAGCGCGGGGCGCGAGTGGATCTCGGTGCGTCCGAGCACCATGGACCCGTCGGCCAAGAGGCCCTGCTGGACGCGCCGTAGGTCGTGCGCGGCGTAGTGGGGGGCGTCAAAGACACAGCTCACCGACGAGGGCGGGGCCACCAGCGCGAAGTCGTCGTGATCGACGATCACCGACGCGGCGTAGTCGTTGAGCGCCACCAGGTGTTCGAGCATCGCCGCGAAAGTGCGTTGACCGATGGTGCGCAACGACGCCATCACCTTGGCGGCGTCGAAGCGGCGCGAGGTGTCGAGCGAGCGACCGACCAGATTCACCATGCCGTCGAGCTCGTCGCCGCGGTCGAGGTAGTTCGAACGTACGCGCAACAGGTCGAAACGCGCGACGTCGCGCACCATCAAGGCCGAGGCGTTGAAGGGTTGCCACCACAGCTTGTGGAAGTCGATGGTCACCGAGTCGGCGAGTTCGAGGCCACGCACGCGCGCGCGCAACTCCTCGGACATGACGAAGGCCCCCGCCACGGCGGCGTCGACGTGAAACCACGCGCCGATCCCTCGCGCGCGCTCGGCGATCGCCAGGAGCGGATCGATGGCGCCGAGGTCGGTCGTGCCGGCCGTGGCGCACACGGCGATGACGCGCCGTCCCTGCGCCGCGAGGTCGTCGAGCGTCGCGTCCAGGGCGTCCATCGCCATGGCCCCACGCTCGTCGGTCGCCACGGTGACGACCGCGTCGCGCCCCAGACCTAACTGCGCGGCGGCGCGCTGGATCGAGAAGTGGGCCTGGTCCGACGCGACGAAACGCCACTGGCGCGCCTCCTCGGGCAGTCCCGACCGCAAGACGTCGACGCCGAGCTCCGCGGCGGCCCAGGACCGCGCGAGGGTGAGCCCGAGCACGTTGGACGCCGTGCCGCCCGAGGTCATGACCCCCGACGACTCGGCGGGCAACCCGATGCGTCGGCCCAAGAAGTCCATGAGATGGAGCTCGACTTCGGTCGCCGCCGGTGACTGGTCCCAGGAGTCCATCGACTGGTTCGAACTGGCGATCGTCAACTCGCTGACCACCGCCGGCACGACACTGGGCGGATGCAGGTGGGCCACGCAGGCGACGTCCAGGGGGCGCACGCCGTGGGCCCAGACGGCGGCGCCCAATTCGTCGAGGACCGTGTCGAGGGCGACGCCCTCGGGGGGGCAGACCTCGAGGGCGCGTACCGCGTCGCGCAGTTGGGCGGGCGTGCGCGACGAACGCGGTCCCCGGTGGGGTTGGTCGAGTGAATCGACGGCGCGTTGGGCCGCGCGACCCAGTGCGGCGAGCCCCGCGCGATCAGTGGCGACGAACAGTTCGCGCCACGCGGCGGCGTCGCTCAACGCGCCGCGGTGGCCTGCTCGACGGCCAACGCCAATCGCTGCAGTCCTTCGTCGAGTTGCGCGGGCTCGATCACCAACGGCGTCAGGAGCTTGACGACGGTGTCGCCGGGGCCGCAGGTCTCGACGATCAATCGACGTTCGAAGGCGTGGCGTGAGATGTCGGCCGCGAGTTCGGTATCGCCCACGGCGAGACCGCAGAGCAGTCCGTTGCCGCGGACGTTGAAGCGCCCCGCTCCGAAGGTGTTCGACATCGCTTCGAGGGCGTTGCGCACCGTGCCGGCGAGTTGCTCGGTGTTCTTCTCGAGCGCGGCGTCGCTCCAGTAGTGGTTCATCATCGAGGTGGAGGTCGCGAAGGCCAGGTTGTTGCCGCGGAAGGTCCCGGTGAACTCGCCGGGGTTCCAGGTGTCCAGGCTGCGCCGCACCAGGTTGATCGCCATGGGCAGGCCGAGGCCGCTGATCGACTTGGACACGCAGATGATGTCGGGGTCGAGCTGGGAACCCTCGAAGGAGAAGAAGGGGCCCGTGCGCCCGACGCCGGCCTGGATCTCGTCGGCGATGACCAGGATGTCGAGCTCACGGGTGAGACGTCGGATCGCGGCGAGGTACGCGGGATCGAAGGGGCGTGCGCCGCCCTCGCCCTGGGTGGGCTCGACGATGACCACCCCGATGCGCTGACCGTTGACGCTCGAACGCAGGGTCGTCTCGAGCAGTTCGACGTCGGCGTCGGTGACGTGCTCGACGAAGGGCAGTGCGACGAAGTCCTTCAAGTGGGCGCTGGTCTCGCGACCGGCCATCGAGGCCGACACCGACGCGGCGCGGTAGCTCATGCCGTGGTAACCGCCCTCGAAGCCCAGGACCGCGCGGTGCCCGCTCAGGCGCTGGGCCAGCTGTAGCGCGGCCTCGACGGCGGTGGCGCCGGTGGGGCCGACGGTCTGCACGACCATGTCGAGTTGACGCGGTGCGAGGACGGTGCGCTGGATGGTCGCGAGGAAGTCGCGCTTCTCGGGGGTGAAGGTGTCGAGGGAGTGCAGCAGGCGCCCCGAGCGCAGGTGCTCGACGGCGACGTCGACGAAGAGCGGGTTGTTGTGGCCGTACGACAGGGCGCCGGCGCCGGCGAAGAAGTCGAGGTACTCGACGCCCTCGTCGTCCGTGATGACGCTGCCCGACGCCGAGGCGAAGACCGCGGGCCAGCGTCGGCAGTAGTAGCGCACGTTTGATTCCAGGGCGTCAAAGGGGTCCATGGCGCAGTCCTCTCAGTCGGGGAGCATCGCCGCTGATCGGTCCGCTCAATTCTTTGCAGGGGATTCGACTATAGCCCAAGGGGGCAAATCGCACAATCACTTTTTCACCCTAGAGTCCGCACCGGGTGACGGGGCGCGCGCAAAGTAAATGTTTCGTGAGACGGAGGTGACGTGCGGTGGCTAGTTTGTGTAGCCGTGGCTCCTGATCGACTGCGTTCGCGTGTGCGCTGGACACTCGTGGTCCTCGTCGCGGTCATGGTGATTCTCTCGCTCACCTCACGCCCCTCGCCCTCGAGCGAGGCGGCGACCGCGAGGGGACTGGTGCACGTGGCGACGCAGTTCGAACACGATTACCAACACAATGTCGACGGTCCCGTGTGGGACCGCTTCGACGACGCGTCGCGCGCGCTGATCACTCGTGCGCGCTACGTGCAATGGCATCGAAGTTGTCCCACGTCACCCGTTGACGCCACCATCCTCAACGCGAGTCCCCTGTCGAAGGGGTGGTGGGCCGTGACCTACGAGATCAGCGGCGTGATGTTGCGCGACTACTGGCACCGGGTCGCGGGTCAGTGGCGCTTCAGTCTGGTGCGGTCCAATCCGACGTCCGCCGTCCTCTACGCCTCCACGTTCGCGAACTTCGCGCGCGTCAACGGATGCGCCGCCGCCTCGAGCGGTTGAACTCAATGCTGGTGGGGTCGCACGAGCCGGCGGTCCGGGACGATCCACAACAGTGACAACATCACGAAGCACGCGTAGGACAGGTACGGACTGACGAAGGCGAGCGCGATGCCCGCCGCCGAGATCAGCGGCGAGACGATCCCCTTGACGTCGCGGCGCAGTGCCCCCGCCAGAGTGGCGTCGTGGTGGTTCGCGCGCAAGATGGCGCGCACCAGGACGTAGTAGGTGAGCGCACACAGGAGCGAGACGACGCCGTAGGCGACCGCGGGCCACGTCGAGCGGCCGGCCAGGCCCACCCATTGGGTCACCACGGGCGTGAACGAGAGCGAGAGGAGCAGCGCCAGGTTGGCCCACATCACCCCACCGCTGATGGTCGTGGTGAGGCGCAGGAGGTGGTGGTGGTTGTTCCAGTAGATGCCAATGGCGGTGAAGCTGAGCACGTAGATCAACAGCGAGGGGATGCGTTGGTCCACTGACGCCCAGGACTCGTGGGCGGGTGGCTTCAGGTCGAAGGCCATCACCGTGATGATGACGGCCATGACGCCGTCACTGAAGGACTCGAGTCGCCGTGTCGAGATGATCTCGTCTGCGGGTGTCGCGCGCGACGTCGCCGAGGAACCGCTCTGTTCGGGGTGCTCGTTCATCGACTCAGTGTACGAAGGTCCGCGTCGCATGACCCACGGCGAGGTGACGAGGCGTCAGGGGAGACGGATGTCGTGCACGCGCGCCGCCTCGATGCGCTCGGCGTCGCTCAACTGGTCGATCGGCACCGGTCTCACCTTGCTCCAGTGCCGACCCACCGGGCAGTGCTGGACGCGCACGGTGCCCAGGCGCACTGACTTGAACGAGACGCCCGGGACCCAGATGGTGGTGAAGAGGTGGCCCCGCGAACAGCGCACCACGACGTCGCTGGTGCCGCGCGACTTCATCCCGCGACGACGCATCCAGAGCGTGGGCAGCCAGACGGCGATCACCACGATCGCCACCACGATGAGCGACACGACCAGGGTCATGACCCGATCGTAGGTCGCTCGCAGCGCCGCGAAGCGCTCACGGGCGAGGCGAGCCGCTCATCCGCCCTCGGCGTCGGTGACGACGGAGTCGACGCGGCGCCGCCGTGGCCACCAGGGGACGATCGCCGACACCTCCCTCTGGTACTGGCGGTACGCGGGGTACTTCGACACCGAGATCGATTCGGTGAAACGGGTGGAGCCCACGAAGAGGACGCTCAGGAGGATCGCGCCCACGACGGTCCACTGCACGAGCGCTCCCGTGGTGGCGGCGAAGAGGTACACGACCCACCACTGGGCGATCTCGAAGAAGTAGTTGGGGTGACGCGAGTAGCGAAAGAGTCCCTGGCGCAAGAATTCCGGCGGGGCGTTCTGGCCCGCCGCCAACCGTCGACGCTTGTCGACGTGGAAGCGCCACTGTTGCTCGTCGGCGATGGTCTCACCGACCAGGAGGGCCAGGAAGAGGACGCTCAAGGCGATGTCGGTCGCACTCAGACGGGCGCCACCGTGCGAGGCCAGGGTCCAGGCGGGCAGGGCGATGAGCACCAGGAGCGCGTTCTGGTAGATCACGATGAAGAAGAGGTTGAAGAGTTGGAACTGCCCACGCGACATGGACCGACGCAGCACGGCCCACCGGTAGTCCTCCACCCCCGAGTAACCGCCCTTGCGCGCGAAGTTGAAGGTGAGCCGAGCCCCCCAGATCGTCGTGAGAACCGCGAGGGCGACGAGGCGGCCGCTGACCGGACGCGAGTGGAGCGCGAAGATCCAGATGTAGACCTCGGGCAGTATCGACCACAGACGATCCACCCAGGAGGTGTCGTGGGTGATCAGGGACGCGACCCACGTGGCGGCGCACGCGACGCCCGCCACGACGAACACCCACGTCAATGCGCTCATGGTCTCAGACTACTGACGCCCGTCGAAGTCGACGTCCGCCGTGACGGCGAACCGCGGTGACGGTTCAGTCCAGTCTCGTCAGGTTCTCGCGGATGTCGCCCAGATGGTGCTCCGCCTCGTGGATCGCCTGAGCGATCGCCCAGGCGACGGTCACCTCGTGGGGGCTGGCGCTGCTGTAGATCAGCGCGCGCCGCGTGTCGTCCTCGCGCAACGACGAGACGGTCTTGGTGAACAGTCGCGTCACGACGGTCAACTCCTCGGACACGTCAGCGACGGTGTCGTGTCGATAGAGGCCCCGGTCGACGCGTTCGTCACGGTGCATGGCGACACCGGTGGGTCGATCGGTCACGACGGCGAGAATGATGCGTTCGCGGATCGAGATGAGGACGTCACGCAGGTGCCCGGCGTATTCCAGGATCGACCATCGCTCCGGTGACGGCCGCCGCGAGACCAGCGCACCGGCGTTGGTCACCACGTCGACGAATGACTCACTGGCCCTCGTGAGACGACCGACCACGTCGCCGGTCACGTCGTCCCACCGGAATCCGCAGATGTCGCAGGAGGTCGGAGCGGGCACGACGCCAATGTACCCGGCGCGCCACCGGTGCGGCGCCGACGCCACTGACCACGGCGCCGCCCCGCTGACCACGGCGCCCCGCTGACCACGGCGCCCCTTTGGCCCTCGCCCGCGCGATCCGCGACGAACTTGTCACGTCGACGTGACCAGGAATGATGGCCATTCCGGGCGCGATTGGTACGACCGCCTCGCGTACTCACCCCCTCTGATGAGGGAAAAGCTACGGGAATTTCGACCTAGATGGGAGGCGGCCACCACAGCACGGACGAGGAGAGTATGACGACGTCTTTCGAAGAGGAGATCCTTTCGCAGCCGGGCATCCTTCGCGCCCGCCGCGAGGAGGGCGCGCGTCAGGCGCAACGGGTGGCGCAGTCGTGGCGCAGTGTCACCTACGCCCTCGTGGGCGCACGGGGTTCCTCGGACAACGCCGCCCTGTTCTTCTAGTACCTGGCCGACAAGGAACTCGGTCTCGTGGTCGCACTGGCGAACCCATCGCTCTACGTCGGGCCCTCGCAACTCGACCTCGCGGGGGCGGGGGTCCGGGTGATCTCCCAGTCCGGCCGCTCTCCTGGGGTGCGCGAGATCCTCCAGCACGCGCGTCAGCAGTCACGACCGAGTGCCGCGTTGACCAACGACGTGTCGTCGCCGATCGCGACGGAGTGTGACGTCATCATGGACATGGCGGCCGGCCCTGAGCGCGGTCGCCTCGACGAAGACCTTCTGCGCGTCCTGGCACGCCCTGGCCCCGCTGGTGTCGGCGATCACGGGCGTCGACGTCGAGGGCCTCGACGAGCTGGCCGACGTGGTCGAGCGCGTCGTGACGTGGGCCCTGGGCGCGTCACTGCCGCTGGGGGTGCTCAACGCGTCGCGCGGGCTGACGGTGGTGGGTCGCGGCATCGGGGCGGCGGTCGCCTCGGAGGTGGCGCTCAAGATTCGCGAGGTGACCGGCATTCGTGCCGAGAGTTACGCCGCCTCGGACTTCGCCCATGGTCCGATCGGCGCCGACGGCGCCGACGCCACGTTGTTGCTCGTCGTGACCGAGGAGATGACCGACGAACTGTGCGAGTTGACGCTGTCGGGCTGTCGTCGCGCGGGCATGACCACGGTGGTGCTGGCGCCGCGCTCGCGGCGATCCTTCGAGTGCGACCACGAGATCATCGTGGACGAGGACCTCGCCAACTGGTCGCTCGGTCTCGCCCACGTCGTCGTCGGTCAGGTCATCGCCCTTCGACTCGGCGAACTCCGGGGTCGGTCGATCGACGCGTCGCCGGGACTGAGCAAGATCACCCTCGGGGTCTAGGTCCCCCGTCGCGGTGTTGCGAGTCCATCGTGCGGCGCACGAGCTCGGCGAAGGTGGTGGTGGCGAGATCGCTGAGGTGACTCGCCTGGAGGTCACAGCTGAAGCCGTCGAGGACGAGTGGCCCTTCGCGCGCGGCGAGGGTGAGTCCCGGGAGGAAGCGGTCTCGCGCGATCTCGCGCGACAACTCGTCGTGGTGCGGATGGTATCCGAAGGAACCCGCGAGGCCGCAGCAGCCCAGGTCGAGGAGTCGCACGTCGAAGCCGAGGCGTTCGAGCACGTTGACCTCGGCGCGCGACCCCCCGGTGGCGCGCTCGTGGCAGTGCGGATGGACGCTGACCGTTCCGAGCGGCGCCCGATGCGCGGGGGCCCACCCGGTCGCGTCGAGGTGCTCGGCGAGGTTGCGACTGAGCGACGCGAGCCGCGCGGCGCGCGGGTCCTCGCCCACCACCTGCAAGAACTCGTCGCGGAACGTCGCCAGACAACTGGGCTCGACCACCACGACGGGTAGCCCGCGCTCGAGGAAGGGCGAGAGGACGTCGAGGACGCGCAGGGCGCTCGCGCGCGCCGTGCTGAGCATGCCCGCGTCGTAGAGCGTGCGTCCGCAACACGCCCACTGGCGCGGGACGACGACGCGCTCACCGGCGAGGGCGAGCACGTCCGCCGCCGCCGAGGCCCGCTCGGGGGAGAACAGGTCGCTGAAGGTGTCGGGCCACAGCACGACGCTGGCCGCATCCTCGTCGCCACGGGAGCGAGCCGCCCAATCGCGTCGGAATGTCCGAGTCGCGAAGCGAGGCGCGCGCCGGCGCATGCTCAGCCCCGCGAGGCCCATCACCGCGCGACGGGTCCAGGGGCCCTGCAGGAGTGCGTTGGCCGTGCGCGGCGCGAACGCCGCGAGGCGACCGCTCCAGGGCAGCAGTGAGAGGGCGTAGGACGATCGCGGGCGACGCCGCCCCTGGTAGTAGTGGAAGAGGAATTCGGACTTGTACGTCGCCATGTCGACGTGGGTCGGGCAGTCCGACACGCATCCCTTGCACGACAGACACAGGTCGAGCGCGTCGAAGACCTCCTCGCTGCGCCACGTCGTGGGGATCGTCGAACCCTGGAAGAGCTCGCCCAGCAGCTTGGCGCGACCCCGCGTCGAGTGCTTCTCCTCGCGCGTGACGCGATACGAGGGGCACATCACGCCGGCGCCGTCACTGCGGCATTTACCCACCCCCACGCACCTCTCGACTGCATGCTGCAGCGACCCGTGGTCGTGGGTGAAGGCCATTCCCGTGGCCAGGAGATTGGCGGAGCGGTAGCGCGGTCCGTGACGCAGATTCGTGTCGAGGGGGAAGGCGTCGACGAGCTTTCCCGGATTCATGCGCCCGTGCGGGTCCCAGATGGACTTGAAACGGCGAAACGCCTCCATCATCGCGGGGCTGTACATGCGCGTGAGTAGTTCGCCGCGCGACTGCCCGTCGCCGTGCTCGCCCGAGAGCGAACCGCCGAGCGCGACGCACCAGTCGGCCGCGCGCTCCACGTACGCCCGGTAGCGGACCAGACCCTCGACGCTCGAGAGGTCGAAGTTGTTGCGGGTGTGCACGCAGCCTTGGCCGAAGTGGCCGTACCAGGCACCGCTCAGTTCGAACTCGTCCCACAGTTCCTTGATGCCGCGTAGGTAGCGACCCAGGTTCGCGGGCGCCACTGCGGCGTCCTCCCAGCCCTCGTAGTTCACGGGTTGACCCACCGGTCGCGCGGTGGCGCCCAGCGCGGATTCGCGGATCTGCCAGACGTGACGCTGGGCGTCGTCGTCGACTAGGACGACGCCGCTGACGCCGGGGGCGCAGGAGGCGAGTAGCGCGTGGGCGCTCGCCTCGGCGTCGGCCCGCACGTCGTCGCCGATCTCGCACAAGAGCCACCCGTCGCCCGCGGGCAGGAGGTCGAGGTCCGCCACGTGCAGGTCCGCCCGCCGCATCTGAGCGACCAGCGTCGCGTCGAAGCCCTCGAGCCCGATTAGGTCGAAGTGCAGCAGGCGCGGGACGTCGTCGGCGGCCGCTTAGATATCGTGATAGCCGAGCACGACGAGGACCCGGTGGCGCGGCCAGGGTGAGAGGGTGACGGTGATCTCGGTGACGAGGGCGCACGTCGACTCCGACCCCACCAGGGCGCGCGCGAGATGGAACCCGTTCTTCTCGAGGAGCGCGTCGAGGTTGTAGCCCGATACCCGACGATCGATCGCGGGGAAGCCCGACGCGATCTCGGTGGCGTAGTCGTCGCGGAGTCGGCGCAGCTCTTCGACGATGCGCGCCGCGTCGCCGCCCCCGGCCTTCAGTTCCTCGTAGTGCGCGTCGTCGCACGCCCCCACCCGCATCCGTTCGCCGCGCGACGTCACGATCCGCAGCGCCTGCACGTTGTCCACCGTCTTGCCGTAGCGCAGGGCGTGGGTGCCACACGAGTTGTTGCCCACCATGCCGCCGATGGTGCACCACGCGTGCGTCGCCGGATCGGGTCCGAAGGTGAGGTCGACGGCCCGCGCGGCGTCGTTGAGTCGGTCGAGTACCACGCCAGGTTGGACTCGCGCGACGCGGCGCTCGGGATCGATCTCGAGGATGCGGTTCATGTGGCGACTCGTGTCGACGACCACGGCGACGTTGCAGGCCTGCCCCGCCAGACTGGTGCCGGCGCCGCGCCCCAGGAGTGGTGCACCGTAGCGTGCGCAGATCTCGACGATTCTCACGACGTCGTCCTCGTCACGGGGGAACACCACGCCGAGGGGAACCTGGCGGTAGTTCGATGAATCGGTCGCGTAGATGCCGCGCGTCGCCGCGTCGAAACGGACGTCGCCGCGCAGCGATCGCGAGAGTTCGTCCGCGAGGACGAGTCTCGTCGCCTCGTCGACGTCGCTACGATTCACGTCCTGTCCGGGCTCGTACGTGGTCATTGACTGTCGATGTTACGAGGGCTCCGCGGCCCGATGCGCGCGGCGTGCTGAGCATCACGTGGGTGCCGCCGATCGATCCGCGTCGGCCCCACCGGGCGGCGGTCGATAGCGTGGAGGCGTGCAACTCGACCTGGTCACGATCGTGGTGGCGGACTACGACGACGCCATTGACTTCTTCGTGAAGGTCCTGGGGATGGCGTTGGTCGAGGATGCGGCGTCGCTCACGAACGACGGACGGCCTAAGCGGTGGGTGGTGGTTCGACCCGCGGGGGCGCAGACGGGCCTGCTCCTGGCCCAGGCCGATGGGCGAGCGCAGTCCGAGGTGGTGGGCCGCCAGACGGCGTCGCGAGTGGGATTCTTCCTCCGCGTCGATGATTTCGACGCGACGATGGCGCGGATGGTGGCGGCGGACGTGGAGTTCGTGAGCGCACCGCGTGACGAACCCTACGGTCGGGTCGCGGTCTTTCGTGACCTGTGCGGGAACCGCTGGGACCTGCTCGGCCCCGCCGCGCACTAGTCACCCCCGCGCACGAGTCACCCCCGCGCCGAGCCGTCGAGTCACCTTGCCCTCACCCACCGCGGCGAACGACCGCGCCGACCGTCCTTCGCGCGAGCGGAGCCTTGACAGTCGTACTATAAAGATATATCGTTATAGTACTAAGTAAGTCACAGATAGTTGGTGACGATCACGGGGAGAGAGCACATGTTCAACGACGAGAATTTTTCGCATGGCGAACCGAGCGAGCGTGAGCGGGGGCGCCGTTACCGGGGCCCCGGGCACGCGCACGGGCACGACGGACCCTTCCGTGGCGGTCCCGGACGCCGTGACGGCCGCCGTCAGCGCCGCGGCGACGTCCGAGCGGCCGTCCTCGTCCTGCTCGAGGAAGGGCCCTCCAACGGGTACCAACTCATCCAGGAACTCACCGAGCGCTCGAACGACACCTGGCGGCCGAGCCCCGGCTCCATCTACCCCGTCCTGCAGCAACTCGAGGACGAGGGACTCGTGGCGGCCACGACGGCGGGCACGGGGCGCACGTACGAACTGAGTGAGGCGGGTCGCCGATTGGTCGGCGAACAACGCGAACAGCTCGGGCGCCCGTGGGAGAACACCGACGGGGGCGCGAATACCTCCGCGCGCGACCTCATGCTGACCGGTCGTCAGGTGTTGATCGCCGCGCGCCAGGTCCTGATGGCCGGCTCCGAGGCCCAAGTCGCCAAGGCGACGACCGTCTTGGCCGACGCGCGCCGCGCGCTCTACGGCATCTTGGCTGAAGGCGACGACGACTGAGAGTCGGGGGCCCCGAGTTCGCCTATCGACGCCAGATGTTCGCCACGCGGTCGTTCGTGGCGAGCCACGAGGTCGCCACGACGGCGATCGCGGAGAAGACGAACGAGCCGAGGATGTCGAGAGGGTGATGGACGTGGGCGGCGACGCGCGCCGCACCGATGAGGACGGCGTTGACCAGCAGAATCCCGCCCAGGTTGCGCGAGTAGCGCAGAAGGGTGAATCCGAGGAATGACGCGAGCAGCGCGTGGTCCGACGGGAAACCGTTGTCGGCGGCGTGCGCGAAGAGCGGCTTCACGTGATCGGTGACGAAGGGCCGCGGGTTGTAGTAGAGGTGCCCACCGATCCGGGCCAAGGCCAGCGCGAGGAGCCCCCCGACAACGAGTCGAAACCCCATCTCGATTTTGGTCGTCCTGGTCGACCTCAGCCAGTACAGCACGACCAACAGCACGCTCAGGTACAAGAAATAGAGCGCGACGAAGACGATGAGGGAGTCCATCGTGACATTTTAGTGACCGTCATTCGTCGTGTTCGTGACGATGGTGCAAGGATTGCCCGCGAGTGCGTTTGGCGCGAAGGGGGAGTCGATGGGCCGCTACGTGATGGCGATAGATCAAGGTACCTCCAGCACCAAGGCGATGATCGTCGACGAGGACGGTCGCATCGTCACCACGACGAGCAGCGAGGTCACGCAGTCCTTCCCGCGACCGGGCTGGGTCGAGCACGATCCCGAGGAGATATGGCGCGGCGTCCTCGAGACCACGCGGCGAGCGCTCTCCTTCGCGCGCGTCGATGCGTCGCAACTGGCCGCCGTCGGGATCACGAACCAGCGCGAGACGACGGTGGTGTGGGAACGAGACACCGGTCGCGCGCTCTACCCGGCCATTGTGTGGCAGGACCGACGCACGGCGTCGACCTGCGCGGCACTACAGGGCGACGGCGTCGGTGACTGGGTGCGAGCGCGCACGGGACTGCGGATCGATCCGTACTTCTCGGCGACCAAGGTCGCGTGGATCCTGGATCACGTCGACGGTCTGCGCGCGCGCGCAGCTCGCGGCGAGGTCGCCGCGGGCACCATCGACTCGTGGTTGCTGTGGAAACTGACGGGCGGGCGCGTACACGCCACCGACCCGACGAACGCCTCACGGACCCTCTTGATGGACCTCACGCGCGTGGCGTGGGACGAGGAGCTGTGCGACCTCTTCACCGTCCCGACCGCGGTGCTGGGGCGGATCGCGACCGGCGACGCGCCCTTGGCCGAGAGCGACGCCGACGTGTGGGGGTCGCCGGTCCCGATCACGTCAATGCTGGGTGACCAACAGGCCGCGCTGCTCGCGCACCGCTGCGTGTCGCCCGGACAGACCAAGAACACCTACGGCACGGGCTCCTTCGTGCTGCAACACACCGGAGCGGTCCCCCTGACCGCGTCGGCGTCGCTGATCGCGACGGCGGCGAGTACGCCGCCGCGGACCGCGCAGCAGTACGCGCTCGAGGGATCCATCTTCGCGACGGGAGCGGCCGTCCAGTGGCTGCGCGATGGTCTGGGCATCATCGAGAGCGCCGACGAGACCCAGGACCTGGCGGCGAGCCTCGACGACAACGGCGACGTCTGGTTCGTGCCCGCGCTCTCGGGTCTGGGCGCGCCCCACTGGGATCCGGGCGCTCGCGGCCTCCTCATCGGCGTGACGCGCGGCACCACCCGGGCCCACGTGGCGCGCGCGGCGCTCGAGAGCATCGCCTACCAGACCCGCGAGGTCGTCGATGCGATGAACGCGCAGTCGGGTCACCCCCTGCGCGAGCTCCAGGCCGACGGGGGCGCGACCCGCAACGCCTGGCTGATGCAGTTCCAGTCCGACGTCCTCGGGGTACCGGTGGTGGTGTCCGCATCGGCCGAGGCCACGCTCTGGGGCGCCGCCTCCGCGGCGGGACGGGCGGGACGACTCTGGCGCGAGGTCGACGGCCTACCCGCCGCCCCTGGAGGCGTCGTTCGCTACGAACCCGCGATGAGCGACGACCAGCGCGACGACCTCCAACAACGCTGGGCGTCGGCGTTGGCGCGCTCGCGTTCGTGGGCGACGTAGGGGAACCCCCGCGGCGAGGGCGCGAGGCCGGGTGAGGGGGTCGACGTCGGGTCACACCCCATCGGCCGCGCGTGTAGAACACAGAGAGTGAAGTTGAAACTCGACCTGCACGACATCTACAACCGCGGCGGCGACATCGACCGGGCGCTGCGCGCCATCATCGACGAGGCGCTCGACAAGGGGGTGCGAGTGGTGGAGATCATCCCGGGTAAGGGGAGCGGTCAACTGAAGAAGCGCGTGCTGCGCTTCCTCGAGCAGAAGGAGATCAAGGCGCTCTACCACCGCGTCGAGAAGGACTCGCACAATTTCGGTCGGGTCTTCGTCCACTTCCGTCCCAAGTGACGGTGAAGGGCCACTGTGACGAGTCCCGTCTCGATCCGACGCGTCGGACCGTGCGCCACGGCGTCGACCACCGGCGGAGCCGGCGTTATCGAGAGGCGCCCTTGAAGGGCTGACCCATGAGCGGTGCCAAGAGGCAGACGTTCATCAGTCCCGCGGCCAGAGGGACGAGTCCCACGATCGACAGGGTGATCCAGCCACCGCCCGCGACGAAGCCCAGCACGATCAGGACCAATCCGGCCACGACGCGAATCGAACGCCCCAGGGTTGTTGACATGAACTTCGAGAAACTCATAACTACTCCTTCGCCTTGACGGTCCACTCCGAGTGCTCGTGACCGAAACACCAGCGCTCTACGGGAGACAATATACCCCTAGGGGTATCAAGGAAAGAGTCGAAGGTCCCGACGCGCGGCGTCATCGGGCCCCGGCTTCGCTTCGGCGCAGTGCCGACACCGCGAACGTCGCGCGCGGACGACCCTGGGCGAGGCGTGCCCCGGGTCACGCCCAAGGACACCCTCTAATCGCCGGCCGCGTTCACGGCGCCGTTGGCCACGGGGGTCGCCGCAGATCCGTGGATGCACGGCACCCGTCGCGCGGGTCCCTTGACGGCGACGGCACTCGGTGCGCTGCGCCCCGACGAGCGGTCGGCGCGGCTCAGTTCTGGAGCAGACCGTCGACGATGACCCCAAGCATGGACGCGATGTCGGAGTCCGCGAGCTCGGCCTGGTCCGCGACGACCGCCACACCGCCGATGAGGCGACAGACCTCCAGGGCGTTGACGTCGCTGCGCAGGGCGCCGGCGTCACGAAGGCGGTTGAGGACGCGGTCGTTGGCGAGTCGCAGCACCTCGCACTTGGAGTAGATCGGTGAGGCGGGATTGCCCATCGCCGTCGCGAACTTCGAGGGTCCGCCGCGGTTGCGACTGATGCGCGCGACGTAGGTGGCGAACCATTTCTGGAGGACCTCGCGCGTCGGTGCCTCGCTCTCGACGGCCTCGGTGGCGGCGGCGTCGATCTGCGCCATCCAACTCTTCACGATGGCGTCGATGAGGTCCTCGCGCGTCGCGAAGTGGCGATAGAGGGTGCCGGGTCCGACGCCCGCGCGCGTGGCGATCTCGTCGAGGGGGGCGTCCATGCCCCGCTGGGTGAAGACTTCAGCGGCGGCGACGACGATCTTGTCGTAATTCCTCTGCGCATCAGCTCGCATCACGGAGTCCTTGCTAAACGGAGAAACTCTCCGTATACTGGTAACCGGAGAACTTCTCCGTTCACTCTAGTCTCGAGAGTCGCCTTGTGTCGTCTCTCGGGCTTCTTTCGCGCAGTAACCATCCCCTGAGGAGATCCATGTCCGAGATTCGTCGACCCGCCGCCGCGCCCATCGCCCTGGCCGTGATCGTGGCCTGTCAATTGATGTTCGTCCTCGACGCCACGGTGGTCAACATCGCCCTGGTGCCGATCCAGAACACCCTGCATTTCTCCACGGCGAACCTCGCCTGGGTGATCGATGCCTACAGCCTCGCCTTCGGTGGACTGCTCCTACTGGGTGGTCGCGCCGGCGACGTCTACGGTCGCCGACGCCTCCTCATGGGCGGACTCGCCCTCTTCACCACGGCCTCGCTGGTGGGAGGTCTGGCGACGAGTGCGACGATGCTCCTGATGGCGCGGGCCGTTCAGGGGATCGGGGCCGCCATGGCCGCCCCCAGCACACTGAGTCTGATCAGTTCGATCTACGAAGAAGGTCCGGCGCGCAACCGCGCCTTGGGCGTCTTCACGGCGGTGTCGGCGGGGGGCGGGTCCCTCGGGCTCATCCTCGGCGGCGCCCTGACGTCGTGGGTGTCGTGGCGTTGGGTGCTGATGATCAACGTGCCCATCGGTATCGTGGTCATCGCACTGGCCCCGCGCTTCGTCCCCGAACCGCCGCGTAACGGCGGACGACTCGACATCAGGGGCGCCGCCCTGGTCACGTCGGGGCTCGGCGCAGTCATCTACGGCTTCATCCGACTGGCCGAACAGGGTTCGCGAAGCGTGACCCTCGGGACCTTCGCGGTCGGTGCGGCGCTCCTGGTGTCCTTCGTCAGGGCGGAGCAGAAGGTCGAGCAGCCACTCTTCCCGTTGCGCCTCATGGCGAGTCGCACGCGCGCGAGTTCCTACCTCGACATGATGCTGGTGCCCGGGGTCATGTACGGCGTGTTCTACTTCGTGAGCCAGTACCTCGAGGGCACCCTGCACTTCAGCGCCATCCGCGCGGGTTTCGCCTTCTTGCCGCTGACCGCGATGATCTTCACCCTCTCGCGCATCACCCCTCGACTGGTGACGCGCATGGGCGCGCGTCCCTTGCTGCTCTTCGGCCTGGCGACGTTGTCGGTGGCCGCGTTCTGGATCTCGCGGGCCCACGCCTCCGACGGATATTTCGTCAGTCTCTTCGGGCCGTTGTTGCTCTTCGGACTCGGTGCGGGTACCAGCTTTCTCCCTCTGAGCATCACCATCCTCGGTGGCGTGCCACGCGAGGACGCGGGGGCGGCGTCGGGCATGCTCCAGACGATGCAGCAGACCGGCGGCGCCCTAGGCGTGGCGATCCTCTCCACCGTCGCGCTCGCTCACGGCCGCGCCACGGCGCTCGAGGTCGGTTCGGGGATCGCGCTGGTCGCGCTGGTCGTCGCGGCGCTCGCTATTCGACCGGCCCGACCCGACCGCCTGCCCACCGACGAGGAGTTGGCCAGGGAGATGGAGTCGCTACCGCTCTTCGAATGACCGTCCGGCCCCGGTGTCGTCGGGCGTGGGGGTGTCGAGAAGGGGACGTCCTCAGGCCACGTTGGCGTGCTGCCCGCGCACGACGGGTCGCCCGGCGCTCACCCACCCACCGGTACCCCCGGTGACCGAGCGCGCGTCACGACCAGCGCGCGCCAGGTGTTGCGCGGCCACCCGGCTACGGCTCCCGCTCTGGCAGATCACGAAGATCGGTTGACCGGTCGGCAGGTCGCCCAGGGTGTCGGGCACCGTGGCGAGCGGCACCAGACGTGCACCGGGCACGTGTCCCGCGGCGTACTCGTGCGGCTCGCGGACGTCGAGGACCAAGGCGCCGTCGGCGTGCGCCGCGACGAAACTCGAGAGGGGGACTTCAGTGAACACAACACTCTCCTTTAGGACGGGTATCTCTAGTATACCCCCCAGGGTATAAAGACCACGCAGGCGAACCGCGCGTCACCAACGCGACGCTCGCTGCGCACGCGGTGGTGGGCGCCCCCGCGAAGGCGTCAGCGCACCAGCGTGAGGATCCGCCGCAACTCCTCGAGATCGGCGACCGGCAACCGCACGAGTCCGGCGGGGGGGCGCTCGAGGATGTCGTCCGCCAGTTGCGCGAGACGCCGACCCGACGGCGTCGCCACGACGAGCATGACGCGCCGATCCGACGGGTGGGGCTGGCGCCTCACGAGACCCGCTTCTTGCAGGTCGTCGACGAGTGTCGTCACGTTAGGGGGGTCCATCACCAAGAGCGTGGCCAGCTCCCCCATCGACAGAGGCTCGAGGGCGACCCGACGCAGGGCTCGCGTCTTGGCGAAACTGATGCCGGTCGCCTCGGCGACCTCGCGCTTTCGATCGTGATTGATCACGAGGTCCGCCAGGGTCGACCACACCTCACGGGCGACGTCGGAACCCGCAGGAACGCGCGTCACGGGGTGTGTCCTTCGAGGAATTCGGGGTTGAGGTCCTCCGCGGTGCGCCGCGCGGTGTCCTTCGCCCACGACGTCGTGGCGACGAGTCCCAACACCAGCACGACGACGGCACAGCCGAAGAGCACCCACCATCCCCCTCGACTGGCGATGGCGAAGTTGACGCCTCGTCCCTTGAGCACCGACGTCGACACCAACGCGCCGACCACGGCCACGCCCATCGTGGTGCCAACTTGGCGTGACGTGGAGGCGATGGCCGAGGCGACACCCGCCTGGGCGCGCGGCATGCCCGACACCGCCGCATTGGTGATGGGCGCGTTGACGAGGCCGAAACCAATCCCGAAGAGGACGTACGCACAAAACAGCCACGCGAAGGACGTGGTGGGGCTGACTCCCACCAGCATCAGACTCGACGCACCCAGGGCCACGCCGGCGATGGCGAGGGGAAGCCGACTGCCGCGGCGACCCACCAAGCGTCCCGAGATCGGGGGCAGGACGATCATCATCGCCGCCATGGGCAGCGTGTCGAGGCCCGCGTGCAACGCGCTCAGACCTTTCACGTCCTGGAGGTAGAGGGTGTTGAGGAACAGGAATCCACCGAGGGATCCGAATGACGCCACGGCGATGATCGTCGCCGAGGAGAAGGGCACCGACCGGAAGAACCGCAGGTCGATCAGCGGCTCGCGCACGCGGTGCTCCCAGTACAGCACCGCCGCGAGTGCCGCCAGGGCCATGCTCAGCGATCCGAGGATCCACGGCGACGCCCAGCCCCGTCGGGGAGCTTCGATGATCGCGTAGGTCAACGACGCCAAGAGGACGATGATCAGCACCTGCCCGGGGACGTCCAGCTTCCGCGCGGTGGGCGCCTTGGACTCGGGAATGAATCGAAGCGCCAGGACGACGGCCGCCAGTCCGATCGGCACGTTGATCCAAAAGACCGACTGCCAACCCACCGCCGACACCAACACCCCGCCCGCCACGGGCCCCAGCGCCATCGACACGCCGATCACCGCTCCCCACACGCCAATGGCCTGGGCGCGCTCTCGGGGGTCGGTGAAGGTGTTGGTGATGATGGACATCGCCACGGGATTGAGCATCGATCCACCCACCGCCTGCACCATGCGAAAGATGACCAGTGTGGTCAGGTTCGGGGCCACGCTGCACAGCAGTGAACCCGCGACGAAGGTCATCAGACCCAGGACGAACGTTCGCCGACGTCCGAGTCGGTCGGCGGTCGAGCCCGACAGCATCAACAGACTCGCGAGGACCAGGGTGTACGCGTCCACCGTCCACTGCAGACCCGACAGCGGGGCGTGGAAGCTCCGCCCGATCTGGGGCAGTGCGACGTTCACGATCGTCACATCGAGGCCCACGATGAGCAGACTCATCGAGCAGATCAACAGGATGGTGACCCGCCGCCGTCGGGTCAGGGGCGCCGCGGCGGCGCCAACGTCGAGGGCGCGTTGAGTGGACACAATGATTATGTTATTATAAATATTTGTCGACTTCAACCCGGAGTCCGTGCGACGGGCCCCGTCACCGCCGGACTCTCGGGTCGGGGCTCGATCTCGCCCGCGGGCACGAATCGCGAGGCGTCCCACGCGAGCACGACGACGCCGGCGAGCGAACTACTTCGTGACGGTCCCGGTCCCGGTGACGCCCACGAGTCGACTGAAGACCACGATGTTCGATTCGTAACTACCCGTGGCGTGGTCGAAGGTCCCGCCGCACGTCACCAGATTCAAGTAACGTCCGCTCGACGAACCGTAGACCAGGGCGTCGGGAAAGTTGGACTTGGGGTATTCGACGACTCGGGTCACGCGGAACTCCATGACGCTGCCGTCGGCGCGACGCACCTCGATGGGCGCACCGACGGCGAGGGTCTTGAGCTCAAAGAAGACTCCCGGACCACGATACGAGTCCACGTGTCCCAGGATGACCGCGGAGCCCACTTGCCCGGGCGTCGGGCCCAGTCGGAACCAACCGACCGTGTGGGCGGTCGTGGGTACCTGGACCTGGTGGTTCGCCTGCAGACCCAGTTGCCCGACGGCCAGGTCGATCCCGAGCGCCGGCACGACCAGTTCGCGAGGGATGGAGCGACCGGGGCCGACGGGGCTGACGGGGCTGACGGGGCTGACGGGGCTGACGGTGGTACCCGTCGGCGGAGGCACCGTGACCGTGGCCGCTGCGCGAGTGGTCGGGTTCGGAGCTGAACCGGTGTTCGTCACCCAGAGCGTGACCGCGCACCCGACGGCCGCCATCGACAGCGCCCCGTAAAGGCGCGCGCGACGACGGTGTCTGTTCCGGAGGCGCCGCAGCGACGACGGACCCGACTTAGCGATCGCGGCGGGCACGACGTCGTTCACGCATCGCTACGCCGCCGAAGATGAGCGCGAGGGCGAGTGAACCCAGCACCAGGGGCGTTCGCGGCGTGGTGCGGGGTCCCGCAGTGCCACCAAATCCCGTGGCGGGGGGGCCGGTCGGTATCACCGTGGTGGTCGTGGTGGTCGTGGTGGGCGTCGTGGTCGCGGTGGTGAGCGTCGGGTG
>JABBOA010000001.1 GCA_019352075.1 Acidobacteriota bacterium | reverse complement strand
CCCCGTAGAGCAGTCCGGTCGTCCCGTCATCGCCCTTGCGCGTGTAGATCTTCACGGGTCAAGCGTAGTGACTTCGATCCGCGCACGGGTAGCCTGATTAACCAATGACACCGCGCCCCCACCTCCCGTTTTCGCGTCCCCGCAGCGACGATCCGTACCTGGCGGCGCTCGCCGAGCGGGTCCTGGTCTACGACGGGGCGACCGGCACCAACCTGCAGACCCAGGAGCTCACCGCCGACGACTTCGGCGGCAGCTCCTTCGAAGGGTGCAACGAATTGCTCGTCCTCACCCGCCCCGACGCGATCGAGACGCTGCACCGCTCCTTCCTCGACGTGGGCGTGGACGTCATCGAGACCGATTCCTTCGGGTCGTTCTCGGTCGTGCTCGGCGAATACGGCATCGCGGACCGCGCCTTCGAGTTGAGCCACGCCGCGGCGGTGCTCGCGCGGCGCGTCGCCGACGAGTACGCCACGGTGGGCCATCCGCGTTTCGTCGCGGGTTCCATGGGTCCGGGCACGAAGTTCCCGACGCTGGGACAGATCACCTACGACGACCTCTCGAACAGTTACGAGGAGATGGCCTACGGCCTGCTCGAGGGCGGCGTGGATCTCTTGATCGTCGAGACGATGTTCGACCTCTTGTCGGGCAAGGCCGCTATCGCGGCGTGTCACCGCGCCATGGCCCGCCACGGGCGCGTGGTGCCGATTCAGGCCCAGGTCACCATCGAGTTGACCGGGCGGATGCTGCCCGGCACCGAGATCGGCGCGGCCGTCACGTCGCTCAGCGTGCTGGGCGTGGACGTGCTGGGCCTCAACTGCGCCACCGGACCGGTCGAGATGTACGAACCGCTGCGGACCCTCTCGGAATCGGCACCGATGCCGCTCTCGTGCCTACCCAACGCCGGCCTACCCAGCGTGGTGGACGGCAAGATGCACTACGACCTCACCCCCGAGGGACTGGCCGAGCACCTCTCGAAGTTCGTCGGCGAATACGGCGTGGCCGCCGTCGGTGGATGCTGCGGCACCACACCCGAACACCTGGCGCGCGTCGTCGAGGCGGTGCGGCCCCTCACGCGTCACGAGCGCCACCCGGTGCTCGAGCCCTCGGTGGCGTCGATCTACTCGAGCGTCAACTACCAACAGGACCGCTCGGTGCTGTTGGTGGGCGAACGCACCAACGCGAACGGGTCCAAGAAGTTCCGCGAGGCGATGCTGGCCGGTGACTGGGACACCTGCGTCGCCATCGGGCGCGATCAGATCAAGGAAGGTGCCCACATCCTCGACGTCTGCGTGGACTACACCGGCGCCGACGGTGTCGCGGACATGAACGAGGTGATGAGCCGCCTGGCGACGCAATCCTCGGTGCCGGTCATGGTCGACACCACGGAGACCAAGGTGGCGCGTCAGGCCCTGACCTGGCTCGGGGGCAAGGCGATCCTCAATTCGGTGAACCTCGAGGAGGGTGACGGTCCCGGTACCCGACTCGACGGATTCCTCTCGCTCGCCGCGGAGTTCGGCGCGGCCGTGGTCGCGACCTGCATCGACGAGGAGGGGCAGGCCCGCAGCGCCGACTGGAAGGTCCGCGCCGCCACCGCCATCACCGAACTCGCGGTGTCGCGCTACGGTCTCGCGGCAACGGACATCTTCATCGACCCCTTGGCGCTGCCCCTGTCGACCGGGATGATCGAGTCGCGTCGCGACGGCATCGAGACCATCGAGGCGATCCGGCGCATCAAGTCCGAGCTGCCCGGCGTGCGCACCATTCTGGGGCTCTCCAACGTCTCCTTCGGTCTCAACCCGGCCGCGCGACAAGTGCTCAACAGCGTCTTCCTGCACGAGTGCGCCGACGCCGGCCTCGACGCCGCCATCGTGCACGCGTCCAAGATCCTGCCCCTCGCGCGCGTCGACGAGGAGGCGCGGCGCGTCTGTCTCGACCTGATCTACGACCGACGTCGCGAGGACTACGACCCGTTGAGTGAATTGCTGCGGCTCTTCGAGGGTGCCACCATCTCGAGCAACAACGCCGCCTCCATCGACGACCTCCCCCTCGAGGAACGACTACGCCGACGCATCATCGACGGAGTGCGCGTGGGACTCGAGGGCGACCTCGACCAGGCGATGGCCCGGGGCCTCGCCCCGCTGAGCATCGTCAATGACGTCCTGCTCGAGGGCATGCGCGAGGTCGGCACGCTCTTCGCCAGTGGAGAGATGCAACTGCCGTTCGTGCTGCAATCGGCCGAGACCATGAAGAGCGCGGTCGCCCACCTCGAGCCCTTCATGGAAAAGAGTGACCAGGGGGGGCGTGGCAAGGTGGTCCTCGCGACGGTCAAGGGTGACGTGCACGACATTGGCAAGAACCTCGTCGACATCATCTTGACCAACAACGGGTACGAGGTGGTCAACCTCGGCATCAAGGTCGGCATCAACGAGATGCTCACCGCGGTCGAGGAGAATCACGCCGACGCGCTGGGAATGAGCGGACTGCTGGTCAAGTCCACGCTCATCATGCGCGAGAACCTCGAGCTGATGAACGAACGCGGGATGTCCAACGTCCCGGTGCTCCTGGGCGGTGCCGCCCTCACGCGTACCTACGTCGAGCGCGACCTTCGCGAGACCTATGAGGGTCGGGTCTTCTACGGCAAGGACGCCTTCGAGGGACTGCGCGTCCTCGACCGACTCGGTGAGATCCGCAAGACCGGCGAGGACGACCCGCTCTTCGGTCGCGAGATCTCCGAGAAGAACGTGCACCGCAAGATCCGCGGTGAGCAGGGTGAGGCGCCCGACGACCTGCCGACGCGCAGTCCCGACGTCGAGAGCGACAATCCGCTGTTCCCCCCGCCGTTCCTGGGCAGCCGCGTGGCCAAGGGGATGTCCGTCGACGAGATCAGTGAGTACCTCAACCTCACCGCGCTGTTTCGCAACCAGTGGGGCTTTCGACCCGAGGACGGCGAGGACGACCCGGCCTTCAAGGAACGCGTCGGCGCGAACCTGCGCGAGCAGCTCGCGATCGCCAAGGCCGAGGGCTTGCTCACTCCCCAGGTCGTGTGGGGACACTTCCCCGTCGCGTCCGAGGGTGGGGACCTCATCGTCTACACCGACGACACCCGTCGCAGCGAGCAGACCCGTTTCCACTTCCCCCGCCAGCACGTGGCGCCGTACCTCTGTATCGCCGACTTCTTTCGCCCGGTGAGCAGTGAGGACAAGGACTACGCCAGCTTCATGCTGGTCACGATGGGATCACGCGTGTCACAGCGCTGCGCCGAGCTCTTCGCCGAGAACCGCTACAGCGACTACCTGTTGCTGCACGGCCTGGGCGTGGAGATGGCCGAGGCGCTCGCCGAACTATGGCATCAGCGCATCCGCGAGGAGCTCGGCTACCAGAACGAGGACGGCCCCTCGCTCTTCGGCCTGTTCCGCCAGCAGTACCGTGGCGGAAGGTATTCGTGGGGCTACCCCGCCTGTCCGGACCTCACCGACAACGCGAAAGTGGCCGATCTACTCGAGGCCAGTCGCATCGGCGTCGAAGTCTCCGAGGGTTTCCAATTGCACCCCGAGCAGACCACCGACGCGATCATCTGTCATCACCCGATGGCCAAGTACTTCGTCGCCTGAGCCACTCCTCAAAAGGCGGCGCGCCGGTCGATCTCCATCATGCGTTCGGGGTGCGCGAGCGCGCGGAAACCCACCGCGGCGTAGACGGCGTGGGCGTCGCGCGTGGCGAGCATGATCCGACGCAGGCCCCTCGCGGACCAGTGCTCCACGATCTCGCCCACCATCCAGGTGCCCAGGCCCTGACCGCGATGCGCCTCGGCGACGAAGACGTCGTCGATCCAACCGAAGGTCACGTGATCGGTGAGCATCCGGGCGCACGCGACCATCTCGCCACTGGCGTGCACGACGCCGTAGAGGTTCGAGTGGGCGATGGATGATGCGACGGCCTCGCGGCTGCGTCCCTTCGCCCAGTACGCCTCGCGCGACAACCATCCGTGGATGACGTCGGTCGAGAGTCGCCGCGCGTCGGCGGTGAGGAGGTAGTCGCCGCGGACCTTCGTGTCGAAGGTTTCACTCACCGCGACGCGACCCCGCCGGCTCGGTGGGGGCCACCCGATTCTGCGCCGGCGACGCGACGAGTGCTGAGGGTGAACCGGGCACCGGCGCCACGCCTATCGCCGCGTCGGAAGGGCCAGGGGCGTCGCGTCACTCAGCGCCTCGCGAGCGTGGTAGCTCGACCTCGTCAGGGGCGAGGCCTGGACGTGGGCCAGACCCGCTCGCTGTCCGCGTCGCGCCAGGTCGTCGAACTCCGCCGGTTCCCAGTAGCGTGCGACCGGTAGATGCTGGGCGGTGGGTCGCAGGTATTGGCCGATGGTGGCGATCGACACCCCCACCGAGGCCAGGTCGACCAGCACCTCTTCGACCTCGTCGGCCGTCTCGCCCAGACCGACCATCATGCCCGACTTGGTGGTCAGTCCGGCCGCCACGGAACGAGCCAGTACGGTGAGCGAGCGATGATAGGCCGCGCTCGGGCGCACCGCGCGCTGCAGGCGCGCCACCGTCTCCATGTTGTGGTTCATCACGTCGGGGCGCGCGTCGATGATGAGTTGTAGCGCGGCCGGGTCGCCCTTGAGGTCGCTGATGAGGACTTCGATGTTGGTCTCGGGCGAACGTTCGCGGATCGCACGGATGGTGTCGGCGATCGCGCCGGCCCCGCCATCGTCGAGGTCGTCGCGCGCGACGCAGGTCACGACGGCGTGGCTGAGGCCGAGTCGCACGACGGCTTCGGCCACCCGTGAGGGTTCCGTGGGGTCCAGGGCCAGGGGCTTGCGGGTGTCGATCAGGCAGAACCCGCAGGCGCGGGTGCAGCGCTCGCCGTTGACCATGAACGTCGCCGTTCCACTCTCCCAGCACTCGAAGATGTTGGGGCAGCCCGCTTCCTCGCACACCGTCACCAGGCGTAGGTCCTCGGTCAAGGTGCGCAGCGACTGGTACTCCTGGCCCATGTGCGCCTCGATGCGCAGCCAGTCGGGCTTGCGCGAGTTGATCGACAGCGCCTCGTCAGGGTTGACGCCGGCCTTGCGCAGTCGCCGGATCAACGGCCGCTCGTCGGACGTGCTCGCCGCCGACCGGTCCACGCGCGCGACACGCTGCTCGGACCCCAGACGCGCGGCCAACTCCTGACCGAGGCGCTCCTCCACCTCGGCCTCCCCGACGTCGAGACCCAGGGACTTCATCGAACCCACCGGCTTGTCCACGATGCCGCAGGGGACGATGGCCGCGAAACCCGCCAGGTCGATGTCGACGTTGAGCGCCACGCCGTGCAGGGTGCGACGTTCACCGCGACGATTGCGCCGGGTGCGCACGCCCACCGCGGCGATCTTGTGGGGGCGGCTGTCGAGACGGGCCCAGACACCGGGGTACCCCTTCAAGCGTCCGATCTCGCCGAGGCGTCCTTCGGGGTCGAAACTGCGCACCGTGGCGATCACCGCCTCTTCGAGGGCGGTGACGTGGAGCCGGCCCGCCGCGGGATCGTCCCTCACGGTGACGATCGCCCACCCGACGGCCTGTCCGGGCGCGTGGTAGGTCACGTCACCACCGCGATCGGTACTGACCACGTCCGCGTTCAACGAATCCGCCGCCACGAGGAAGTGCTCCTCGCGGGCGCGGATGCCGCGGGTGTAGGTGGGCGGGTGTTCGAAGAGCAGGACGTAGTCGTCCGTGGCCTCGAGCAGCGCGCGCTGGAGGTCGTCGGCCTCGGCGAACGACACGCGCCCTAGGTGACGGCGGCGCAGCACTATCTCTCGCTGGCCACGTCGAGGCCGGCCAACAACTCGCCGACGCGCTCGAGGTAGCGAGCGGCCAGCGCCGCGTCGCAGACCCGATGGTCGAAGGAGAGTCCGAGGATCACTCGACGCCCCACCTCGAGCACGTTCGCCCCGTCACGCGACGCGACGACGGGCGCTCGACGCACCGCGCCGATGCTCAGGACCGCCACCTGGGGCTGGATGATGATGGGCACGCTCCACAGGGTGTGCGGTGTCGGGGCCGACGCCACGCTGAAGGTGCCGCCCATGAGGTCATCGGCGTTGAGTTGGCGTGAGGCGAGGCGCTCGTCGAGCTCGGCGCTGCGTCGCGCGAGGGCCCGCAGGGTCAGTCCGGCGGCGGCGTGCACCACGGGGACCAGCATGCCGCCGTCGGCGACGTGGCGCGTGAGTCCCACCGAGATCGTGCGGTGCACCGTCAATTGGTCGTCACTGAACGTCGCGTTCAAGGATTCGAACTCCGCCAACGCACGCACCGCCGCCACGGTGACCACCGACTCGTCGGTGATGGCGAAGCCGTCGGCGCTCTCACGACCGACGGCGTCGACGTCGTCGAAGACGCGCGCGTCGACCTCGACGGCCACGAAGCCGTGGGGGGCCGAGAGCACCGAGACGCTCATGTGCTGGCCCATCCGACGCTGTCCGTGCGAGAGGGCGACCACGACCTCCTCGGTCGGCCCGAGGGCGACCGCCCGCTCGGCGTCACGACGAGTGATCGCCCCGCCGGGCCCCGAGCCGGTCAGGGTCGAGGGTTCGACGCCACCGTCCATCAAGATCCGACGCACCACCGGTGAGACGATGACGCCCGCGGCGCCGCGCGCGTCCCCCTGGGCCGAGGCGCTCGGCGCCGGCGTCGCGGAGGTCGGGGTCGCGGGCCCCGCGGTGGTGACGGGGGTCGCGACCGAGATCGGGGTCGACGACGGCGCCGCACCCTCGTCAATCACGGCGACGCGGGCCCCCGTCTGGACCGTGTCACCCTCTTCGGCGAGGATCTGGGTGAGCACACCCGCGGCCGGTGAGGGCATCTCGGAGTCCACCTTGTCGGTGGAGACCTCGAAAAGTGGCTCGTCGCGCGCGACGGCGTCGCCCACCTTCTTGAACCATTGCGTGATGATTCCTTCGGTGACCGACTCACCGAGCGACGGGAGGGTGACGTCAGCCAACGTGGATGCCTCGACCAGCCAGGGCGAGCAGGGTCTCACCGAAGGTCTCCGAGAGCGACGGGTGCGGCTGGATCAACGCCGCGGCCTCCTCGGCCGTCGCCTCCCAGTTCACCGCGTAGTAGCCCGCGCCCAACTGCTCGGTGACCCAGGGGCCCGCCATGTGCACGCCGAGGATCTGACCGGCGGTGCCGTCGGCGCGCTTCTCGGCGATGATCTTGACGACGCCGTCGGTGTCGCCGATGATCTGGGCCCGGCTGTTGCCGCCGAAGGGGTCCTTCTTGACCACCACGTCGTAGCCGCGCTCCTTGGCCGCCGCTTCGGTGAGGCCACAGAAGGCCACTTCGGGGTTGGAGTAGATCGCCCACGGCACGCGGTCGTAGTCCACCGGCACGACCGCTTCGCCCAGAATCGTCTTGATCGTGACGACCGCCTCGGCGAACGCCACGTGCGCGAGTTGCGGCGTGCCGGCCACGACGTCGCCCAGGGCGAAGACGTGGGGATTCGCGGTGCGCATGTAGCCGTCGGCCACCACAAAACCACGCTCGTTGATCTCGACGCCGGTGCCCTCGCCCAGGAGACCCTGAGTGCGCGGACTGCGCCCCACCGAGACGACGACCATGTCGACGTTCACGTCCGGCGCACCGTCCACGTGGACCGCGGTCCCCTTCTTGGCCGGCGTATGACCGGTGATGGTGACGCCGGTGAGGATCTCGATGCCGCGCTTCTTGAACGCGCGCTGCACCACGGTGGCCACCTCAGCGTCGCAGCCGGCGAGGATCGAGGGCAGGCCCTCGAGGATGGTGACCTTGGTTCCCATGTCGGCCAGCATCGACGCGAACTCACAACCGATCGCGCCGCCGCCGATGACGGCGGCGCTAGCGGGCAGCGACGTCAGGTTGAGGAACTCGTCCGAGGTCAGCACGAACGTGCCATCCACGTCGAAGCCGGGGATCGTGCGCGGGACCGAACCGGCCGCCACGATGACGTTGGTGCCCTGGGCCACCACGCCGGCGTCGGCACCGTCGACGATGGTCACGGTCTCGTTGGCGTCGAGTCGTCCGGTACCCTCAAAGATCGTGACCTTGCGGCCCTTCAAGAGACCCGACAATCCCTTGTGCAGACGCTCGACGATTTCGTTCTTTCGCGACTGCGACACCGCGAAGTCGACGTCCACGCTCGTGGCGGTGATACCGAAGGCCGCGGAGTGCTCGAGGGTACGGCGAACGTGAGCCGTCTCCAGGAACTCCTTGGCGGGCACGCAGCCGCGGTGCAGGCAAGTCCCACCAACCTTGTCGCGCTCGATGAGGGCGATATTGAGTCCGCCAGCGGCTCCGTAGAGTGCGGCGGCGTATCCACCGGGTCCTCCTCCGACAATGACGACATCGAACTTCTGGACCTCGTTAGCCACGGTAATTCCCTTCAAAGAGTCGGTGTTGTCCCCCGCGCAATCCTAATGATTCCCCGCGACCCCGAAAACCCTCAGTCGCGGCTCGAGCGCCCCCGTTGGCGATCGGCGGCTTCGGTGGCAAGGGCGTCGACGAAATCATTCATCACGTCGCCCGAGTGACCCTTGACCCAGGAGAAGTGCACCTCGCGCTCGACGTCGAGCACGAGGGGGATCAGCACCTCCCAGAGGTCTCGATTGGCGACGGGTTGGCCCTGGGAGTTCTTCCACCCGCGCCGCAACCAACCGGCGTGCCACCGGTCGTGAAAACATTTCACGACGTAGGTCGAGTCGCTCACGATCTCCACGGTGCCCTCGGGGTTGGCGCGCAGGGCTTCGATCACCGCGATGACCTCCATGCGCTGATTCGTCGTGCGCGCGTCGGCGCCGCTGGCGTAGTCGTCGCGGCCCGAGGCCCAGGCCCACCCGCCGGGCCCCGGGTTCCCGCGACACGATCCATCGGTGTGGATGCGCTTCACGGGTGCCGGGTGATCCACGCGTCGGCGTCGTCGGTGAAGCGCGTGACCGCTTCGGGCAGGTCACCGCGCAACACCTCGCCCAAGGTCACGTGCTCGAGCACCTCGCGCAACGCGGCGCGCACCGCCACCCACACGTCGCGCAGGTGGGTCGCCTCGCCCTCGTAGTGCAACGTCTCGGGTCGCATGCCGCGCACGCCCGCCATGGGTCCTGAGACGACGCGCAGGATATCGGCGATCATGATCTCGTCGGCGTCACGCGCGAGACGAAAGCCCCCCTCGGGGCCGCGCTGGCTCGTCACCAGACCCCCCCGTCGCAAGTCCGACATGATGGCACCGAGGAACTTCGAGGGCAGTTCCTGCTCCTGGGCGAGGTGCTCGGCACTCACCGAGTGCGGGTTCGCCGCCAGGGTGAGCAACGCGCGAATGGCGTACTCGGCCTTGGCGGGTATTTGCATCCCTCCATTCTGCCCTACCGGGGACCGCGTCCACGGATACGTCGACCCTCGGGGCCGCGACGGCCCGAGGCCTTGCCCCCGTGTTCGAACCGAACTCTGGCGCTCTCGTCGTGCGGGGGCGTTCGCGAGGACCCGATGTGCGGCGCGTGAACGGCGACGTGGCGGCGTGGCGGCGGCGCGCTGTTAACGGTGGCGATCCAGCCACCCCAGTAGCGTGGCCACCATCCGCGGGTCGGCGCGCAACTGATGCCCCGCGCCCTGGATGATGCGCAACTCGGCGCGACCTTCGGCGCCGCTGACGAGCAGTCGCGCGTCGCCGACGGGTACTTCCATGTCGTCGGACCCGTGCCCGATCAGGAGGCGGCGCGGCGGAATGGTCGCGATCGAACCCACGGGGTCGACGGCGATCACGTCGGCACGCAGCGCCGCCGGGTCGAGCAACTCGGTCGGGTCGCCGACCACGCCGGCCACCTGGACGGACCGGTGGAATTCCTCCGCGTCCCCGCACCACGCGTTCAGGTCCGCCGGCGAGGCGAAGGTGGCGACGCCGCGGATGCGGTCATCGGTGGCGGCGATGTTGAGGGCGAGCGAACCGCCGAAACCGAAGCCGGCGAGTGAGATACGCGGCTCACCCTCGGCGACGCGTTCGATGATCATCGCCAGGTCGGACTTCCACTTGGTGGCCGAGAAAGTCCCCGTACTCGAACCCACGCCCGACAGGGTGCCCGTCGCCACCAGCCAACCCGACTCGTTCGACAAGTGTTCGGCGAGTTCGGGCAGCAATCCGGCCGCCTGGCGTCCCATGCCCATGGCGCGCGGCAGCCCGTGCACCAGGATCAAAACGTGATTCGCCAGGGGACGACTCTCCGAGTGCGCCACCCGCAGATCGAGTACGGACGTGGCGCTGGTGAGTTGTTCGTGGTCGATCATGGTGTCCCCCTATGGTAAAGCAGGTCGCGCGGCGCGCGAGTTCTGGCAGACTCAGAGCGTGCACAACGTCGCCCTGGTCTGGTCGAGCGCCGCCGCGGAAGTCCATCGCTTCGTCGTCGGTCCCCTCGACAACAACGTGTACGTCGTACGCTGTCGACGCACCGGCGTCGCGACGCTCATCGACGCCGCCAACGAACACGAGAGACTCCTCGACGTCGCCAGGACGCTCGGCGTGGCCTCGGTGCTCGAGACCCACGGGCACTGGGACCACATCGGCGCCGTTGCCCAGGTCCGCGCCGCGGGCCTCGACGTGTGGGTGCGTGCCGAGGACGCCGGACTGTTGCCCGGGTACGACCACCTACTCGACGATGACGTGGACGTGATCGTGGGCGACCTTCGCCTGCGCACGATCCACACCCCTGGACACACGCCCGGTTCACTCTGCTTCTCCCTGGTGGGGACCCCCGTGCTCTTCAGCGGGGACACGCTCTTTCCCGGGGGACCCGGAGCCACCTCGTTCGAGGGCGGGGACTTCGCCACCATCATCACCAGCATCGAGCAACGCCTCTTTCGACCCTACGGGGCCGACACGATCGTGTGGCCCGGCCACGGCGCGGCCACGACCGTGGGCGTCGAACGTCCTCACCTGGACGAGTGGGTCGCGCGGGGCTGGTGAGTAACGGATATCGGGGCTCCCGGTAGGCTGTCCACCGTGACAACACCCCTGCTCGAACTACGGAATCTCCACGCGCACGCCGATGGCGAGGACATCCTGCGCGGCGTGGACCTCGTCGTCGGCGCTGGCGAAGTCCACGCCCTGATGGGGCCCAACGGCGCCGGCAAGTCGACGCTGGCGAACGTCATCATGGGCCATCCGGGCTACACCATCACCGGTGGGTCGATACTGTTCCAGGGCCAGGACATCGCCAAGTGGACACCCGACGAACGCGCCCGCGCCGGCATCTTCCTGGCGTTCCAACACCCCGAGGCCATCAGCGGCGTGTCCGTGGTGCAATTCCTACGCCAGGCGATCGCCGCGCGCAAGGGCCTAGAGGAGTTGAGCATCCTCGAGGTCCGCCTCGACCTGATGGAGTGGATGGAGCGCCTGGGCATGGACCCCGCCTTCGCTGAACGCCACCTCAACGACGGGTTCTCCGGGGGTGAACGCAAACGCAACGAGGTCCTGCAGATGGCGCTACTAGCTCCGGCGCTCGCGTTGCTCGACGAGACCGATTCCGGCCTGGACATCGACGCCCTGCGCATCGTCGCGCGCGGCGTGCGCACCGTGCGCGACGAACACCCCGACATGGGGGTCGTGGTCGTCACGCACTACGTGAAGTTGCTCGAGGAGATCGAACCCGATCGCGTCCACGTGTTGATCGATGGTCGCATCGAGACCTCGGGGGACGCGTCGCTGGCCCGCGCCATCGAGGAGCGCGGCTACGACGAGTTGCGCCCGGTCACCTCGTGACCAGTTTCGACCCGCGGCAAGTTCGCGGCGACATTCCTTTGATGCAACGAGTGATCAACGATCGACCGATCACCTACCTCGACTCGGGCGCGTCGTCGCTGACCCCGCGATCGGTCATCGAAGCGATGGACCGCTACTACCAGCATCACCACGCCAACGTCCACCGCGGCGTGTACCAGACGGCCAACGAAGCCACCGCCGTCTACGAAGGGGCGCGCGCGCGCACGGCACGTTTCTTGAACGCCCCCGGCGGCTCCGAGGAGATCGTCTTCACCAAGAACGCCACCGAGGCGTTCAACCTGCTGGCGCGCTCGTGGGGGGCGGCGTTCCTCTCGCCCGGTGACGTCGTGCTCGTCAGCGAGATGGAGCACCACGCCAACATCGTGCCCTGGTTCCAATTGCGCGAGTCACACGGCGTCGAAGTTCGCTTCATCCCGGTGGACGACGACTTCCGACTCGACATCTCCCGGATCGATGAGTTGATGCGTGGCGTCAAACTGGTGTCCGTGACCGGTATGTCCAACGTGCTCGGCACCATCAATCCGATTCACGATCTCGCCGAGATGGCCCACGCGCACGGGGCGTTGATCGCCGTGGACGGCGCGCAGTCCGTGGCGCATTCGTCGACCGACGTCGTGGCGCTCGACGTGGACTTCCTCGCCTTCTCCGCGCACAAGATGCTCGGACCGACGGGCCTCGGGGTCCTGTGGGCACGTCAGGAGATCCTGTCGTCGATGCCCCCCTTCCTCGGCGGTGGCGGCATGATCAAGGACGTGAGCGTCAACGGGTTCACCGCCACGACCGGTCCTTCACGCTTCGAAGCCGGTACCCCACCCATCGCCGAGACGGCGGGCCTCGCCGCCGCACTGACGTATCTCGAAGGCCTGGGCATGGACAACATCGCCGCCTACGAGAAGGAGCTCACCGGCGACGCGTTGACTCGTCTCGCCCTGGAGTTCAACGGCCGGGTGCGCGTCATCGGCCCGAGTGACACCCTCGACCGCGGCGGGGTGATCTCGCTGGACGTCGAGGGTGTGCACCCGCACGACGTCGCCCAGGTGCTTGATCAGTTCGGCGTCTGCGTGCGTCCGGGGCACCACTGCGCCAAACCGTTGATGAAGCGATTCGGCCTCGCGGCCACCGCCCGGGCGTCCTACGGGCCCTACTCCCTGGTGAGCGACACCGACGTCCTGCTCGAGGCCCTCACCCACGCCGTGACGATGTTCGGTTGATCATGGCGAACCTCGACGACCTGTACCGCGAGATCATTCTCGACCACTATCGTTCACCGCGCAATCGTGGTGAACTGCCCCCCCCGGCCCACCACGTCGAAGGGTTCAACCCGCTCTGCGGTGACGAGATCGTCGTCTACGTCCTGATCGACGACGGCGTCTTGGTCGACATCAAGCTGACCGGACACGGCTGCTCGATCTCCCAGGCGTCGTCGTCGCTCATGAGCGGCGCCGTCAAGGGCAAGACCCTCGAACAGGTACGCGACACCATCGCCACGTTCAAGCAGTTGATGACCGTGCACGAGGGCCAACTCGGCGAGCCCGCGGTCGCGACGTCGCCCGACGCCGACCTGCGCCGCCTCGGCGAACTCGCCGCCCTGGCCGGCGTCGTCAAGTTCCCGGTACGCATCAAGTGCGCGACGCTCGCCTGGAACACCCTCGCCCAGGCGCTCGACGAGACCTCCACCTAGCGCGTCGCCTATTTGGGCGTGCAGGGGAAGGGATCGAAGTACTGGTCGCCTTCGGGGGGCAACGTCGTCGTGGTGGTCGGGGCGGTGCTCGACGAGGCGGCCAGGTTCACCAGGAACGAGGCGCCCTTGGACGGGATCTGCACCGACGACGTCTTGGCCGTCGTGGGAACCGTCCAGGTCGGCGTCGCGCCGGCGGAATTGACCGGTGGTGGATTGGTCGGTTTGATCAGTTGGTTGCCGAAGATCCTGATGAGGGTCTGCTGCATCGCGGGTTCCTGCACGAAGAGGATGCTGCCGAGGTTGCCGTAGGAACCCGGAGCGGTGGGCAAAGTGTAGGTCACGAGATTGGTCGGATCGATGTTGTGGAACTTGATCGCCAGACCGATCAACTCGCCGAGGGAGAAGTGACTGTCGAGCGCGATCCCCGCGGGTAATTTCGAGAGGAACGAGTCGATGGTGATGGGATTGTAGAGCCCCTTGGCCCGTGCGATCATGCCCTTGATGAATTCGTTCTGACGGTAGATGCGACCGTAGTCACTGGTCACGTCCATGTGCCACACGCCGTTCTGGTACCACTGGTAGTGCCGGCTGCGCACCAGGGCGAGCGCCTGGAAGTTCGTCACCAGTTGACAGCCCGCGTGGGGGATGTTGAGCGCCGAGTAGGCGTCCTTGGCCGGGTAGGGGAAGTTCAAGTAGACCCCGCCGATCGCGTTGGCCGCGTTGATGATGCCGGCGAAGCTCACGACCACGGTGTGAGCGATGGGGATGCCGAAATTGGCGGTGATGGTCTGGGACAGCAGGGAGGGTCCCGTGCCGAAGTTCACGTTGAGCCGGTTGAACTTTCCGTAGAGATTCTGATTGGCGAGCAGCGTGGTCACGGTGTCGCGAGGAATCGACAGCACCGTGATCGTATTGTTGGCTGGATCGACGTGCATGATTTTGACCACGTCACTGCGCTGACCCGAGGCCTGGCCGGTCGAGGCACCCGTCTGGGCCGCCACGTAGCCCGAGAGCCCCGCGCGCGAGTCCGATCCGATCTCGAGGATGTTGAAGGGCTGATTGCCCACCCGGGCCACTTCGCCGGCGACGTTGAGCTTGGGGATCTGGCTGAATCGCCAGTTCGCGTACAGGTAGCCGCCGCCCACGATCACCGCGAGGACCACGAGCACCGACACGCCGGAGATCCACCAGCCCCGGTGACGTCGCCAACCGGTGCGCGCGGCCTTGGGGACACGCTTCTTGTGTTTCACGCCCGCCTTCTCGTCGATGGCTTCACCCAGTGCGGCGAGACGGTGCGCGTTCGCGAGGCCGCCGGGGTGGGGGGTGGCGCGACGCGACCGACCACGTGCATCGTCAGGGGTTCCCGAGGGCATTAGGAGACTTTACCAGCGAAACTTAAGAATCGAATGTACTTCTACTCAATTCGAAAGGGCTCGTAACCATCCCTTTCCAGGATCTCGGCGAGCTCCGGACCACCGGTCGCCACCACCCGACCCGCGCTCACCACGTGGATCGTGGTGGGCGTCAACTCGTGCAGCAGTCGCCGGAAGTGGGTGATTGCCAGCACCCCACAGTCCCATTCGAGGGTCGCTTCTTGGAGGCGACGGGCGACGGCGCCCAGGGCGTCGACGTCCAGACCCGAGTCGATCTCGTCGAGCAGGGCGAACTTGGGTCGAAGGATGGCCAGCTGCACCATCTCCGCACGCTTTCGCTCCCCCCCCGACAAGTCGACGTTGACGAACCGCTCGAGCACGTCGGGTCGCAGTTCGACGCGACGGGCCTCGTCGCGCATACGCGCCATCAGATCGACGCGCGAGGCGCCCGCGGCCGCCAACAGGTCCACGGGCCGCACCCCGGGCACCTCCATCGGGTGTTGCAGGGCGAGGAAGAGTCCGTGACGGGCCCGCTCGGTCGGCGACAGGTCGAGGAGTTCGACGCCATCGATCCGCACCGACCCCTCACGGACCTGGTAGCCCGGGTGACCGGCGATCGCGTGCGCCAGCGTGGACTTCCCCGAACCGTTGGGACCCATGATGACGTGCACTTCACCCGACGACATGGTCAGGTCGAAGCCCTTCAGGACTTCCTTGCCCGCGACGTCCACGCGCAGGCCCGAGATCGACAGAACGCTCATTTCACCACCACCTGGAGTCGCCCGGCCTCGTGTTGAACGTCGTAGTGCGCGACGGGGCGCGTCGCGGGGAACGACGCGGGCTCGCCGTCCTTGAGCTGGAACATGGCGCCGTGGCGCGCACACTCGATCTCGCAGGTCGCCACGTCGACTTCGCCCTGCGCCAACGAGAAGTCCTCGTGGCTGCAGCGGTCATCGAGGACGTACACGTCGTCCTCGATGCGCACCACGACCAGGACGCGGTCGCCACGGCGCACCTGGGTGGCCTGACCGTGCTCGTAGTCGTCGAGCGTGCCGATATCGAACGTCGTCACGGCGTCACGATCTCCACCAGTTGCAGGACCTCGCCCAGGTCGCGCTCGACGACGCTGGCCAGTTCTGCGGGCAGCGTCGCGAGCATCTCGTTGAAGAAACCCTGGATCATGAGGCGCTCGGCGTCCGGTCGCGAGACGCCGCGCGACTCGAGATACCAACGCTGCAGTTCGTCGAGCGGACCGACGCTCGAGGCGTGGGCGCACATCACGTCGTTCTCGCGAATGTCCAGGTTGGGGACGCTGTCGGCGTGCGCGTGCGGTGAGAGCAGCAGGTTGTGATTCGTCTGGCGCGCGTCGGTGCGCTTGGCCCCCTTCTCGATCTCGATCAGGCCGGTGTAGACCGAGCGAGAGTGATCCGCCACGGCGCCCTTGGAGAGCAGGGTCGAGCGGGTGCGACCCACGCGGTGGAACTGGCGCGTGCGGAAATCATGCACTTGATCCCCCGACCCCAAGAACGTCGTTCGCAGTTCGTTCTCGGCCCCCGGCGCCAAGAATTCGGCGTCGTTGCGCGACCGGTTGTAGTGACCACCGATGGAGATGACCGCCTGACGCAGTCGCGCGTCGCGCCCCACGTGACCCGTCGAGCGTGCGATGTGCCACGCACTGGTGTCGAGACGTTGATAGGTGCTCAACTGGAGCGACGAGTTCTCGGCGAGGTCGTAGTCGCTCACGGGCACGACCAGCGCGTCGACGCCTCCGTCGAGGTATTCGACGATCGACGCCTGCGCGGATCTACCCAGAGCGAGACGAATCTGGGGGAACGCCGCGGCCGTCGTGATGGTGTTCAAGATGACGATGGGTGCCGTGACGTTCACGCCGTCGGCGACGCTCACCACGACGCTCGCGGGAGCGAGCGCACAGTTGAGCAGAGCGAAGGCGTCGGACGCGTACTTCTGGGACCACTGCGATTCCACGGTACTCACGCTCACGCCCGCGAGTTCGCCCTCGACTGAGCAGAGGAAGCCATCCACGAGGCGCACCACCAGGCCCGCGCGTTCGGCCAGGGCGACGGCCAGGGGCGAGGGCGCGGGCGACGCGGTCCCCGTGGCCAGGGTGAAGTGGTCAAGATCGAAATCGACCAACGGCGCGTAGCGCCACACTTCGTCGGCCGTCGTCGGTAGACCCAGCGTCGTGAAGGCGTCCCACGCCTGGGTACGCGAGGGTGAACCCGTGGTGGCGTCGAGGTAGGAACGTGCGGAGTCGGCGAAGGTTGTCATAACGAGGGGCGAGGAGAGTGTAACGGGCCCGAGCGGACGCTCGCGCCGATGACGTCAACGACGCCAGAACTTCCAGCCGCGACGTTGTTTCTTCTCCATCTCCTCCAAGACGCGTCGGCGCTCCTCGAAGAGGTCCGGCGCGACGGCGTCGATGATCTCACTGGCGGCGTTGAGGATGTCGCGACGATCCTCGACGGGCACGTCGGTGGGCGGGGGCTCTTCGACGTTGGGACGGCGCGCCAGCGAACCGTGCGCCCAGCCCACATCGGCCAGACGTCGTTCGTAGGTGAGGCAGTTATCGGGACAGCTCCAGGGCTGATCCGGTGCGTTGCCGAGCACGCAGAAACGCGCGACTTCACCAGAGGCGTAGGTACGGCTCTGGAAGTGCTTGCATTCCTCTCGCATTCCCATGTCGACTCCATTGTGTCACGCTCGAGGCGAAGACCGGCCGCGGTGTCCGCGACCAAGGTCCTAACCGATCGAACCCTCCATCTGTAACTCGATCAGGCGTGACCACTCCACGGCGTACTCCATCGGCAGGGTCCGCGTCACCGGTTCGATGAACCCGTTGACGATCATGCCCATGGACTGGGTCTCGGTCAGACCACGACTCATGAGGTAGAACAACTGGTCGTCGCCGATCTTCGAGACGGTCGCCTCGTGACCGATCGAGGCATCCTGCTCACCGACCTCCATGTAGGGCTTGGTCTCGGAAATCGACTGTTCGTCGAGCAGGAGGGCGTCGCAGCGAACGAACGCCTTGGCGCCGGTGGCTCCCTCTTCGACTTTGACCAGCCCACGATAGGTCGTCTGGCCCCCGTCCTTGGAAATGGATTTGGAGATGATCGTCGAGGTCGTCTCGGGGGCGCAGTGCACCATCTTGGCGCCGGCGTCCTGGATCTGGCCCGGGCCGGCGTACGCCACGGACAAGACCTCACCCGACGCCTTGGGACCCATCAGGTACACACTCGGGTACTTCATGGTGAGGCGCGACCCGATATTGCCATCGATCCACTCGACGTGGGCCTCCTCCTCGGCCCGAGCGCGCTTGGTGACGAGGTTGTACACGTTGTTGGACCAATTCTGAATGGTCGTGTAAGTGATCCGTGAACCCTTGAGGGCGACGAGTTCGACCACGGCGGAGTGCAGGGAGTCGGTCGAATAGACCGGCGCCGAACAGCCCTCGACGTAGTGGACCTGGCTCCCCTCGTCAGCGATGATCAAGGTGCGCTCGAACTGACCCATGTTCTCGGTGTTGATACGGAAATACGCCTGCAGGGGTTGATCGACGTTGACCCCTGGCGGCACGTAGATGAACGAGCCACCACTCCACACCGCGGAGTTCAGCGCCGCGAACTTGTTGTCGTTGGGCGGGATCACCGTACCGAAGTATTTGCGTACCAACTCCGGGTACTCACGCACGGCGGTGTCCATGTCACAGAACAGGACGCCGAGGCGCTCCAGGTCCTCACGATTACGGTGAAAAACCACCTCGGACTCGTACTGGGCGGTGACGCCCGCCAAGTACTTGCGTTCGGCCTCGGGGATCCCCAAGCGCTCGTAGGTGTTCTTGATGGCGTCGGGGAGGTCCTCCCAGCGTTCGACCCGGTTCTCCGTGGGCTTGATGTAGTAGTAGATGTCGTTGAAGTCGAGGTCGGGCATGCGGCGGGCGAACCATTCGAGCATCGGCTTGCGCTCGAAGCGCTTGAGCGCGTTGAGCCGGAAATCGAGCATCCACGGTTCCTCGGACTTGATGCCCGACATCTCACGGACAATGGCCTCGTTGATGCCCTTCTTGGGCTTGAACACGGGGATCTGGTCGTCCGACCAGCCCAACTGGTAACGGCTGAAGTCCAGGTTGTCAACGGTCATTGTGCTCCTTCGTAGGATTAACCCTACGGATATGTTACTAACTCGGCGGGACTCCTTGCCGACAATTATCGCGGCATCTGACAGAGTAGAGCCATGCCGTCCACCCCCCAAGTCCCCCAACGCCCCTTCGAGATCACCCGTCACGGTGATACCCGCGTCGACCCGTACTACTGGTTGAACGAACGAGACAACGCCGACGTCCTGGCTCACTTGCGCGCCGAGAACGCCTACCTCGCCCACGAGCTCGCCCACCTGGCCCCCTTGGAGGCCGAGCTCTTCGACGAGATCAAGTCGCGCATCGAGGAGACCGACATCTCGGTGCCGGTGCGCCGGGGTGACTGGTGGTACTACGAACGCACGCGCGAGGGTTTGAACTACCCGATCAGTTGCCGACTTCGCGTCACGGCGGGCGTGACCAGCCCCCCCGAGATATCACCCGAGGTCGACCTCGCGGGCGAACAGGTGATCCTGGACGAGAACGTCGAGGCCCAGGGTCACGACTTCCTCTCGGTGGGGGTGATGGCGGTCAGCCCCGACGACGCGTGGGTCGCGGTGGGCACGGACTTCGAAGGTGACGAGCGCCACCGGGTGAGCGTGCGGCCGCTCGCGGGCCAAGACCCCTTGGACGACGTCCTGGACGACGTCTACTACGGTTTCGCCTGGGCCAGCGACAGTCGCCACTTCTTCTACACCCGCGTCGACGACGCCATGCGGCCGTGGCAACTCTGGCGCCACGAGATCGGCACGCCGAGTGCGAACGACGTCATGGTGCTGCAAGAGGACGATGCGCAGTACAACGTCTCGGTGGGCCGCAGTCGCGACGACGACGTCGTCCTGGTGGCGGTGTCCTCGTCGTCCACCTCGGAGATGTACTACCTCGACGCGGCCACGCCCACGGCCGACTTCGTCCTGATCGAACCGCGGCGCCACGGCGTCGAGTACAGCGTCGAGCACTTCCGCGACGCCCAGGGACGTCGTTGGTGGCTCAAGGTGACCAACGAGGACGCGACGGACTTTCGCCTCGTGGTGCGCCGCGTCGAGTTCATCGACGAACCGTGGCGCGAGGTCATCGCGCACCGACCGGGCCAACGACTCGACGGCGTCGACGCCTTCGCCTCCTTCTTGGCGATCTCGGAACGCTACGAGGGATCGGCCGCGGTGCGAATCGCCCCACTGCTCGACGGCGACGATCCCTTCGGAGAGGACCTGCTAGCCCGCGCCCGCTTCGTCGACGGGGGGCAGCCCCCCACCACCGTGTCACTCTCGGCCAACGCGATGTTCGACGCCACGGCGCTACGCGTCTCGATCACCTCGATGGTCACGCCACGTCTAGTGGCTGACATCGACGTGGCCACGGGTGCGATGACGATTCTCAAGCAGCAACGGGTGCTCGGGGGATACGACGCCCACGCCTACGTCACCGGCCGACTGTGGGTCGACGCGAGCGACGGGGTCAAGATACCGGTCTCGGTGGTCGCCCGACGCGACGTCGTCGACGTGGACGACGCGGGGAACCTCCGCGCCCGCGGCGCCGCGCCCTTCGTACTTTACGGCTACGGCAGTTACGAGATCTCCATCGATCCGACCTTCTCCTCGGTGCGACTCTCACTGCTCGACCGCGGCGTGATCTTCGCCATCGCCCACGTGCGCGGTGGCGGCGAGATGGGTCGTTCCTGGTACGAGATGGGCAAGCTCGCCCAGAAACCCACCACCTTCAGCGACTTCGTGAGCGTCGCGCGCCACTTGATCGCGCAGGGTTGGACGACGCCAACGCAATTGGCGGCCCGCGGCGGCTCCGCCGGTGGGCTGCTCATGGGCGCCGTGATGAACCTGGCCCCCGAGTTGTTCCGCTGCGTCGTGGCCGAAGTCCCCTTCGTCGACGCCCTCACCACGATGCTGGACGATTCACTGCCCTTGACCGTCGGCGAATGGGAGGAGTGGGGCAACCCCGACGCCAGTCCCGAGGCCTATCGCACGATGAAGTCCTACGCGCCCTACGACAACGTGCGCGTCACCAACGACGACGCGACGGCGCGGTACTACCCCCACCTCTTCGCGGCGGCGGGTCTCAACGACTCGCGCGTCGGGTACTGGGAACCGGCCAAATGGGTGCTCAAGCTGCGCGACGCCAACCCCGCCAACGTTGCGCTACTGAAGACCGAGATGGGTGCCGGACACGGAGGACCCTCGGGCCGCTACGACGCCTGGCGCGACGAGGCCCAGATCCTGGCCTACCTCATCCACGAGCTGGGCGCCACGGCGTAGGCACTCGCCAGTGCGGGGCGGTGGCGCGCCGGGTGCTGGGAGATCAGGAGCACCGCGATCAGGCCCGCGATCAACACCGCGACCAGGAGCACCCACGCCCACCGGCGACGACGCACGTGCGGGTGGGGCGCACGACGCGACGAGCGCTCGAGCGCCCAGCGCTCGTCGTGGCGAAGGTGCGGCAGGCTCGCGGTCTCGCTCGGCGACGCCAACGGGTCGTTGAAGACGAATTCCTTGTTCGGGTCGAGCCGCGGTCGCTGAACCTGGTGCGGCGCATCGGTCTCGCTCCCGTCGAGGATCCGAAAACCCCGTGACGGCTTGTACGGGGAGGGCGGCGGCGTCGGGCGCACGCTGGCCGGGGACTTGGGGCGAGCCACCCCGCCGCGGCCGCGCAGGAAGAACGCCGCGATCAGGACCACCAGGACGAGACCGCCCGCGATCTTGACTAGCAACACGAGGTCATCCCTTCGTGCACGGCGTACCTCCTCGTCACGCCAGTCAGCGTAGCCAGTTGTGAGGGACTTAGGTGAGTTCGGCGAACCCACTGCGGAAGTAGATCAGCGGACGGCCGCTGCTCGCCGCGACGAAGGTCACTTCGACCACGGCGATGTCGTGGTCCCCGTGCGAGGAGATCGAGGCGAAGCGTCCTTCGATATGGGCGATCGCCCCGTGCAACAGTGGCGAGCCATCGGGGCCCTCGTCCCACCCCACACCGTCGAATTTGTCGGTGCCCGAAACGGCGAAGCGGCGAGCCAGCGCCGACTGGTCCCTCGAAAGTACGCTGATGCCCACTGCGGAGCTCTGGCGCACCAGGCGCCACGAGTTACCGGCGGAACTGGCGGCGAACGTCACCAGAGGTGGTTGCAGCGAGAGCGAACCGAACGTCTGGCAAGTGAAACCAGCGGGTCCCGCGGGAGTGATCGCCGACACGACCACCAAGCCGCTCGCGTAGTGACCGAGCACATCCTTGAAGAGCGCATCGTCCGCGAAAGTCACGTGGTGACCTTAGTGCCGCGAGGGGTCATCGCCGCTCAGCGACACGCGCTGGTCGCCCACGCGGACCAGACCGTCGCGAACCAGTTGCGCCAGCAGTCGCTCGCGCCGCGTCGGGTCCACGTCGGCCAGTTGGCGCGCGAACGTGCGGCGGTTGACCGGCCCCGCACCGAGCACGGCCATCATGCGTCCGCGCACCTGACGGTCCGATCCGGCGAAGGCCGCCTGGGGGCGCGACACCCCCGCCGAAGCGGGGGCCGGATCGCCCCCGCCCTCGCGACGCCACCGACACTGTCGTTGCACGGGACAGTGCGCGCACTTTGGCACCTTGGTGCAGTGCTGCGCTCCCAAGTCGAGCATCGCCTGGTTGAAGGCCGCCACCTGCGAACGTGGGAGGAGCGATTCGGCGAGGTGTTGGGCCTCCCTGGCCCGAAGTGGTCGATTGGCCAGCGCGCGCGCGAGCACCCGCCCGACGTTGGTGTCCACGACGGCCACTCGACGCTCAAACGCGAAGGACGCGACCGCGTGCGCGGTGTAGGGCCCCACCCCCGGGAGCCGGCGCAAGTCCTCCGGCGCTGACGGCACGGCGCCCGCGAAGTCTTCGACCATCGTCCGGGCCGCGTCGTGCAGCGACTTCGCCCGACGGGGATAGCCCAGGCCCTGCCAGAGGCGAAGGATGTCCGAGAGGGGAGCCCGCGCGCACGACGCGGGGGTGGGATAGAAGGCGATGAAGCGACGCCAGGGTTCCATGACGCGCGAGGTCGAGGTCTGTTGCAGCATGACCTCGCTGACGAAGATGGCCCACGGGTCGTCGTGCCCGACCCAGGGCAGGTCGCGACGAAGCACCACACTCGCGCGCCGCAGCGCACGACGCATCGGGACGACCGCCGAACGGACCTCGGGCTCGAGGCGGACCTCGGGCATCGAAGCGCCCGGGCTACAGCTCGGCCGGTAGCGGGCGCGTCGTGAATGACGCGGTGGCGCCATTCAACGATTCCCCGTCGATCACCAGACGCCAGGTGAAACGCGAATTGGGGCGCAGGGGGATGGGACCCAGATTGACGGCGATCGGCACGTCGACGGGAGTGCCCGCCGGCACTCCGTCGGGGGCGCTGGCGGAGAAATCTCCCCGGATTTCGATCGTTTGGGGACCTTCGGGCGATTCGAACTGCACCAATTGGCCGTCGGCGTCTTCGAGGAACAGTTCCCAGTGGTGCATGCGGTCGAACTCGTGCGTGTCGACTTCGACCTTGATGGCGACGGCCGACGGTACGGGCTCGGGCCCACTGAGCGACCAGCCGCCGCCGAGGATATAGAGCTTGCCCTCGGCGACTTGGGCGGAATCAGCGAGCAACATGGTGACGTTCATCACCCCAGCCTAATAGGACCGGGCTGTCGTCCCAGGGCTGGTCACGCTCCCGAGTCACGCGCCGACGGTTGAGTTCGCTCTCCTGGGTCCCCGCAGGAATCTAGGGTACGCCCGGTCCGTCGGGGATGCCCGCCCCGACCGGTCCTCGCCGCCGGACGTCGTCGGTCCCGGGGATGTCGCGACCAGGGGCCCGGATCAGGGGCCTGGATCAGGGGTGTTGCGAACACGTGCACGACGGGCTCGACCAACGTCGACGAACGTGAGCTTGTGAAAATTGAAGGGATTTGATCAGGGATTTTATCGCAAATTTAGAACCTCGCCGGGCATCGGCGGTTCACCAGACGGTAACCTAGCCCTCGTGACTTTCGTCGGGCGCCTGGCGCAAAATTCGACGCCGCGCCTCTGGCGCGGGTCGCAATTCTCGCGACGGATCCTTAGCGTGCTGGTGGCGTCGTCGGTTTCGCTCGGCGCGCTCACCGTACTCTCTCACAGCGCGGGGGCCTCGACCGTCGCCCAAGAGAAGGCCCGCGCCGCGGACCTCTATTCGCAGATTCAGCGTGTCGGCGCGCAGGTGCAGTTCCTCGGGCAGAAGTTCGACCTCGCCCACCTCAAGTACGCCAAGATCACCGACACGATCACCAACACCAAGGCCATCGTGGCCAGCATCCAGGGCAAGGTGGTCACGGACAACGCGCAGTTGAAGGCCGACGCCGTGTTCGCCTACGTGACCAATGGTTCGGCCGCGAGCAGTAACCCCCTCTTCAGTTCGAACGCCGCCAGTTCGGGGGCCACGAGCGTCTACAACCAACTCGCCGAGGGCAACGTCGGATCGATCATCGCCAGTCTCAAGAGCAGCCGCGTGCAATTGACCCAGGAGCGATCCATCCTGATGACCGAACAGGCGCAGGCGCTGGCCGTTCAGAACGCGGCCGAGGCGACGTACCGCCAGTACCTCGGGCTCCAGGCCAGCATCGAGCAGGCCCGCTCCCAGGTCGAAGGACAGATCTCCGCCTATTACAACGCCATACAGGCCGCGGCCAACGCGGCATCGGCCAAGGCCGTGACCGTGGCCACGGCCACCCCGCCCCCCGTGGGCACGGCCCCACCACCTAGTTCCGTGGGACAGGCCGCCGTCCAGGCCGCCGAGAGGTATCTCGGTACCTGGTACTGCTGGGGCGGCGCCTCGTCGAGTTGCCTCGACTGCTCGGGACTGGTGATGTTGGCGTACGACGCCGTCGGCGTGTCCCTTCCGCACTACTCGGGCGCCCAGTTCAACGACACGGTGCGCGTCCCCCTGAGCGACATCCAGCCCGGCGATCTGCTCTTCTACGGCTACAACGGTGACGAGCACGTCGCGATGTACGTGGGTAACGGCATGATGATCGAGGCACCACAAACGGGATACCGGGTCGACATCACGCCCATTCGATTGGGCTACGGCTTCGCGGGGATTGGTCGCGTGCGCGCCTAGCGATGTCAGGCGTCCCCACTTCCCTGCATTTCGGCCCCTTCGTCTTTCACCTCTACGGTCTGGGCCTGGGGATCGCCGCGTACGTGGCGTACGCCTACTGCGAACGACGACTTCGCCGTCAGGGCATCGACACCACGCGCTTCGCGCGCTACACCGTGGCTCTGCTGGTGTCGGGTCTGCTGGGCGCGCGTCTCGCCAACATCGTCACCAACTGGTCGTACTACTCGGGCCACCCCGCGCGCTGGATCGCCGTGTGGCAGGGAGGGATCTCGAGCTTCGGTGGCATCGGACTAGCGGTGCCGGTCGGACTCTACCTACAGCGGCGCTGGTGGCCGGGCACCCGGCTCGCCGCGTTCACCGACGCCCTTCTTCCGGCCCTGGTCGCGGGCTGGGCCCTGGGGCGGGTGCTCGGACCGCAGTTCATGGTCAACGGCGGAGGACACGTCACCACGTCGTGGATCGGCATGCACTACAGCGGACAAGTCGGCAAACGGGTACCCGTCCCACTCATCCAGGGGGCCGAGGACGCGTCGTTATGGCTGCTCCTCCTGTGGATCGAAGCCAAGTGGACCGCACGATCCGTCGGGTCCCTGAGCGCCGTCGCCATGATCGTCTGGGGCCTCGTGCGGGCCTTCGACGAACACTGGCTACTCGGACAGGAGTCGCATTCGGGCTCGGTGGGAGTGCAATTGGCCGGTCTCGCCCTGGCGCTGGTGGGAGGGGTGACGCTCTGGCGGGCGCAGCGACGACGACGTGATCACCTTGCGCCGATTGCGCGGTGATGCGCGGTGTCGCGACCGCGACCGACCATCACAGGAGCGCGTTCCACTCCTCGTCACTCAAGAGGCCGAGCTTGTTCACCTCGGCGCCCGGCTCGACCGGACTGCGGGTCACATCGACGTAGGACACGTGATCGAGCCCCAGTCGACGCCACGCGGAGAAGACGCTACGGGTGGGCGACGGGTTCGAGTAGACGCCACGGACCAGGAGACCCGCGTCCGACGCCGCCACCACGACCGCCGGGCGGACCTTGGACTGCTGCTCGGGGACGACGGGGTCGACGTTGTCGAAGGGGACGTGCGTCGTCACCACCCATCCGGCGAGGGCGTGCTGGGGGTCGTAGGTCGCGGCCTCCGCCGGGGTGAGCAACGCCGCCCGCCGTGTCACCTCGACCGGCCTCGATTCCTTCGACGCCGGGGGGTTCGTCGCCGGCGCCACGGCGGACTTCTTGGGTGATTTTAACTTGGGGCGGGGGTCGTCCTTCTCGGCCTTGGCGACTCGCGCCCGCTTGCGCGCCTTCTCCTCCTCGCGTCGCTGGCGGCGCTGCTCACGAACCGAATCGTCGACGACTTTGGGATTGAGCAACGACGCGCGACCGATGGTGATCTCGATGTCGGGCAAGGCGAGAGCGTCGTCCTCGCCCAAAATGCGACGACAGTGCGCGGCGGCGGGGAAATCATGCCCGATGGCGAACGCCAGCACCGCTACGAGCTGGTCGTCATTGAGGGTCACGCCGCGCAACGTGGCGATCGCCGCAGTGAGTTGTTCGTAGCTGGGCGTCTCGGAATGTTCCCCCAGCGCCTCGATGACCTTCTCGAGTGGTTCCATCGCGAGCAACTCGAGCAAGCCGGCGACGGCATCGAGGGGCGCCCCAGCGGCGAAGGCGGCGACGTCGCGTTTCTTCTGAAGCGATCGCAGCGGCACCGCGACCACCGCGCTCAGTTTGGCACCCTGGAGTTGCAGGGCGTCCACGACGCGCATGACGGCGTCAGGGTCCAGTTTGGCGATGGCGCGACGCATGACGTCGTGAGGGCTGGCGTTCAAGGAGGGCATGACGTTCCTACTTCGAAGGGATCGGGCAACGGATTTCGTGTTGCTACTGGTGCTGGCGGACGCCCGACCAGCGGCTGGCGGTCCCCATCTACTGTACCGAGGCAGAGCAATCCATTGGGAACCCGCGCGCCAACCCTCACTAGGGCCCGGCCCGCGGGCCGAACTCCGACGGCGTCACAGAAGTGCCGCGATGCCCACTCCCGGATGTTCCCCCGTCGATCGGGGTGTTCTGGCCGCACCGCCCCCTGGTCGCTCGGGTGCGTCACTCATCGCCCGTGCGGAGCGAGTTCGATTCGCCCCGGCAGTTCGACCAGGCGATCCCCCGGGCGCAGGGGGACGCCGCCGGGGAGTGCGCGACCCGCGCCCGCGACGGCCATCAAATGCTGCTCCGTCGTGACGCGTCGGCGATCCAGCGACTGGAGTCGACCCAGAGACTCTTGTCCCGCGCAGTCGCCAAGGAACCCTGCACTCGCGCGAACTCATGTATCCACTGTCGTGGCCCGTGTCGACGCGCCGGCCCAGGGGATCGGGAGGGCGACGTATTACTTCGCCACGGGTCAGGCTCCCTAGCCGTGGGAATCGCCTCGCGACCCAAAACGAACTACCTTGGTCGTAACGAACTACACGCGGTCGTGTCGTCAGTGCTGCATAATCAGAACCAACCCCTGTCGTCGATCCCAAGAGGGTATCGCGCTCCGGGGTGCGTCGCCTCGCGAACGAGGCAGATTGGGGGCATTCATGGCAGACCAATCCAACGACGAGGATGACGCCCCGGTCGCCCACCCAGGGCCGAGAGATGTTCCAGTCGACACCGGAGCTGAACCACTTCCCTCGTCCGACGTGATCTTGTCGACACGAACGTCGCGGGCGTGGATAGGGTTGCTCCCCGTCCTGGTCGTGCTGATCATCATCTTGGTGTTCGTCTTTCAGAATCCCGAAGACGTGAAGGTCCGTCTCTTCACGCTCTCTGGAACGCTCCCCCTCTCGGTGGCACTGCTGGGCGCGGTGATTCTCGGAGCGCTCATGGTGCTCGCGCTGGGCTCCGTTCGCATCTTCCAACTTCGTCGACAATTCCGTCGCAAGGCACGGGCCTTCGAGGAGGTCGGTCGTCGTTCTCGATGAGGGTCGATGGGCCGCCCGCCCACGACCAGTGAGGGGCGCAGAACCTCGTCACGGACGCTTCGCGATTGCCTCGCCACGCGGGGTCGTCATCAAGGAGCACGACGTGGATCGTGCCACGTCGCACTCGCTCAACTCATCCCCAGTGCGGTGAACCCCGATCGCCCCGTCCACCCTGATCCGTTCGACTCACTTCGTCTGCGGCGCGAGTTCCGTCGCCCGCAGAGCCGGACGGACCGATGAAGAGCGACTGAACGAGAGGGAGGTCCCTTCTGCCAGGCTCGTCGCGGTACCAGACGTCGTCGTCGGGCAGGCCCATATCGACTCTCACACTTCGCTTTTTCCGACAGTGCGCCGCAGCGACAGGCTTTCTGGCCCCGACGCCACGTACCTTCTCGCCTGGCGAGAGGCGGTTGCGCATTCACACCCACCCGACCGCCGGACCGGGTGCGGATTGCGTCAATTGGGGGGTCGACTAGTGGAGGAGGAGAGATACCGCAGTCGAACGTGTCCTCGGAACGTTATTTGAACAGGTGTTTTGCAACCACCACGCGCTGGACTTGATTGGTTCCCTCGTAAATCTGGGTGATCTTGGCGTCGCGCATGAAGCGCTCCACCGGGAAGTCTTTCGTGAAGCCGTAGCCACCGAGGAGTTGCACCGCGTCGGTGGTGACGCTCATCGCCGTGTCGGACGCGAAGGATTTGGCGGCCGCACCCAGGTAGTTGAGATTGCGGTCGGGGTCGCCGACGTCGATGGTCGCGCACGCCGCGTAGACCAGGGCGCGCGAGGCCTCGGTGCGGATCGCCATGTCGGCGAGCATGAAACGCAGGCCCTGGAGCTGAGAGATCGGCGCGCCGAAGGCCTTGCGCTGGGTCATGTACCCCGCCGCGTAGTCAATGGCCGCCTGGGAGACCCCGACCGCCTGGGCCCCGATGGTCGGACGTGAACGGTCCAGGGTGTGCATCGCGATGCGAAAGCCCTCTCCCTCTTCGCCGATGCGGTGCGAGAGGGGCACGCGCACGTCGTCGAAGACCACTTCGCCGGTCGGCGAGGCGCGAAGACCCAGCTTGTCCTCGTGCTTGGCGACCTTGACCCCCCACTCCTTCTCCACGAGGAAACACGTGATCCCGTGACTCTTAGCCGTTGGCTCGGTGCTGGCGAACACGGTGTAGGTGTCCGAGACACCCGCGTTGGTGATCCAGTACTTCGAACCGTTGAGGACGTACTCGTCCCCGTCACGCTCGGCGCGACAGCGCATGGCCGCCACGTCGGATCCGGCGTCGGCCTCCGACAGGCAGTAACTGGCTTGGGCGGTCCCCGCGGCGATGCGGGGCAAATACGTGGATTTGAGTTCCTCGGAGGCGAAGTTCATCACGGGTAGCATGCCCAACTTCGAGATCAACCACGTGACCGAGGTGGAGGCGCACCCGCGTGCCAGTTCCTCGGCCACCACCGCTTGGGTCACCATGTCGGCGCCGACCCCGCCGTACGCGGGGGGTACCCACAGCGCGGGCAGGTCCATCTCCACGCAGGCGTCCCAGCTGTCCTGGGGGAATTCCTGGTCGCGGTCGTAACGCGCCGCGTGCGGGGCGACGCGCTCGTCCACGAAGGTCTTGAGGACGTCGCGAAAAGCCCGCTGTTCCTCATTCAATACGAACGTCATGCGGGCTCCTCGTTGAGTCGGCTACGGCTGGGAAAAAAGCTGTTCCTCGGTGACGGCGTCCACGAAGCGCCGCTGGGCCGCGTAACTGTGAGCGAGACCGGCGAAGCCGGCGGTCATCGTCGGCTCGTGGCTCCGCAATCCGAAGAGGTCGAGCGCGACGCGCACGTCGTAGACCGTGGGACCGCGTCCGGCGAGGCTCGCGCGCTTGGCCGCCACCAGCGCCACCCCCACCACGAGGTCGTGGTGGTCGATGCCCGTCACGTGCAGTTCGGCACACTCGCGCTGGGCCAGGGTCATGGCGAAGCCCTCGCCGGGAGCCTGCGTACCCATACCCGCGCTCGTGGGCGCGTGACGCAGGAGACCGACCTTCCTCTGGCGGCCGATCTCTGGGGTGGCCGTCGACACGGTGGGACGCACTTCCCCACTGCGCGACACGGGAGAGAAAGTAGGTTGCGTCACGCTCAGAGACTACCCGCCCGCGCCCTAGACCCTTGTGAGCCAGTGGTCGTACTGCGCCAGTTCACCGCGCACGGCCTGGAAGTACGTCGTCTGGAGCGCCTTGGTGATCGGTCCGGGTGTCCCGTCGCCCACCACGCGGTCGTCCACCGAGCCGATCGGAACGACCTCGGCCGCGGTGCCGGTCAAGAACGCCTCATCGGCGATGTAGAGGTCGTCGCGACGCAACGATTCGAAGCTCACCTCGTGGCCCAGGTCGTGCGCGATGGTCACGATGCTGTGCTGAGTGATGCCGCGCAGCGCCCCCGCCTCCGAGGGCGGCGGCGAGATGATCAGCCCGTCACGCACGATGAAGAGGTTCTCCCCCGTGCACTCCGAGACCCGTGCGTCCGGGCCCAGCATGATCGCCTCGTCGTAGCCGGCCTTGATGGCCTCGACCTTGGCCAGCGTCGAATTGACGTAGCCGCCCACGGTCTTGGACGCGGTGGGCATCGCGTTGGGCGCGTGACGCATCCACGACGAGATCTTCATCCGCACCCCGTGCTCGAGGCCGTGATCACCCAGGTAGGCACCCCAGGGCCACGCCGCGATGGCGACGTTGACCGGACAGTTCAGCGGATTGATGCCCATCTCGCCGTAACCCAGGTAGACCAGCGGGCGCAGGTAGCAGCCCTCGGACAGGTCGTTCACGTGAACCACCTCGACGCAGGCCTCGACCAGTTCATCGCGGCTGAAGGGCACGTCGATCATGAGGATCTTGCAACTGCGTAGCAGTCGATCGATGTGCTCGTCGAGTCGAAAGATGGCCGGTCCCGTGGGGGTCTTGTAGGCGCGAATGCCCTCGAAGGCCCCGGTGCCGTAGTGCAGGGTATGGGTCAGCACGTGCGTCGTGGCGAGGTCCCAGTCGACGAGTTGACCGTCCATCCAGATCTTCTTGGTAGGGGTGATGGGCATCTACAACCTCTCTAACAATTGAGCAGTCACTGCGGACGTCCCGAGAATCGCGGCGTCACCCTCGAAGTCTCTCACCGCGCGGGCGATGCGTGCGGCCGCCTCTTCCTCGCCCAGGTGCTCGAGCATCAGAACCGCCGACGACACCGCCGCCAGAGGATTGGCGCGATTGGTCCCGACGATGTCGTGCGCCGCCCCGTGCACGGGTTCGAACAGCGACGCCCCCGTCTTGGTCGGATTGAGGTTCGCGCTGGCGGCGTAGCCGATACCCCCGGTCACCGCGCCGGCCAGGTCCGAGAGGATGTCGCCGAAGAGGTTGTCGGTAACGATGACGCTGTAACGCTGGGGGTCCTCGACCAGGTAGATGCACGCGGCGTCGACGTGGTGGTAGTCGACGGCGACGCCGGGAAACTCCGCGCCCACCTCGGCGACCACGCGCGACCAGAGATCGCCGGCGAAGGTCAAGACGTTGGTCTTGTGCACCAGGGTCACCTTGGGCACCGCGGCGCGCGCGGCGCGCTCGAAGGCGTAACGCACACAGCGTTCGACGCCGAAGCGGGTGTTGACCGATCCCTGAGTGGCGACCTCGTGGGGCGTGCCGTGACGTAGTGCCCCGCCCTCACCGGCGTAGGGTCCCTCGGTGTTCTCTCGCACGATGGCGAAATCGCACCCGGCGGCTAGTGAGCCCTCGACCCCGTGGAACGGGCGGTAATTGACGTAGAGGTCGAGCCCGAAGCGCATGGCCAAGAGCAACCCGCGCTCGAGGGTGCCGCCGGGAATACGCCTATCACCGATGGCCGGGCCGATCGCGCCCAACATGATCGCGTCGAAGCCGCGTAGTTCCTCCAGCGTGGCGTCATCGAGCACGAAGCCGTCGCGAAGGTAGCGCGCGGCGCCCAGGTCGAATTCGCGCGTCGTGACCGACACCCCCGCGGCCCTAACGACCTCGAGCGCCGCGGCCGTCACCTCGGGACCGATACCGTCGCCGCCGATCACGGCGATCGAGTGAACACGCTGGGTCATGAGCCGTCTCCTTGTTGCACCTATTTTGCTCGGAGGGACCCTCACGGGGCAAAACCGACTGCGCCGGGGAGGAGGCGACTGGGTAGAATCAGTACTTCTGTTCGAGTGGGGGATGGACCATGGCGGTCGAGATTCATCGCATTACGAAAGAGACGCTGGACAAGTTGCGTCACGAGTACCACCACTTGACGACGGTGGGGCGCACCGAGATCGCGCGCATCATCGAGTCGGCGCGCCTGCTCGGCGACCTGAGCGAGAACGGGGACTACCACGCGGCCAAGGACGAGCAGGGCAAGATGGAGTCGCGCATCCGCCAGATCGACAACGTGATCCGCAACCACGAGCTCGTCGAACGCGACGAGAACGCCGACATCGCCCAACACGCCTCGATCGTGCAGATCGTCTACGAGGGCGACGCCGACGACGATTTCCAGGAGTTCTTCATCGGCTCGATCGAGGAGAAGCCCGATGGCGTCCTGGTCGCCTCGCCCACGTCGCCACTCGGTGCGGCCCTCCTGGGTCGTAGCGTCGGTGACCTCGTCGAATACGAGGCGCCCTCGGGCGTCCTGCGCGTCAAGATCGTGGGGTTGCGCTAGATGGCCGCTCGCACCCTCTACGAGAAGATCTGGGACGAGCACCTCGTCGCCGCCCCCGAGGGCGAATCGGCCATCATGTACGTCGACTTGCACCTCGTGCACGAGGTCACCTCGCCCCAAGCCTTCGACGGCCTGCGACTCGGTGGACGTGGGGTCCGGCGCCCCGACCGCACCCTCGCGACCGCCGACCACAACGTGCCCACCGACCCACTCTCGGTGCCCGTCAAGGACCCGGTCTCCCGGCGCCAGCTCGAGGCCCTCGAGGAGAACTGCGAGGAGTTCGGTATCACCGTCTTCCCGCGCGGGCACGAGAACCAGGGGATCGTGCACGTCATCGGACCCGAACTCGGCGTCACCCAGCCCGGCATGACCATCGTCTGCGGCGACTCGCACACCTCGACCCACGGCGCGTTCGCCGCGCTGGCCTTCGGCATCGGCACCAGCGAGGTCGAACACGTGCTCGCCACCCAGACCCTCCCCCAGCAGCGCGCCAAGACCATGGCCGTCGTCGTCGAGGGTCCCGCCCCCGAGGGCGTCTCGGCCAAGGACATCGTGCTCGCGATCGTGGCCACTCTGGGCACCGGCGGCGGTGCGGGGTACGTGGTGGAGTACCGCGGTCAGGCGATCCGGGACCTCTCGATGGAGGGTCGCATGACCCTGTGCAACATGAGCATCGAGGCCGGGGCACGCGCGGGGCTGGTGGCGGTCGACGAGACGACCATCGAGTACCTGCGCGGACGTCCGGGCGTTGCGTCCGGTGACGAGTTCGAGCGGGCCGCGGCGCGCTGGCGCGAGTTCGTCTCCGACGACGACGCCGTCTTCGACCAGACGGTCACGCTCGACGCGGCCGACCTCGCGCCCTACATCACCTGGGGGACGAATCCCGCCCAGGTCGTCGCCCTCGACGGTGTGGTGCCCGATCCGGCCGACTTCTCGGACCCCGACGTCGCCAGCACCACGCAGCGCTCACTCACCTACATGGGCCTCGCACCGGGTACGCCGATCAAGGAGATCCCCGTGGACGTGGTCTTCATCGGTTCGTGCACGAATAGTCGCATCGAGGACCTGCGCGCGGCGGCCGGCGTCGCTCGGGGGCACCACGTGGCGCCCACAGTGCGCGCACTGGTGGTACCCGGCTCGCACCGCGTCAAACGCCAGGCCGAGGAGGAAGGTCTGGACCAGGTGTTTCTGGCGGCGGGTTTCGAATGGCGTGAACCCGGGTGTTCGATGTGCCTGGGCATGAACCCCGACCAGTTGACACCGGGTCAACGCAGCGCCTCCACCTCCAATCGCAATTTCGAGGGTCGTCAGGGCCGTGGGGGCCGAACCCACTTGGTCTCACCCGTCGTCGCCGCCGCGACGGCGATCCTCGGGCGATTCGCGACGTCGGACGAGGTGAGCTCATGAAGGCCGTGCGCGTCATCGAAGGCCGCGCCGTCCCCCTGGAACGCGCGGACGTTGACACCGACCAGATCATCCCCTCGGACTGGCTCAAGCGCGTCGAACGCACCGGCTTCGGCCGGGGGCTCTTCAGCGAGTGGCGTGACGATCCCAGCTTCGTCTTGAACGACGCGCGCTACGCGGGGGCCACCGTGCTGGTGGCCGGACCCCGCTTCGGCACCGGGTCCTCGCGCGAACACGCCGTCTGGGCCCTCATGGACTACGGCTTCGGGGCCGTGATCGCGCCCTCCTTCGGGGACATCTTCCGTAACAACTCCTCCAAGCAGGGTCTGGTCATCGCCCAGTTGGACGCGACTGACGTCGAGGAACTGGTGGCGCTGATCAAGGACGACCCGTCGCGTCTCGTGGTGGTCGACGTCGAACGGATGCAGGTGGAGGTGCCCGCGTCGGGATGGTCGCGCCCCTTCGCACTCGAGGCCATGACCCGCGAACGACTGCTCAATGGCTGGGACGACATCGGCCTCACGCTGCGCCACGAGGGCGAGATCACGTCCTACGAGACCCGCACGAGCGCGCCGACGCTGGAGGGGATCTTCGACGACGCCGGTCACGTCGTCGCTCACTGAGCTCAGGTGGCGAAGACCTCGCGACGGACGAACTCCTCGTCGCCCTGGCGATGACGCCACACCGACAACGACGCGATGACCAGACTGGCCGATCCCGACGCCGCCGTGGCGATCAGCGGCGCCCAGAGGTGGATGTCGCTGTAGTAGGTGATCCACAACATTGCGCAGCTCGCGCTGAAGAACCACGAGGCCGACGACACGCCGCTCCAGTCACCCACGCGCACGAGTTCGACGAGTTGGGGCCCGCGCAGTAGCGTCATCGCCAGTCCGCAGCCGTAGACGCAGTAGGACCATCCTCCGACGAACCCGGGGACCGCGCAGGTCGCCGTGAACATGCCGATCGCCTGGAGTGATCCGCGCTGATGGCGCCACGGTGCGAGTCGCACCACGATCGCCAACTGCAGCGGCCAGCACAACAGACTGCCCATCACCACCACGAAGGAGTGCGCGCTCCACGCCCCGTAGGCGATCCAGAACCCTCCGATCAGGGTGAAGAGTAACCACGTGGCCGAGGACACGCCCTCGACCCCCAGGGTCCTCACCCTGCGATACTGCGCCAGCGTGGCCAACGCCCCGGCGGCGACGGCGGTCCAAGAAATCAGTACGACGAAGGCGTGCGGCACCCCACCAGCCTACGCCTGAAAATTCTTAACGTCGGCGATTCGCCGCGGAGATCACCGCCTCGAGCGACGCGTCGAGGATCGACGAGCTCATGCCCACGCCCCACCACGTCGATCCGTCGGGCCCCTGCGCCTCCACGTAGGCCACCGCTGACGCGCCCGAACCGGCGGTCAAGGCGTGCTCGGTGTAGTCGCGCACGCTGAAGTCGACGTCCAACTCGGCGCGCAGTCCGGCCATCAGGGCGTCGATGGGACCGTTGCCCTCGCCCTTGACGGTGACGTGGTGACCATTGACCACCAATTGGGCGAAGATACGCGTGTGTTGGTGGTCGGCGGCGACCTCGCTCGAGACCAGCTGGATGGTGGGGTTCTCGGGCTGGTACGTCGTGGTGAAGACGTCCCAGATCTCGGCGGGCGATATCTCGGTGCCCGACTCCTCGGTCAGCTTCTGCACCTGCTGGGAGAACTCGACCTGCATCGCGCGCGGCAGGTCGAGTCCGTGCTCGGTGCTGAGCAGATAGGCGACACCGCCCTTGCCCGACTGGGAGTTCACCCGGATGATCGCCTCGTAGGTCCTGCCCGTGTGCTTGGGGTCGATGGGCAGGTAGGGAACCTCCCAGACGTCGTAGGAGTCGCCGATGGCGGTCATGCCCTTCTTGATCGCGTCCTGGTGGGAACCCGAGAACGCCGTGTAGACCAGTTCGCCGACGTAGGGGTGGCGCGGGTGGATCGGCAGTCGATTCGCGTACTCGGCCACGTGGCGCGCCTTGTCGATGTCGCGCACGTCGAGCTCGGGGTCGACCCCCTGGGAGAAGAGGTTGAGGGCCAGGTTCACCACGTCGACGTTGCCGGTGCGCTCGCCGTTGCCAAAGAGCGTTCCCTCCACGCGGTCGGCGCCGGCCAGGACGCCGAGTTCGGCCGCGGCCACGCCGGTGCCGCGGTCGTTGTGAGGATGCAGCGACAAGACGATTGAGTCGCGCCGGTGCACGTGACGCAAGAAGTACTCGATCGCGTCGGCGTAGAGGTTGGGCGTGTACATCTCCACGGTCGCCGGCAGGTTCAGGATCAACGGACGCTCCGGGCTCGGATCGATGACCGCGATGACGTCATTGCAGACCTCGAGCGCGTAGTCCAACTCCGTGCCGGTGAAACTCTCGGGCGAGTACTCGTAGAGGAACTGCGTCGACGGCGACGTGCCCTCGAGACTCTTGCACAGGGCCGCCGCGTCCAGCGCGATCTGCTTGACGCCGGCCTGGTCGAGACCGAAGACCACTCGGCGTTGCAGGGTCGAGGTGGAGTTGTAGAAATGGACGATGGCGCGTCGAGCGCCATGCAGTGATTCGTACGTCCGTCGGATGAGTTCCGGGCGAGACTGCGTGAGCACCTGGATGGTCACGTCCTCGGGGATCAGGCCGTTCTCGATGATGTGGCGCACGAAATCGAAGTCCGGCTGCGACGCCGAGGGGAAGCCGACCTCGATCTCCTTGAAACCCATGGACACCAACTGCGCGAACATGGCGTTCTTGCGTTCGAGGTCCATCGGATCGATCAGGGCCTGATTGCCGTCACGCAAGTCCACGCTGCACCAGATCGGTGCCTTCACCAAGCGGTTGTTGGGCCAGGTGCGGTCCACGAGCTCCACGGGCACCGTCGCGCGGTACTTCTCGAAGGCCATCGGGCTCGGCTGCTGGGGGTGGGGCCGCATGGTGATCCTTTCACTGGTCGGACGCGCGAGAAACAAAAAACCCCCGCATCAGCGGGGGTGACGGGCGAGCGCGTGCTCGCCCTATCGAAGAAGCAACTCGCGTCGTCCGTTCATCACCCCCCTATTGTACCGCGCGGACGAGCAATGTCCAGGGTCGAGCACTAGTGTGGCCTCATGGGTCTCTTCAAAGTCTTCGTGAAGGTTATGTTGCTTCTCATGGTGGCGGCCGCCATCGCGGGGGTGGTGGCACTGGTCAAGAAACCCGCCGCGTCAGACGTCTCTTTCGAGCACTGGCCCGACGTGGCGCGCAAGACCGCCGCCTAGTCTGTTCGACGAAAACCCGTCCGTAGGAGGAAACAATGGCTGAAATGCAATATCGTCGCGTCGGTCGGTCCGGCCTCCAGGTCAGCGTGCTGTCCTTTGGCAGTTGGGTCACCTTTGCTAACGCCAATCAACTCGAGTCCGCCGCCCAGGCCGCCGAGTGCCTCTCGGTGGCCAAGGACGCCGGCGTCAACTTCTTTGACAATGCCGAGGCCTACGCCGCGGGCGAATCAGAGCGGGTGATGGGTGCGGCGTTCCGCGAACTGGGCTGGGCGCGTCACGAATACGTCGTCTCGACCAAGCTCTACTGGGGAATCTTCGACGCCCCCAACATGAAGAACACCCTGAACCGTAAGTACCTCTCCCAGGCCATCGAGGGATCGCTAGAGCGCTTCGGTCTGGACTTCGTCGACTTGGTCTACTGCCACCGCCCCGACCCCGCCACCCCCATCGAGGAGACGGTGTGGGCCATGAGCGACATGGTCTCGCGAGGCCAGGCGCTCTACTGGGGAACGTCAGAGTGGTCCGCCGACGAGATCCGTGCGGCGTGGGAGATTGCCGAGCGCCACCACCTGCACAAGCCCGTCGTCGAACAGCCGCAGTACAACCTGTTGCACCGCGAGCGGGTCGAACAGGAATACGCGCGACTCTACGAGGACATCGGGCTGGGCACGACGATCTGGTCGCCCCTCGCGTCAGGTCTCTTGACGGGTAAGTACCAAAAGGGCGTGCCGGAGGGATCGCGCGCCGCGCTCCCGGGCTACGAGTGGCTCCGGGCGTCATTGACCGACCCGGCGCGACTCCACAAGGTCGACGCCCTGATGGCCATCGCCGCCGACCTCGACGTCACCCTGGCCCAGTTGGCGCTCGCGTGGTGCGTGAAGAACCCCCACGTCTCGACGGTGATCACTGGCGCGTCCTCGGCCCAACAGGTCCGCGAGAACATGTCCGCACTCGACGCCGTGGAACTCCTCACGGACGACGTGATGGCGCGCATCGATACCGCCAGTCTGACGTAGCGTGTGGCGGCGCGCGCCGTGAACCGTGTCGCAGTACCTACGACGAGGGCGCCGTCTTCGTCGTAGGCGCGGGCCTCGCGGGCCTTCGCGCCGCCGAGGTCCTCAACGCGGGGGCCCTCGACGTCATCGCATCGACGCAGCGGCACGAGGGGGTGCTCGCCGCGGCGCGCGCCATCGCGCCTAGAACGACGCCAGCGCGGTGGTGGTCGTCGTGGTGGCGGGGTGAGTGAATTCCCACAGGAGGGGTGCTGCGCCCAACTTCTTGAGATCGGCCTCCCAGATCGCGACGTCGTTGGCCCGCGCGAGGTTGAAGTTCACGCGCACCAGGTACTTCTGCGCCGGTGACTTCGCCGCACTGAGTGCGGCCGCCTCGACGGCCTTGTCGTGGATGATCGCGACGCTGAACTTCTGATTGATCACGAACAGGTCGTGCTTGTAGAGCTGTTGCGCCACTTGGAAGCGTTGCAGGGGCGTCAGCATCTGGTGGGCAACGGCGACGGCCGACGCGCCGAGGGTCAAGGAAACGACCATCGCGGTCAACAACACCCACCGATTCGTGACCCTCTTCAAGGACAATCCCCTCATTACTGCTCTAGAGCCTATCGAGGACGCCATAGAAAATTCTGTGAGGCGGTTCCCAGATTAATGAGAATATCGTGACAATGCCGCGAGAATTTTCCCCGGGTACTCGGGCGCCCGGTACGCTCCTCGTATGGTAATTCTCTCATGACCACGGTTCTCATAGTTGACGACGAGTCGGGTGTGCGCGATCTGCTGAGCGACGCCTTGCGCTTCGCGGGCTACGACACGGAGGTGGCCAGTCACGGTCGCGAGGCCCTGGAACTCTGGCGTCTCAAGCGCATCGATTTGTGCGTGGTGGACATCAACATGCCGATGATGGACGGTTTCGAGTTCCTCGAAACGGTTCGCCGGTCCGACCTGACCACGCCGGTGTTACTCCTGTCGGCACGCGATTCCTCGGAGGACATCGCGCGGGGGCTTCGCTACGGTGCGGACGACTACGTCCGCAAGCCCTTCAGCGTGGAGGAGTTGCTGTTGCGCGTCGGTGCCATCCTGCGGCGCACCCAGGCCGCCGACGGCGATGTCCTCACCTACGCCTGCGGTCCGCTCACGGTGGACGTCGACCGCCACGAGGTGACCTTCGCCGACGAATCCATCGAACTCTCGGCCACCGAATTCCGACTGCTCCAGATGTTGATCAGCCGACTGGGTCGCCTGGTCACTCGTGAGCAGTTGCTGCGCGACATCTGGGGCATGGACTTCGAAACCGAGACCACCGTGGTCGACACCTACATCTCGTACCTGCGCCGCAAGGTCCACCGCGACAACTTCACACCGATCACGACGGTACGCGGCGTCGGCTTCAAGATGGTCGAGCCGACGACGACCACGTGAAACTGTCGGTCCGCCTGACCGTTCTCCTCGTCACGGTGACCGTGGTCATGGCCTTCGTGGTCGGGTGGTTCGCCGTCAACTACTCCACCGCCGCGCAGTACAAGGTGATCGACGCCCAGATCAATGCGGTCATCTCCAGCGGCGCCGGCCACCCCGTCAACGCCGTGAGCAACGCGACCTACGTCGTCTCGGTCAACAGCTACGACGTGACGCTCGACGTCATCGACAACCACGACACCGTGACCCAGGTCAACACGGGCACCGTTCCCCTGGTGGCCCGACCGAGCCTCCTCGACGTCCAGCGCTCACTGCACGGCATCCGCACGAGCGGTGACCTGCCGGGCTTTCGCTATCGCTCCGAGGCCGCCGCGGGCGGGTCCTACCTGGTGGTGGCGGCGTCGACGAGCGCCATCACCCGGGCGGCGCACCACCTCGAGGGAAACGTGGCCCTCGTCGGACTGATCGCCGCCCTGCTCAGCGTGGTGGTCGCCTATCTGTTCACCGCGCGCGACATCCGACTGATCCAGCGGCTCATCAATTTCGCGGGCTCCATCGCTCGTGACGATCACGTCACGACGCCCCCTCCCGAGTCGGGGAGTCCCGAACTGCGCGAGCTGCGCACGTCGCTCGTGACGATGGTGGGCTCACTGCACCGCGCCATCGAGACCGAACGGCGCGCCAGCCGCGAGATGCAGCGATTCATCGGTGACGCGTCGCACGAATTGCGCACTCCCCTCACCGTGATCAAGGGGTACAGCGAGATCCTCGACCGACCCAACCTCGACGAGCCGATGCGCCGGCGCGCGCTCGAACGCGTGCGCCGGGAGGTCGTACGCATGGATGCACTGGTCACCGACCTCCTGTTCCTCACCGAAGTACGCGAGGCCGCCTCGTTGCCCCTGATCCCGGTGGCCCTCAGCGACGTCGTGGGTGACGCGTTGGGCAACTTCCGCGTCGACCACCCCCGGCGACGCGTCGAGCAACGACTGGCCCCCGACATCTGGGTCACCGGCCGCCAGGAATACGTCGAGCGAGTGATCAACAACTCGCTCTCGAACATCGCGCGTCACACTCCCGAGGACGCGGCCGTCGCGGTCACCCTGGCGATTCGTGGGGGTCGGGCCCTGCTCACGGTGGACGACGCGGGACCGGGCCTGCCCGAGGAGGGCTACGAACGCGAGGCGCGCCAATTTCAGCGTTTCGACCCCGCTCGCTCGCGCGAGTCGGGTGGCACGGGCTTGGGCATGAGCATCATGAGTGACATCATGACGACGGTGCGCGGCACGATGACACTGGGGCGAAGCCCCCTCGGTGGCCTGCGCCTGCAGTTCGAGTTCCCGACCGTCATCGCCCCCGCGAACAGCGAGAACGCGTCCCTAGCGTAGCGAGATGAGGTGGATGTCGTCGATGCCCTCGGTGTCGCGAAGTCGTTCCACGACCGACGCCGGCGTCGGCGACCCCGTCGAGAGCACCATGAGCGCGGTACCGGTGTTCTGATCCGGTCCGACCGCCATGGACGTGATGGAGATGCCGGCCTCACCCAGCGCCACGCCGACCAGACCGATCATGCCCGGGCGATCGTTGTTGCGCACGACGAGCATCGAGGCCGCCGGGGCGATCTCGACACCGTGGCCGTCGACGCTGACGATGCGCGTCTCCACGCGCGTGCCCACGGTCATCAGCGAGCCCGACACGGTGTGCTGGCCCGAGCGCACGGTGATCACGTTGACGTACTCGGGTGACTCGTGGGTCGAGAGTTCACTGAAGGTGATGTGGTGGTCCGCGGCCATCTGGGGGGCATTGACGAAAGAGGCGCTGTCGTGTCCCGTGGCCACCAGCAAGCCCTTGAGCGCGCACAGCGTCAAGATCTTGGTCCCCGAACCGGCGATCTCGCCCTGGTAGATCACTTCGAGGTCGGCGGGCTCACCGTCGAGCAGACCGCCGATGAACCGGCCCAGTAGCTCCGCGAGCCCCATGAAGGGCCGTACCACGTTGGACACCTCACCCGCCGCGACATTCACCGCGAAGGGGACGAAGTCACCGGCCAGGGCCAACTGCACCTGCTCGGCGATGGTGACACCCGCCTTGTCCTGAGCTTCGACGGTCGAGGCCCCGAGGTGGGGCACCACGACCACCGAGGGCAGTTCGAACAGCGGCGACTCCGTCGTGGGCTCCTTCTCGAACACGTCCAGTGCGGCACCCTGGACGTGGCCGCTGCGGATGGCCTCCGCCAGGTCGGCCTCGTTGACGATGCCCCCGCGGGCCACGTTGACGATCCGTACGCCCACCTTGGTCTTCTTGAGCGTCTCGGCGTTCAAGAGATTCGTGGTCTCCTTGTTCTTGGGCAGGTGGATGGTGATGAAATCACTCTGCGCGAGCAGGTCGTCGAGCGACACGCTCTCGATGCCCATATGGCGCGCCCGCTCCTCGGTGATGTAGGGGTCGTAGGCCACCAGACGCATCCCGAAGGCGTTGGCGCGCTGGGCGACGAGTGCGCCGATCTTGCCCAGTCCGATGATGCCCAGCGTCTTACCGTGCAGTTCGACACCCTCCCACTTCGAACGCTGCCACTTGCCCTCCTTGAGGGCCGAGTGCGCCTGGGGGATATTGCGGGCTTGGGCCAGTAACAGGGCCATCGTCTGTTCGGCCGCCGAGAGGATATTGGACACGGGGGCGTTCACCACCATGACGCCCCGCTCGGTGGCCTTGGTGACGTCGACGTTGTCCAGGCCGATGCCCGCGCGACCGACCACGACCATGTCGCTCGCCGCCTCGAGCGTCGCGGCGTTCACCTGGGTCGCCGAGCGGATGATGAGCGCGTGCGCCCCGCGGACCGCCTCGATGAGCTCGTCCGGCGTCAGACCCAGACGCACGTCCACCTCGTGGCCGGCGTCACGCAACTCCTGGAGTCCGGACGCGGCGATTTCTTCGGTAACTAAGACTCGGGCCACAGGGGGGGTCCTTTCGTATTTTGTTGATAGAGCCTAGAGGGAGGTCAACCGGCCGCGACGAGCGCGGTGAGGCGCTCGAGGCCCTCGACCAGGTCGTCGTCGCCCAGGGCGTAACTCAGACGGAAGTAGCCCGGCGTCCCGAAGGCCTCGCCGGGCACGACCGCGATCTTGATGGTCTCGAGCAGTGACGCCGCCAACTCCGATGAGCTCGTCGCCGTGCGACCTCCGAGCTCTCGGCCGAGAAGTCCGGCGACGTTGGGGTAACAGTAGAACGCACCCTCGGGTTCGGCGCAGGTGACCCCGTCAATGGCGTTGAGCATGGCGGTCATCGTCCGGCGACGGCGGTCGAACGCGGCGCGCATCTCGCGCACGGCGCCGAGGTCTCCGGTCAGGGCGGCGAGGGCGGCGCGCTGGGAGATGTTGGAGATGTTCGACGTCGTCTGACTCTGGTAGTTGACGGCCGCCCCCATGACGTCACGGGGGCCGATCATCCAGCCGACGCGCCAGCCCGTCATCGCGTACGTCTTGGCGACCCCGTTGACCACCACCCACCGATCGCCGAGTTCGGGGGCCACGACGGGCAGCGACACGTTGGTCGCGTCGCCGTAGACCAGGTGTTCGTAGATCTCGTCGGCCATGACCCAGATGTCGTGCTCCGCGGCCCAGCGACCGATGGCCGCCACGTCGTCGGGGCGCACCACGGCCCCCGACGGGTTCGAGGGAGAGACGAAGACCAACAACTTGGTCCGGGGAGTGCGGGCTCGTTCGAGTTCCTCGACGCTCACGCGAAAACCATTGGCCTCCGAGGTCATCACCGGTACCGCGACGCCGCCCGCCAAGTACGCCGCCTCGGGATAGGTGGTCCAGTACGGTGCGGGAATCAATACCTCGTCACCGGGATTGAGCAGCGTCATGAACGTGGTCGCCACGGCGTGCTTGCCCCCGTTGGTGACGAGAATCTGGGCCGGTGAGACGTCCAAACCCGTGTCGCGCAACGTCTTCATCGCAATGGCCTCACGAAGTTCCTGGATGCCCGACGTCGGCGTGTACTTGTGGTTCCTCGGGTCGTGACAGGCCTGGGCGGCGGCCTCGACGATGTGCGCGGGCGTCGCGAAGTCGGGTTCACCGGCCCCGTACCCGATGACCGGTTCGCCCGCCGCCTTGAGCGCCTTGGCCTTCGCGTCGACCGCCAGAGTGGCCGAGGGCGCTAGCCCTCCAAGAAGGTCACTTACTCTCGCACTCATCGACCACTCCGTTCCATTCTCTAGAGTTGAGTCTATGACCACACCAGAGTCCCTCCACATCCCCACCGACCTCTTGCCGCGCGACGGACGATTCGGTGCCGGCCCCTCCAAGGTGCGCGCCGAACAGTTGGCCGCCTTGATGGACACTGGTTCGTCGTATCTCGGCACGTCGCACCGCCAGGCCACCGTGCGCAACAAGGTGGGCGAGGTGCGTGACGGCCTGACGTCGCTGTTCAACCTCCCCGAGGGCTACGAGGTCCTGCTCGGCAACGGTGGCACGACGTGCTTCTGGGATGCCGCCACGTTCCATCTCGTTGCCGAGCACTCCCAACACCTCAGCTTCGGCGAGTTCTCCTCGAAGTTCGCCAGTGCGGTCGCGCAGGCTCCGCACTTGTCGGACCCCGAGATCATCACGTCCGACACCGGGACCCACCCGCGACCCGTGGTCCGCGAGGAGGTGGACCTCTACGCCCTGACCCACAACGAGACGTCGACGGGGGTCATGATGCCCATCGAGCGACCCGCGGGCGCGACCGGCCTGGTCGCCGTCGACGCGACATCGGGCGCGGGCGGACTCTACGTCGATCCGCGGGAATTTGACTGCTACTACTTCGCGCCCCAGAAGTCCTTCGCCTCCGACGGCGGGCTCTGGCTGGCCCTGTGTTCGCCCGCCGCCGTGGAGCGTATCGAGACGTTGGCGGCCTCGCCGCGCTGGACCCCCGCCTTCTTGGACCTCAAGATCGCGCTGGACAACTCACGCCTCAACCAGACCTACAACACGCCGGCTCTGGCCACCATCCACCTGCTGGCCTCGCAGATCCAGTGGTTCAACGAGAACGGCGGCCTGGAGTTCTCGGCGGGGCGCTCGCGCCGGTCGGCCGAGATCCTCTACACCTGGGCCGAGGCCTCGGACTTCGCGACTCCCTTCGTCACCCAGCCCTCGCAGCGGTCCAACGTCGTGGGCACCATCGATTTCGTGGACGAGGTGGATGCGGCGGTCGTGGCCAAGGTCCTTCGCCGCAACGGCGTCGTCGACACCGAGCCCTACCGTAAGCTCGGTCGCAATCAATTGCGCATCGCCATGTTCCCGAGCGTCGACCCCGAGGATGTCGCGTCGTTGTGCGCGTGCATCAACTACGTCGTGGGCAACCTCTAGAGGGCGTCTCGCCCAGCCCGGGTCGATCGACCAGCGATGTTCGACCTCGCCACTCACCAATCGGTGATTCATGGCCACGATGGAACACGTCGCGATCCCCCGTCGATCGATCCCCCGTCGTCGCCCCTTCGTCCCCGTGGTTCGCACGCTCGGCGCCGTCGAGGGCACTAACGAAGCGCTCGAGCACGCGGCGGTGGGCACGACGAGGGCGCGCGTCGAGCTGAGCGCCACACCGGGTCTGGGAATCGCGAGCCTGGCCGACGCGAGCGAGGAGTCCGCGCGGTACGCTTCGTTGATGAGACGGGCGCAGCGACAGTGAGTCGCGTCCTGGTCACCGGGGCCACCGGCTACGTCGGCGGTCGCCTCGTCCCTCGACTGATCGACGAGGGCCACGAGGTCCGTTGCCTGGTGCGCACGCCCGAGAAGTTGGCGGCCTCGAGTTGGCGCGACGACGTCGACATCGTCGTCGGCAGCGTCGAGGGCCCCTTGCACTCCGCCATGGCCGACGTGGACGTCGCGGTCTACCTGGTCCACGGCATCGGCGACGGTCACGACTGGGCGGCCAAGGAGTCGCGCGACGCCGCACACTTCCGCGACGCCGCCGAGGCCGCGGGCGTGGGTCGCATTGTCTACCTCGGCGGCATGGGAGCCGACGACAGCTCGCTCAGTGTGCACCTGACGAGTCGCCACGACGTGGGACGGACCCTGGCCGCGGGCACCGTCGCGGTCACGGAGTTGCGCGCCGCGGTCATCATCGGATCGGGTTCGGCGAGCTTCGAGATGCTGCGCTACCTCGTCGAGGTCCTGCCCGTCATGGTGACGCCCAAATGGGTATCGACCCGGTCCCAGCCCATCGCGATCTCCGACGTGCTCGACTACCTGGCCACCACCATCGGTTCGCGCGAACCCCTCACGGGCGTCTTCGAGATCGGCGGACCCGACGTGGTGAGCTACGCCCAGATGATGGATCTCTACGCCGACGAGGCCGGACTCACCAAGCGCCGGCTCATACCCGTCCCCTTCTTGACGCCGCGCCTGTCGAGCCATTGGGTGGGACTGGTGACGCCGGTTCCCGCCTCCCTCGCGCGGCCGCTGGTCGACAGCCTGGTCAACGAGGTGATCGTGCGCGACTCGCGCACCCGCGACGAGCTGGGCGCACCTCAGCGCACCCTGCGCGAGGCGATTCGCCTCGCCCTGGGCCGCACCAGTCGGCGAGACGTGCCGACCTCCTTCAGCGACGCCGACCTCCAGCCCTTTCGCGCCTACGCCACCGACCCGGACTGGGCGGGCGGGACCGAACTCGTCGACACGCGCGAGCGTCGCACGTCGGCGAGCCCCCACGACGTGTTCGCGACGATCTGCTCGATCGGCGGCGAGAAGGGGTGGTACAGCGGCGAGTGGCTCTGGCGACTGCGCGGACTCTTCGACCAGCTCTGGGGTGGCCCCGGCCTTCGCCGGGGACGCCGCCACCGCAGCGAACTTCGCGTCGGTGACTACGTGGACTTCTGGCGCGTGGAGGAGATCGTCGACGACGAGTCGCTACGGCTGCGCGCCGAGATGCGTCTGCCCGGCGAGGCCTGGCTCGAGTGGCGCATCACCAGCGACGCCCGTGGGACCAGCGTCTCACAGCGAGCGCGCTTCAAGCCCCGGGGCCTGCTCGGGCGGCTCTATTGGTTCGCCGTCGCCCCGTTCCACGGTCTGGTCTTTCCCGGCATGCTGCGCGGGATCGTCGAGGACGCCCAACGTCGCTCGTCTCCGCGCTGAGCCGCGAGGGGCCGCGTCGCTCCTCGAGCCCACCACCGCACAGAGCGTCGCGACGCGTCGGCTACCACGATCCGGTGCGCACGACGGTGACGCGAAGGGGGCCGAGGCGACTGGTCGCGGCCAACCCCTCCTTCAGCCATGCGAAGACCGAACCGCTACCGCGGGGGCAATACGCCACTGTCGGCGACGGTGCGTCAGTCGGTGTCGCCCCCGGAGGTCTCCGAGACCTTCTGCTTGCCGGCCGAGACGAAGGGCATCATCGCGCGCAGTTTCTTGCCGATGTCCTCGATCGGGTGCTTCTTGCCGGCGTCACGCAGCTCGCGGTAGCGCGGTCGGCCGATCTCGTTCTCCTTGACCCACTCCGCGGCGAAGGTCCCGTCTTGGATCTCGGTGAGGACCTTCTTCATCTCGGCCTTGACCTGGTCGGTGATGATGCGAGGACCGCGGGTCAGGTCGCCGTACTCCGCGGTGTCCGAGATCGAGAATCGCATGCCCGTGATCCCCTCTTCGTACATCAGGTCGACGATCAGCTTGAGCTCGTGGAGGCACTCGAAGTAGGCGCTCTCGGGTTGGTAACCGGCTTCGACCAGGGTCTCGTAACCGGCCGTGACCAGAGCCGACACGCCGCCGCACAGGACGGCCTGCTCGCCGAACAGGTCCGTCTCGGTCTCTTCGGTGAAGGTCGTCTCGAGCACACCGGCGCGCGTGGCGCCGATGCCGTGGGCGTAGGCCAGGGCGATCCCCTTGGCGTTGCCCGTCGCGTCCTGGTGCACGGCGATCAGGGCCGGCACGCCGCCGCCCTCGAGGTAGGTGCGCCGCACCAGGTGACCGGGACCCTTGGGCGCGACCATCGCGACGTCGACGTCCGCCGGGGGCTTGATGAGGTCGAAGCGGATGTTGAACCCGTGAGCGAACAGCAGGCACTTGCCCGCCGTGAGGTGCGGAGCGATCGATTCGTCGTAGGTGCGCTTCTGCTCGGTGTCGGGTACCAGGACCATGATCACGTCCGCCTCCGCGCAGGCGTCGGCGATCGAGAGCACCCGTAGGCCGGCGTCTTCGGCCTTGATCACCGAGGAGGAGTTGGGGCGAAGGCCGACGCGCACGTCGTAGCCGCTGTCGTGCAGGTTCAGCGCGTGGGCGTGGCCCTGGGAGCCGTAACCGAGGATCGCGATCTTCTTGCCCTGCAGGAGTTCGGGCCGCGCGTCGGATTCGTAGTACATCGTGGTCATATCGGGATTCTTTCTGTTCAGTCCGGGTCGGCGGCCACCGCCGCTTTGCCAAGTCTAGGGAGTGCGACGCGCCCGGTCCGGTGCAGTTCGAGCGTGGTGTAGCTCTCGAGCTCTCGTTCGAGCTCGTCGCAGGCCGCCGGGGTGCCCGCGAGCATCAGCGTGACCGAGCCCGCGTCGACGTCGACGATGGCGGCGCCGTAATTGCCGACGACGTCGAGCAGCGACGTGCGATTGTCCACGTCGGTCTTGATGGTGGCGAGCAACAGCTCACGCTCGAGGGCGTCCTTGGGGGCGATGTCCGAGATCGCCACGACGTTGACCAATTTGTCCAGTTGCTCGACGATCTGCTCCAGGGGCGCCGATTCGGCGTCGACGACGATCGTGATGCGCGAGAAGCGCGCCTTCGTCTCGGCCGGCGCCACCGCCAGGGAGTAGATGTTGAAGCCGCGACGTGCGAAGAGTCCCGCGACGCGCGCGAGCACCCCCGCCTTGTTCTCGACCAGGACCGACAAGATGTGATGACGCACCGGGGTGTGACTGGTGGCGCCGAGGAAAGGTTCGGGTGTGTTCACGATTGCTCTCTCTGCAGGGGGTGGACCATGATGTCGTCGTTACTCGCTCCCGCGGCGACCATCGGGAAGACCTTCTCCGAGGAGTCGGTGCGAAAGTCGATCACCACCGGCACGTCGTTGATGGTGTTGGCCGTGGCGATGGCGGCGTGCATCTCCTCGATGTTCGTCGCGCGCAGCCCCACGCAGCCCATCGACTCGGCCCACTTGACGTAGTCGGGCAGGTCCGGCGAGAGGTAGACCTCGGAGTAGCGCTCGTCGTAGAACATCTCCTGCCACTGACGCACCATGCCGAGGTAGGCGTTGTTCAAGATCGCCACCTTGATCGGAATCCCCTCGGAACGCGCGGTGACGAGTTCTTGGGCGGTCATCTGGAAGCAGCCGTCGCCGTCGATGCACCAGACCACCCGATCGGGGCGACCAGCCTTGGCCCCGATGGCTGCGGGGACGCCGAAGCCCATCGTGCCCGCGCCGCCGGAGTTGATCCAGGTCCCGGGCTCCTCGAACTTCCAGAACTGCGACGCCCACATCTGGTGCTGACCCACGCCCGAGGTGACGATCGTCCCCGGGGCCGCGGCCTTCGCGATGGATTCGATGACGTGCTGGGGACGCAGCAGACCCTCGACGGCGGGCTCGTCGTAGACCAGAGGATAGGTCTCGCGCCAGGCGTTGATCTCCTTCCACCACACCTCGAGGTTCTGGGGACTCGCCTGGTTCGCGTCCCACGCCTCGAGGACCGCGGCGACGTTGGAACGAATCGCCACGTCGGCGCGGCGCACCTTGTTGAACTCCGCCTTGTCGATGTCGACGTGGATGACCTTGGCGTGGGGCGCGAAGGCGGGGATCTTCCCGGTGACGCGGTCGTCGAATCGCGCGCCCAGCGAGATGAGCAGGTCGCACTTCTGGATCGCGGTGACCGCGGCGTACATGCCGTGCATGCCCGGCATGCCCAGGTGTTGCGCGTGGGAGTCGGGAAAGGCCCCGCGCGCCATGAGCGTCGTGACCACGGGCATGCCGGTGCGCTCGGCGAAGGCCAGCAGTTGCGCCGACGCGTGGGACTTGAGCGTGCCGCCACCCACGTAGAGCACGGGGCGCTCGGCCACGCGGATCAGTTCGATGGCCTGGGCCACCCGATCGGCGTCGAGATCGACGACCGGGTGATAGCCCGGAAGATCCAACTCCTCGATCGACGCCGGATACCACCATTCCATCATCGACTGCGCGATGTCCTTGGGCACGTCCACCAGGACGGGACCCGGGCGTCCGGTCGTGGCGATATGGAACGCCGCGGCCACGGCGCGCGGGATCTCGTGGGCGCTCTTGACGAGGAAGTTGTGCTTCGTGATGCCCATGGTGATGCCGGTGATGTCGCACTCCTGGAACGCGTCGGTGCCGATCGCCGCGGAGGACACCTGGCCGGTGATGACCACCAACGGGGTGGAGTCCATGTGGGCGTTACCGATAGGGGTCACGATGTTGGTCGCACCGGGGCCCGAGGTCACCATCGCGACGCCGGGGCGACCAGTGGCCAGCGCGTAGCCCTCGGCCATGTGGCCGGCCCCCTGTTCGTGACGCACGAGCACGTGACGCACGCTCGAGTCGATGAGCGGGTCGTAGACCGGCAAGATGGCGCCTCCCGGCAGGCCGAAGATGACTTCGACCCCTTCCATCTCCAGGCTCTTGATGAGGGCTTGCGCTCCGGTGAGTTGCACAATGATCCTTTTTGTTAGATATAGAAAAAGGCCTCCCATTTTGGGAGGCCTCCGGTATACGACAAAGCGTGACTACCGGCGCCTGGCGCCTACCACTACCTCGAGAATGAAGTCACGTATTGTCACGGCTCCAATATAGCCACGCATCGCCCCCAGCACAACACGAATTACGCGACGCGTCCCGCGAGGGCCTTAGGGCCGCGTGAGGAGACGACGAGTCCCGTCGCGGCGACCCGGCTACGCGCTGGTCATGCCGGCGCCGCGCAGCGCCGGCAGGGCGCTGGTGCGCATGCGCTGGAGCACCCGGTGCGAGACGGGCGACGCGTCGGGGTGGACGCCGTCGTGGGCCTGCGTCGCCGCGTTCCACGCCGCGGCGCGCTGGGCCACGACCGTCGCATCGGCCAACTCGACGCAGTCGATGCGGTCCTCATTGACGTCGACGGTGATGGTGTCGCCGTCGTGGACCAGAGCGATGGGGCCCCCGAGCAGCGCTTCGGGCGCGACGTGTCCAATCACCAGCCCCACCGATCCCCCGGAGAACCGCGCGTCGGTCATCAAGGCGATCGTGATGTTGCGTTGACGACAGATCGTGGTGATCTTCGACGTCGGGTCGAGCATCTCGGGCATCCCCGGCGCCCCGCGGGGTCCCTCGTAGCGGATGACCACCATGTCGTTGTCCGCGAAGTCGTCGGCGCGTTCGTCGAGCGCCTCGATCAACGCGCGCTCACTGTTGAACACGCGCGCGCGGCCCGTGAAGACACCCTCGACGATGCCGCTCTCGACCCCGGCCAACTTCAAGATGGCCCCGCCCTCGGGGGCCAGGTTGCCCTTGAGCAGTCGCAAGCCGCCCGTGTCCTTGAAGGGTCGCGCGCTCGAGTAGATGACGCGGTGATCCGCCGGTGGCGGCGCGAGGCGTTCGATCTGCGCGGCGAGGGTCTCCCCGGTGCAGCCGACGGTGTCGCCGTCGAGGTAGCCCGCGTCCAAGAGCTCCTTGACCACCGTCGGGAGTCCGCCGGCCGCGTCGACGTCGACCATGGAGAACTCCCCGAAGGGGCGCATGTTGACGATGACCGGGAGACGGCGCGAGAGGTCGTTGAACTCGTCCTGGCTGAGCACGTCGCGCCACAGGTCCAATCGCGCCGCGCGGGCGATCTCGACACTGTGCAGCATCACGTTGGTCGAGCCCCCCATGGCGATCGCGACCGTCAGGGCGTTGCGCAATGAGGCGGGCGTGACGATGTCGCGTGGGCGTAGGTCGCGCTCGGTCATCGTCACGAGGCAGTCGACGAGCTGCTCGGGGAACTCGTGCACGCGCCGTGGGTCGTCCGAGGTGGGGGCCACCATGTGCAGCGGCTCCAACCCGAGCACCCCGAAGAACGTCTGCATCGTGTTGTACGTGAACATCCCCCCACAGCTACCCTGGCCCGGGCACGCGTGAAGGGTGATCTGCTCGCGTAGCTCCTCGTCGGTGCTCGACGCCGCCTGAAAGGCGTCGACCAGGTCGATGCGCGCACCGGTGCGCGGGTCGTGGCCGGGCTTGATGGACCCGTCGGAGAGGACGACCGCGGGGACGTTGTGCTCCAGTAGCGCCGCGACCGTACCGACCGGTGGCTTGTCGCAGGCGACCACGGCGATCGCGCCGGCCACTTGGTTCGCCGCGACGTGCACCGAGACGGCGTCGTTGACCAATTCGCGCCCCACCAGGGAGAAGCGCATCTGCGGCGTACCGTTGAGTTGACCGTCGGAGACACCGAGGGTGAAGATGGGGGCGATCAGACGCACGGCCAGATCCTCACGAGCGATGCGCCGCGACATCGCGACCTGCACCGCCGCGACCTTCTCCTGCACGCCGACGTAGCACTGACTGTCGCCGAGGTTGCCGAGCACCGCCCACACCGGGTCGTGGATCTTGGCGACGTCCTGGCCCAGGAATCGAGCGGTGCCCACGCGCTGGACGTCGCGCCCCGGATTCGACGACCTGATCTCGTCGAGGCTCAAGGGGCGCGCCGACGCGAGTTCTTCGCGCGCGACCCCGTCGCCAGCCCGTGAGGACCGTGCCGGGTCACCCTGTGGGGCGACGTCGAGGTGTGCGGTGGTGGGTTCACTGGACATGCCGTGAAGTTTAGACAGGGCGGCCGTACACTCTCCGCGTTGCGCTCGACGCCGCGCGACGAGCCGATGGGTAATATCACTGCGTGCCTTCACGCCTGGTGGTCAGCGTACCCGACGCCTACCTGGGCGAGGCGCTCGCCCACTTGGACACGCCCGTCGAGGTCCTCGATTGGCGCCTGGACACGCCTGCGCCGCGCGACGCGATCGACGTCGTGGTACCGCGCTACATGGCGCCGGCGAGCCAACTCGAGTTCCTGCGCGGGGTTCGCACTCGCCTGGTCCAGTACCAGTCGATCGGCTACGACGGTGTCGGCGAACTGCTGGCGCCCGGCACGGTCTTCGCCAACGCGGCCTCGGTGCACGAGACCTCGACCGCGGAGTTGGCCGTGGCGCTGATCCTCGCCGCCCAACGCGGTCTACCCGATTACGTTCGCGCCGCGCAGCGTGGCCACTGGGCGACGGACGTGCGTGAGAGCCTGGCCGACCGTCGGGTGCTCCTGGTGGGCTACGGCGGCGTCGGACGCGCCATCGAGCAGCGACTCATCCCCTTCGAGGTCGAGATCGCCCGCGTCGCACGTCGCGCGCGACGCGAGGGCGACCGTGACGTGCGGGGTTGGGACGAGCTGGGCGACCAACTCCCGCTCGCCGACGTCGTCGTGCTCTCGCTGCCGCTGAGCGACACGACCCACCACGTGGTGGACGCCGCGTTCTTGGCGCAGCTGCGCGACGGCGCCCTCCTGGTCAACGTCGGGCGGGGGCCGGTGGTCGTCACCGAGGACCTGGTGAGCGCAGCGTCCAGTGGGCGTCTGCGTGTGGCCCTCGACGTGGTCGAGCCGGAGCCGCTCCCCGATTCGCACCCGTTGTTCGGGCTGGACAACGTGCTGATCTCGCCACACGTCGGCGGCGCGACCGACGCCATGTACACGCGGATGGCCCGACTTCTGGTGACCCAGGTCGAGCGTCTGCAACGCGGACAGGAGCCGATCAACGTGGTCCTGAGGACCTGACGGCGCGCGCCTGACGGATCGACCCTTCGACCGCTCGAGGAGCCGACCGGTCGATTAACCCAGCGCGAAGTCGCTCACCACGTCGGCCACGCACGACAGCGTCTGCTCGTGCGCGCGGCGCTCACCGAATCGCGCCACCAGGTCCTCGACGCGGACCCACGGGTATCGCCGGCACAACTCGCGTACGGCACCAACCTGCGTCGTGCCGCACACCACCAGGACCCGTTGCTCGGGCCTCGTCAACGCGCACACGCCGGCGACGACCTTACCCTCCAGACTGCCCATGTCCAGGCGTCCCTCGCCGGTGATGATGACCTCGGCCGACGAGACGCGTTCGCCGAGGCGACTCACCCGGGCCACTTCGTCGAAACCACTCACCAGGTCCGCCCCGAGGGCGTAGAGAGCACCCGCGAGCCCTCCCGCCGCCCCCGTACGTGGAACGGTGGTGACGTCGCGACCGCGTTCGCGCGCGAATCGCGTGGCCACCTCGCGCAGTCGTCGTTGCACGAGGACCAGATCGGCCGGGTCGACCCCCTTCTGCGCGGCGTATCGCGCGGCCCCGAAGAACGTCGCCGTGATGTCGGTCGCCGCGGTCAGGGCCACGTCGATCCGCGCGGCGCGCCAGACCTCGTAGCACCCCTCACCCCCGTCGGAGGTGGCCGAGCCGCCGCAGCCCACCACGATTCGCTCGACGTCAAGTGCCGCCGCCGCGACGAGGGCGTCGCCCAGGCCGGCACTCGACGCGGCCAGCGCCTCGCGCGAGGACGCGGCGTGCGCGCCTCGCCCGATGATCTCGGCGACCTCCAAGACGGCGACCCCTCCAGTACCCACGCGCAGTCGGGTCACGGGCGCCTCGTGCACCTCGCCCCATGGCCCGCGCACCCGTATGGTCGAGGTCTCGCCGGCGAAGGCGGCGCGAAACCCCTCACCTCCGTCGGACACGGGCACCTCGTCGCACACGAAGCGCGGACCCAGCACGTCGCGAATGGTGCTCCACAGTTCGCCCGTCGTGGCGGTCGAACGGAACTTATCCGTCGCCACGACGACGCGCGTCGTGGGGGGTGAGGTCATGATCGCTCCCGGCCAGGTCACGCTGGAGTCTAGGACCGCCTCGCGTCGCTACCGGCGCGCCTGCAATTCGCCGATCACGGCCTTGCCGTTCGCCTGGCCCTTCGTCACCTTCATGACCTGGCCGATGAAGAACTGCGCGAGCTTGTCGTCACCCTCGCGATAGCGTTGCCACTCGTCGGGGTGCTCCTCGATCAACGACGCGACCGTGGCCCCGAGCGAGTCCGCGGAGAGTTGCTCGAAGCCCAGCGCGGCGGCGATGCTGCGAGGGTCTCCCCCTTGGTCCAGCAGCGACGCGAGAACCGTCTTGGCCTGGGTGGCGGAGAGCTCACCGCGCTGTTCCATCGCGACCGTCGTCGCGAACGCCTCCGTCGTGAGCCGGTCGACGTGATCAATGTCTGCCGCGATCTCGTTGGCCGCGCGCGAGAGGGCCAGTGCCGCGTCACCCGCCGCGGCGGCGACGGCGTGCACGTACTTCTCGAGACCGAGATCGATCACCACTTCAACCGCGTCGAGTTGCGCCTCGGTCGGCGAGGCCAGCAGCGCGACGACCTCACCGCGGCGCTGCGCGGGCATGGGGGGCAACGCGGCGCGCACTCGGTCCTGCCAATCCTGATCCGGGGCGAGATCGACGAGGTCGGGGTCACGGAAGTACCGGTAGTCGTCAGCGTCCTCCTTCACCCGCAACGTCGAGGTCTCGCCGACGTTCTCGTCCCAGTGGCGCGTCTCTTGACGCACGACCCCCCCGTCACCGATCAGTTCGATCTGGCGCAACGCCTCGTAGTCGATGGCGCGCTGGAGGCTGCGAAGCGAGTTGAGGTTCTTGATCTCGCAGCGTGTTCCCAGGGGCTCGCCACTACGGCGCACCGACACGTTGGCGTCGAATCGCATCGAACCCTCTTCCAGGCGTCCGTCGGAGGCTCCCGTGGCGATCAGGATGGCGCGGAGTTCCTGCGCGTAGACGCGGGCCTGGGCCGCGGAGCGGATATCGGGCCCCGAGACGATCTCCACCAGAGGCACGCCGCATCGGTTGTAGTCCACGAGGGAGGAATCAGCCCCCGCGAGTCGACCCGAACCACCCAGGTGCGTCGACTTTCCGGTGTCCTCTTCCATGTGCGCGCGTTCGATGGACACCCGACTGCCGTCGGGCAGGTCCAGATACCCACCCGCATTGATGGGTAAGTCGTACTGCGAGATCTGGTAGTCCTTGGACTGATCCGGATAGAAGTAGTTCTTGCGGTGGAACGTCGAGGGGGCGATGGTGCAGCGCAACGCCATACCGATGCGCATCGCGAATTCGACCGCCTCACGATTGAGCACCGGCAAGGAGCCGGGCAATCCGAGGCAGACCGGGCAGATGTTGGTATTGGGCTCGGACCCGAAATTGTTCGCACAACCGCAGAAGAGTTTGGACTTCGTGAGGAGTTCGGTGTGGACTTCGAGTCCGACCACCATCTCCCAATTGGTCGGCAACGTCACGCGCGACCATCCGCGATCTCGAGGACGCGCGCGGCGGCGAAGAGCCGCGCCTCGCTACGACCCGGGCCGAGCAGCTGCACCCCCACGGGCAGTCCTTCCTCCCCCGTGGCGAAGGGGACCGACAGCGCCGGATCACCAGCCAGATTGGTGGGGATGGTGAAGACGTCGTTGAGGTACATCGCCATGGGATCGTCGGTCTTCTCACCGAACTTGAAGGCCACACTCGGTGTCGTGGCCCCGAGCAGGGCGTCGACCTCGCCGTAGGCACGCGCGAAGGCGTTGATGGTAAGCGTGCGGACCTTCAGGGCCTGCCCGTAGTAGGCGTCGTAGTAACCCGCGGACAACGCGTAGGTCCCGAGCATGATGCGTCGCTTGACCTCGGCACCGAAGCCCGCCGTGCGCGTGGCCTCCATCATGCTCGTCACGTCATCGGCGTCGACCCGGCGTCCGTAGCGCACGCCGTCGAAGCGCGCCAGGTTGGACGAGGCCTCGGCGGGCGCAATGAGGTAGTACGCGCTCAACGTGAGTCCGAGCTCAGGAATGGACACGTCGACGACCTCCGCCCCGGCCGCGCGCAGCGCGTCGGCCGCGGCGTGCACCGCCGCCGCGACGCTGTCGTCGGCGCCGTCCACGAGTTCGCGGACGAGACCGATCCTCATGCCGGCGACGCCGTCGTTCACGCGCGCCACGAGCGACGGTGCGGGTTCGGGCAACGACGTCGAATCACGGACATCGTGTCCCGCGATGACTTCGAGCAACAGCGCCGCATCGGTGACGCTACGCGCGAAGGGGCCCACCTGGTCCAGGGAACTGGCGAAGGCCACCAGACCGTAGCGCGAGACGAGGCCGTAGGTCGGTTTGACACCGACCAGCCCGCACAGAGCGGCGGGCTGGCGGATCGAACCTCCGGTGTCCGATCCCAGCGAGATCGACGTCATATCGGAGGCGACCGCGGCGGCGGAGCCACCCGACGAACCGCCCGGCACGCGCGAGGGATCGAGCGGATTACGAGTCGGGCCAAAGGCGGAGTTCTCGGTCGATGAGCCCATGGCGAACTCGTCAAGATTCGTCTTACCCACCACGACGGCACCCGCGGCCACGAGTCGCTCGACCACCGTGGCGCTGTAGGGGGGGCGCCAACCCTCCAGGATCCGCGACGAGCACGTCGTGGGGACGCCGACCTGACAGAGATTGTCCTTGATGGCGACCGGCACGCCCGCGAGGGCGCCGACGTCCTCGCCGCGCGCGACCCGCGCGTCGACCCGCGTCGCCGCCGCGCGCGCACCTTCGGAGTCCACGTGCAAGAAGACGTTGAGGGCCTCATTACGTTGCGCGATGACCGAGAGCGAGCGCTCGAGCTCCGCGACGGCGCTGGACGCCCCCGAGCGCACGTCGGCGGCAATCTCGAGGGCGCTCTTCACGGCGCCTCCCCGAGGATCCGCGGCACCGCGAAACGATGGTCACGGACGTCGGGCGCCATGGCGAGCACGGTGTCGCGATCCAGGCTCGCCGTGACGACGTCGTCGCGCACCACGTTCGTGATGCCGAAGGGGTGCGCCGTCGCGGCGACGCCGGTCAGGTCCAGAGAATTCATGTCGCGCGCGTGCTCGAGGATCTGGCCCAGTTGCTCGGTGAAGGTCTCCAACTCGGTCTCGCTCAACGTCAGACGCGCGAGTCGCGCCACCTTGGCGACCTCGTCGCGTGAGATGGCGCCGCTCATCGGCCCAAGTGTCCCGCGAGGAAGGCGATCGTTGCCGACTCGATGAGTTCGTGATCATTGTCCAGCGTGGCCACGTGAAAGGAGTTGTCCAACCAGAGACGTTCGACGGGTCCATTGGACTTCTCGACTATCTCGTCACCGTTGTCCGTCGCCACGACGTGGTCCTCGGTGCTGTTGAGCAGCAGACTCGGCGCGACGATCGAACCCAGGTTCTCGTTCACGACCTTGACGGCGTCGAGCAACGAGATCGCGGGTGCGATGGGCGTCTGGGGGTAGGAGGACTCCACCACCCCTTCCTTCTTGACGTCAGAACCGATCGAGTCGTAAGTGAGCACCCCCGCCGCGAGCATGGTCTGGGCCAGTTCGTCCCATTCCGCGCCCTGGTGTTTCACATAAGGGTTGATGAAGACGAAAGCGGCGACGTCGGGCCGATGAGTGGCCACGTGCACGGCCAGGGTGCCGCCCATGGAGAGGCCGACGATGGCCACGCGCTCACAGCGCTGCGCGAGATCGTCGTAAGCGCTCAGCGCCGCGCCACTCCAGTCGTCCCAGCCCGTCGTCATCAGGTCCTCGACGGTGGTGCCGTGCCCCGGCAAACGCGGCGCCGACACGCTGTAGCCCTGGGCCGCACATCGAAGGGCCAGATCGAGCACCGTCGACGTGGTACTGGTGAAACCGTGCAGCAACAGCACGCCGAGGTTCCCCCCCGGCGAGTAGAACGGTTCGCCGCTGGGCATCACTACGTCAGTCATAGGGACCCAGACTACCTTTTGGCGCGAGGGCCCCTGGCGCTCACCGGACGCGGGCGTGGGCGTGATAATGATCAGGTATCAGACGCATGTGGTCGTCGACGTACCAGGGACGACCCGAAAAGAAGTCGTCAGCCACCACTGACAGCCTCTGCACCAGACGCGCGCGCACCGCCACGGGTGGCGAAGGATCGTGCCGACGCCAGACGACCATCGGAACGTGACAGACCAGACAGTCAGCGATCCAACACTCCTCGTCGGCGAAGTACTGCGTAGTGATCGGCGCAGCCTCGCACAGCTGGCAATCACTTGGCGACATTGAGCGTCACCGTCGAGAGATACGGCACGGTCACCCCCGCGGCCGGAATCGTGGACACCACCCTCACCCACGTCGGACTGGTCGTCGCGGTACCCGCGCCGGGCCCCTGCGTCTTGTAGAACAGCCCGGCGGCCTTGAGGGTCACGCCGACCTGTGCGGGATCCATCCCCGTCAGGTTGGGCATCGGCAGCGTCGTGGCGTGCGCGGTCGTGGTCGTGGCGGCGATGGTCGTCGTGGTCGTCGGCGCGGTCGTCGTGGCGGCGATGGTCGTCGTGGTCGTCGGCGCGGTCGTCGGCGCGCCCAAGGACGTCTCAAGGATCAGCGTGGATCCCTTCGGCACGGCGCCCGGATTCTTCGTGACCCCCGAGAGCCAGCCCGCGACGAGCCCCTTGGCCGCCGTGGCGCTCACGATGCTCGCCGTACTCGGACAGGTGGCCGTCACGTGGAGAGCGGCGAGGACGCTCGTGGCCGCGGCGCACGTCTTGCCGATGAGATTCGTCGGCACGTTCACCGGCGCTCCCGCTGGTCCGCTCGACACCGTGACCGATAGCGTCGAACCTCCCGCGACGTTGCTGCCCGCCGCCGGTGATTGGGAGATGATGCTCCCCGCCTTCACGGTGGCGGACGCGACGGTGCCCGTGACGTGCATCTTCAGTCCGTCACTCTTGACCAGGGACGACGCTTCGGACGTGGTGAGGCCGGTCACGCTGGGCGCGGTGTGGGAGTTCGACAAGTAGCCCAGTTTCCACACGAGACCCGCGCCTAGGACCACGACTAGCAAGAGGGCCAGGGCGACGAGGAACGCGGGACGACGACGCCCCTTGACGGGTGACAGGGCCTCGAAACCCTCCGGCGCCGAGCGGCGCGACGGCGCGCCGTGTCGCGCGCTGGGCGATTGACCGAAAGTGGGCGACGAACGCGGCGACGACACGATCTGATTAGGCGTGGGAGGGTGGAAACCCACCGACTGACGCGGCTCGGCCAGAGCAAAACTGCCCAACAACGACGGACCCGGATCATCGTATTTGACGAACGGTGCCTCGTCGGGCACGACGCTCGACAATCGAGTGGTCATCTCCTCGGCGGTGAGGCGCACCAGCGCGTCGGGCACGGTCGCCTGCGCCAACACGATGTCCAGACTGCCCAGTTCCGGCCGCGACGGCAGTGGTCCGCGGAGACGCTCTCTAAGCATCTGCTCCGCAGTGGTCCCCTCGAAGGGGGTCGCACCCGTCGAGGTCTCGAACAGGATCAGGCCCAGGGCGTACACGTCCGACGACGCCGAGGCGATGTCGCCGCGGGCCTGCTCGGGCGAGAAGTACCGCACGTCGTCGCGCGTCGTGAAGTGACGATGGGGTCCGGCCAGACCCGCCAAGGCGACGTCGGACACCCGGACGTGGCCGGAGGAATCGAAGAGGATCTTGTTCGGAGAGAGCTCACCGTGGACGAGACCCTGTTCGTGGATGTAGGCCAACGCCGACGCCACATCACGGCCGAGTCGCGCGGTCTCCTCGGGACTCAACACCTGGCCCGCTCGCAGGAGATCCTCGAGCGATCCACCACTCAGGTACTCGCCCACCATGAAGATCGAACCCGCCTGTTGACCACCGTCGTACACCTGGGCCACGTGGGGGTGGCGGAACGTCGCCGCCTGGATGATGTGGTCGCGAAAGGCCCGGCGGACCTCTTCGTGTGACGCGAGACCGGCGTTGAGGACCTTGATCACCACCTCGCGTTGCAACGTCAGGTCGTGGGCCCGATAGGCCTCCACGGTGTGGCCGACGCCGATCAATTCGATCAGCCGATAGCGCTCCACGAACTCGTGCCCCGGGGCGAACGACGATGGCAACATGGACGGACCTCAACTAATTCATTGTTTACTCGAGGGTAGCCGACCACGTTCCGGTCGCGAGAAGTTCCTCGAAGGCGGGTCCCGGTATCATCGGCACCCCGGCGCGTCGCGCCTTGTCCACCTTGGAGGCACCGGGGGCGTCACCCACCACCACGCAGAAGGTCTTCGCCGACACCGACCCTGGTGAGGACCCCCCACGCGACACCACCGCGGCCACCGCCGCCTCTCGCGAATAACCCTCGATCGCGCCAGTGATGACCACCGCGCGTCCCGCCAGCGTCGCGTCAGGGGCCTCGTCGAGGCCGGGTTCGCTCATCGCGACGCCCGCTTGGGACATCTGCGCCATGCGCTGACGAGACTCGTCGTCGCGGGCGTACTCGTAGACCGCCTGGGCGATGATGGGACCGATGCCCTCGAGCGACTCGAGTTCCTCGAGCGGTGCACGAGCCATCGCGTCGTAGGTCCCAAAACGCCGGGCGAGTTCACGCGCCGCCACGGGTCCGACGTGGCGGATCCCCAACCCGATCAGGATGCGACTGAGCGGCGCCGACTTGGCCGCGTCGATGGCCCCGACCAGGGCGGTCGCCGACAACTCGCCGAAGCCCTCCAGGCGCGCCACCACCTCGCGGTCGAGGGTGAAGAGATCGGCCACGTCGCGCAGCAGGCCCTCGTTGAGCAATTGAGCCACGCGCTGCTCGCCAAGCCCTTCGATGTCCAGCGCGCCCCGCGAGGCGAAGTGGACGATCTTTTGCATCTGCTGGGCCGGGCAAGCGGGGTTGATGCAGTAGGTATCGCTCTCGTCCTCGCGACGACGTAGTGCCCCGCCGCATTCGGGGCAGGTGAGTGGGAACCTCCAGGCGGGCGCGCGCGCCTCGCCGTCGACGACGACCGCACCGACGACCTCGGGGATGACGTCGCCCGCCTTGCGCACGATCACCAGGTCGCCGGGTCGCACGTCCTTCTCGCGCACCTGGTCCGCGTTGTGCAGCGTGGCCATCGCCACCCGAGAACCCGCCACCAGCACGGGTTCGAGCACCGCGTAGGGGGTCGCGCGCCCGGTACGACCGATGGACACCTCGATGCGCAGCAGTCGGGTGGTGCGCTCCTCGGGGGGGAACTTGCGAGCGATCGCCCAACGCGGCGCGCGGCTCGTCGAACCGAGCGACGCGCGCCTCGACAGATCGTCGACCTTGATCACGGCACCGTCGATCTCGTAGCTGAAGTCGTGGCGATGACGCTCGAACCACGAGCTACGCGCGAGCATGTCCGAGACCCCCTCCACGACGTGGGCCTCGGGTGCGACGAGGAATCCCCACGAGGCGAGTTGCGCCAGGGTCTGGTGATGTGTGGTGAGTGACAAGGTGTGGTCGAGGTCGACCAGTTGATAGGCCAGGAACGACAGGGGCCGCGACGCGCTGACGGCGGGGTCCTTCTGGCGAAGCGACCCCGCCGCGGCGTTGCGAGGGTTGGCGAAGACCCGTGCGCCCGCGGCGCGTTGCGCCTCGTTGAGTCGCTCGAAGTCCGCCTTCGCGAGGAATACCTCCCCACGGATCTCGACGGCTCCCGTCGTCATGCTCAACCGATGGGGCACGTTGGCGATCGTGCGGACGTTGTCGGTGACGTCTTCGCCCACCCGTCCGTCACCGCGGGTCGCGGCCTGGACGAGTTGACCCCCTCGGTAGGTGATCGACAAGGCCAAACCATCGATCTTGGGTTCCACCACGAACGTCAGAGTCGACGCCGTGTCGAGTCCTCGCTCGACGCGCTCGCTCCACGAGCGCAACTCATCGACGTCAAAGACGTTGTCGAGGCTCAGCATCGCCTCGGCGTGACGGACCGGCGAGAACACCGCGGACGCGGGCGCGCCGACCCGAGCCCTCTCCGAGGCGCCCACTTCGGGGTGACGGCGCTCGAGTTCGCGCAGCTCACTGACCAGCGCGTCGTAGTCGGCGTCGGGGATGACCGGGTCGTCGTGCACGAAGTACGCCCGCGAGTGTCGGCTGATCAGTTCACGAAGTTCTGCGGCGCGCGTCGCCGGCGAGGTCATGTGCTCACCAGAGCGGCACCTTCGACCACGGTCTCGTCACGAAACGAATAGAAGACCACCGTCTGGCCCGCCGCGACCGGTCGCGCGGGTTCGAACAACTCGAGGGACCAGCCGTCGCCATGGCGCAACGTGGCTTGGCGCGGCTGGCCGTGCGCGCTCCACTGGGCCCAGACGACGGTACCGTCGCTCAAGGGTTCACGGGCGAACGTGAGCGACTCCGGGGACAAACACAGCTGCGACACCATGACCTCGTCGAGTCGACCGATCTCGACGCGGCGGGCACCGATATCGACGTGGGCCACGAAGCGCTTGGCGCCGTCGCGGTCGGGCAGGATACCCCGACGCTGTCCCACCGTCATGAGTTCTGCGGCGTCGGTGCGACCCACCACTTCACCGCTCTCGCGATCCACGACGTCGGCGCTCGTCAGGGGGATGCGCGATCGCAGGAACACCTCGCGCCCCTTGGACGCCTCGATGAAGCACACGTCCTGGGAATCGGGCTTGTCCCACGTGCGTAGTCCCACCCGTTCGGCGTGGGCGCGGACCTCGCTCTTGGTCATCGCGCCGATGGGCAGCAGCAACTGCTCGAGTTGGGCCTGTTGGAGGTACCCCAGCACGTAGCTCTGGTCCTTGGCCGGATCCGCCCCGCGGGTCAGCAGCGGCGTCCCTCCGCGCCACGTCACTTGGGCGTGGTGCCCCGTCGCCACCGCGTCGAACCCCAGACGTCGCGCGCGTTCGAAGAGCAAGTCGAACTTGATGTGTCGATTGCATTCGATGCACGGATTGGGCGACGTGCCCAATGCGTGGCCCCGCACGAACGGGGCGACCACGTGGCGCTCGAACTCCTCGGTGTAGTTAAAGACGTGGTGATCGATGGCGAGGGTCTGCGCGACGCGACGCGCGTCGTCGACGTCCGCCACGGAGCAGCAACCCGAATCCGAGGCTCCGCCCCACAGCTTGAGGGTGGCGCCGACGACGTCGTGGCCGGACTCCTGGAGGAGGGCCGCGGCCACCGACGAATCCACGCCACCACTCATCGCCACGAGGACTTTCATGGTCCTAGTCTGCCAGTTGAAGGCGACGCCCTGACTCGTGGTGCAGACGGCGCACGGCGCGCGAGACGGCTTCGATCACCGCGTCGACGTCATCGGCGCTGGTCTCGTGGCCCATCGTCAGTCGCAGCGAGCCCCGTGCGCGCTCGGACGCTACCCCCATGGCCGCGAGAACGTGACTCGCGACGACCGCTCCACTGGAGCAACTCGCGGCCGCCGATGCGTCGACGTTCGCCTGGTCGAGCAGGAAGAGCAGTTCGTCGCTCGCCAAGCCCTCGAAGGTCAGGTGCACCGTTCCCGGGACGCTCAGCGCCCCCGCGGCGGTGACACGCGCACCGGGCAGCGGTGAGAGGCCCGCGCGCAACCGACCTTGGAGTTCGCGCACGCGTTCGTGTCCGGCGGCGCGTTCGGCCTCGACACAGCGGATCGCGGCCGCCAGACCCACGCACGCCGCGACGTCGACGGTGCCGCCGCGGCGGCCACGCTCTTGTCCGCCCCCCGGCATCATTGGTACCAAGTCCACCTCACGCCGCAGCACCAACGCACCGGCATTGACGGGGCCGCCCAATTTGTGTCCGCACAACGACACCGCGTCGATGTCGGCGCTGAACGTGGCCAGGTCGAGCCACGGCGCGGCCGCGACGGCGTCACTGTGGGTGACCAGATCGCCGTGGCCGCGTCGGTCGATCGCCGCCGCTACCGCGTCGAGGGGCTGCACGACGCCGGTCTCGTTATTGACGGCCATGACGCTCACGAGCGCCACAGTCTCGTCGAGGGCGCCGTGGAGGGCGGCGACGTCGAGGACGCCGTCCGCGTCGACCCCGATCTCGCGCACTTCGACCGACGGGTAGTCCGACGCCATGAGGTACGCCGCGTCGAGCACGGCGTGGTGTTCGATGGCCGATACCACCAACGTGGTGCGCGCGTGGTGTCGCCGGTGGGCGCGCGCGACGCCCGTCACCGCGAGCGTGCACGATTCGGTCCCGCCGGCGGTGAAGATCACGCCGCCCGGTGCGGCGCCGACGAAGGACGCCACCACGTCGCGGGCCTCTTCGACCGCGCGGCGCGCGTCGCGGGCCGCGCGGTGGCTGCCCGAGGGGTTGCCGACCACGCCGTGCATCCACGGGGCCATCGCGTCGGCCACTTCGTCTCGACGCGGCGCGGAGGCCGCGTGATCGAAGTAGTACCGATTCACGCGATAAAGAACGACTTCACGTTGGTGAACTCGCGCACGCCCGCGACGCCGAGTTCACGGCCATACCCCGACGCCTTGACGCCACCGAAGGGCAGTTCCGGCATCGAGGCCACCACCGCGTTGGCGAAGATGATGCCCACGTCGAGTCCGGCGATGACCTGTTCGATCTCGGCGGGGTCCGTCGCCCAGACCGAACCCGACAGCCCCCAGGGCGTGTCGTTGGCGTAGCGGATGGCCTCGTCGAGGTCGTCGACCACGTGGACCACGGCGACGGGACCGAACATCTCCTCGTTGCCCGCCGGCGCGGTCTCGGGCACGTCCACGAGCACGGTGGCGGGGAAGAAGTAACCCGTTCCACTCAGCGGTGCGCCACCGGTCGTGGCCACGGCGCCCTGGGCGATTGACTGGGACACCTGTGCGCTCAGCGTCTTGAACTGCGCTTCGTTGGCCAAGGGACCCAGCACCGTCGAGGGGTCCATGGGGTCACCGATCGGTGCGGCCGCCATCGCCGCTGAGAAACGCTCGATGAACTCATCGGCCACGTCGCGCACCACGATGAACCGCTTCGCGCAGATGCACGCCTGACCGTTGTTCTGCAGTCGAGCGGTCACCGCCAGCGGCACCGTGTGATCCAGGTCGGCGGACTTGGTGACGATGAAGGGGTCCGACCCACCCAGTTCCAGCACGCACTTCTTGAGGTGCTTACCGGCGAGCGCGGCGACGGAACGACCCGCCGTCTCGGATCCGGTGACCGTGACCGCCGCGATGCGCGGGTCGGCGATGACCGGCTCGATGCGACTGGATTCCACGAACAGATTGGTGAAGAGCCCCTTCGGGAATCCCGCTCGGGTGAACAGACCTTCGACGTACTCCGCGCAACCCGGCACGCTCGAGGAGTGCTTCAACACGATCGGGTTGCCCGCCATGATGTTGGGCACCGCCACCCGCACGATCTGCCAGAGAGGAAAGTTCCAGGGCATGATCGCCAGTAGCGGACCGAGCGGCTCGTAGCGGATGCCGCTGCGGGACGCGTGGGTCTTGACGATCTCGGTCGCGAGCATGCCCTCGGCGCGCTCGGCGTAGTAGCGCATGGTGAGCGCGCACTTCGACGCCTCACCCTTGGCCGCGGCGAAGGTCTTGCCCATCTCGCTGGTCATCAACGCGCCGGCCACCGGGATCTCGCTCTCGAGCAACTCGGCCACGCGGTTCATGAGTTGACTTCGCTCGGCGAACGGGGTCGTCTTCCACGCCAGGAACGCCTCGTGGGCGCTAGCCAGGGCGGCTTCGATGTGGGCGGCGTCATGGGTCGGGTACTCACCCAGAACGACTTCGGTGGCGGGGTTGATGGCGGTGAAGGTCATGGGGCTATTCTGCCACGGAAATGAAGTTTTGCGCCGGGGCCGACGCCATTTCGTGCCAGAACTGAGGGCGAAAAAAACTCAGGAGCGCGAGGACGAGCCCAAAGGCCAGCGCCGCGACCAACGAGACCAGTCGAACGCCGAACGCGTGCGCGAGCGCCGCCTGGATGACGGCACCGAGGGGGTAGAACAGGGACAGCGAGAGGACGTAGAGCGACAGGATACGCGAGCGTTCCTGGACCGGTGCGTGCAGTTGGACCGAGGTGTTGAGTCCGGTCAGGGTCCCGACGTAGGAGCCGCCCAGGACCACCAGGGCCGCCGCCGCGAGGGGGAAGTCGGGAGAGTACGCGTACAACGCCTCCATCAACGCCATGGTGACCATCGAGCCGCGTAACACCGTCAAGCGCGACGTGCGCTTGGCCAGGGCGGGCAGCGTCAGGGCACCGATCACCGCCCCGGCGCCCTGGGCGGCGACGAGCAATGACGTCCCGACCTTGCCCGAATGCAGCACGTCGATGGCCATCGCCGGCACCAGGGTGATGAAGGGGCTGATGAAGAGGGCCACGGTACCCACCCCGATGATGGCGTTGCGACACCCCCGCGACCACCACGCCGCGCGAAGTCCGATCATGGTGTCGCCCACGAGCGCCGGGCGGCTCGTGACGCGCGGGCGTGAGGGACTGCGCACGAAGGAGAAGGCGACCACGACCACGATGAAGGAGACGGCGTTGGCGGCGAAGCACCAGCCGGGATTGCCGATCGCCAAGGTGCCCGCGGCGAGCACGGGACCCAGGATCCGCCCGAGGTTGAACTGGGCCGAGCCCAGGGAGACCGCGGCGAGCACTTCGTCGCGCCCGACCAGGTCGGGGAGCAGTGATTGCCACGCCGACCACGACGCCGAACTGCACAGTCCCTCGACGATGGCGAGGTAACACGCGAGGGGCGCCGAGAGGTGGTGGGTGAGCTCGGCGATCGCCAGGGCGCTCGCCGCAGCGGCTTGGGCGAGGTTGTTGGCCTGGATCCATCGTTGGCGCGAATAGTGATCCGCCATGATGCCCCCCAGCGGCGAGCCGATCAGCGCCGGCAACCATGCGGCCACCGTCATGAGACCCAGCCAGATCGCGTTGTGGGTCGTCACCGTCAAGTAGTAGCCCAGGGCCACGCTCTGCATCCACGTCCCGGTCGAGGAGACGAAGTTCGAACCCAGTGCTAGGGCGAAACTACGGTGACGCAGGGGCGCGAACGATGCGGACGCCATGGCGGGCGGCTACCGGCGCCGGCTAATCGCGGCGTCGGCGCGGACGCAGGGCGAACCACCAGACCGAGATAATCGTGGCGAGCGCGCCCAGCACTCCCAATGACGACTTCATCGCACGTCCGCGGGGCACCGGCTCTTCGCTCACCGTTCCATCGTAACGAAAAACGCGCCGGGGCGATTCGCCCCGGCGCGGTCCTCGTGTGCGCAGTGTGGCTTACGCCGCCGGTTGGCTCGCCGCCTCGATGTTGAGCTCGATGATGATCTTGTGGCTCACCACCACGGTGCCGTTCTCCAGCGCACCCTCGAAATTGACGTTGAAGTCACGACGGTCGATCTCGGCGGTCGCTTCGAAGCCCACGACGGATCCTCCCGGCACCATCGACACGCCCTCGCCCGTGAACTCCAGGTCGAAGGTGACGGACTTGGTGACGTCACGAATGGTGAGGTCGCCCACCAGCACGTAGTCGTTACCGCCCTTGGTGCTCAGACTGGTCGACTTGAAGGTGATGGTCGGGAAGGTCTCCTGCGCGAGGAAGTCATTGCTCTTGAGGTGACCGTCGCGCATCTCGTTGTCAGTGGTGATGCTCGCGGCCTGCGCGGTCGCGACGACCGATGACGTTTCGGGCGTGTCACCGATCGTGATGGTGCCCTCGAACTCGCCGAAGCGGCCACGGACCTTCGAAACGACCAGGTGGCGCGCGATGAAACTGAGGGTCGAGTGCACCGGGTCCACGGTGTAGACGCCAGCGGCGGGGAAGTTGCTCATTGTCATATCTCCTGATATTGGGTACACGGAACTGTGCACCTCGCATTATAGTTGCTCATGCAATTATTTGTCAACAAGTAATTGCATTAACAATGGACTGCTATGCTGGGTGCATGGAACAGGTGAGCACGGTGTGTCCCTCCAGTGACGAGCGCGTCGCCCTGTTCGCGCTGTTGCTGGACACGAACGCGCGCCTGTCGCGGAGTTTCGCCTTGCGTCTCGAGGAGAACTGCGCCATGCCGCTGGCCTGGTTCGAGGTCCTCCTGCAATTACGGCGCGCGCCCGAGGGGCGACTGCGGATGAACCAGATCGCCGAGGCCATCGTCCACTCAACCGGGGGGACCACACGATTGATCGACCGCCTCGAGCGCGCCGGACTCGTGGCCCGCGAGCTGTGCCCGACCGATCGTCGCGCTATCTACGTCGCTATCACGACCCCGGGCAACGTCCAGCTCGACGAGGCATTGCGGGTGCACATGGACTACCTCGAGGAGCACGTGTCGAGCCGCCTGACCTGCGACGAGCGCAGCGCGCTCGCGGGACTGCTCAGCAAACTCAACGAATCGCGTTAACCCCGTTGCTCGGATTGAGTCCGGGCGATCCAGGCCAGCGCCAGACGCTCGTCATCGAGTTCCAGCACCGTGCCGACGCCCTCGCCCGGGCCCGCGTGGATCGCGGTCGCGAGTACTTCGCTCGCGAGCACGTCGAATTGCGACGCCAGGTCCTCCAGTCCCGTGACGTGCAACACGATACGGTCCGCCACGTCCAGACCGGTGTTCTTGCGCAGGTCCTGCACCTGGCGCACCACGTCGCGCAGATAGCCTCGTCGTCGCAGTCCGTCGTCCAGGGTGAGGTCTAGGGCGATGACTTCCGCGCCCTCGCGCGAGACGGCGAATCCCCCTTGGCTCTTGACACGTAGTTCCACGTCCTGCGCGCCGAGGGCGAATTCGCCGGTCGACAGCGTGACCGTGATGCTCGCGCCCGCTTCGATAGCCGCGGCGGCGGCGGCCGTGTCGAGTCCGGCGAGCGCGGTCCTCAACTCCTTCGCCGCCTCACCCAGTCGCGGGCCGACGCTGCGAAAATTGGGCACCAACTCGAAACTCAACACCTCGGCGAGTTCCGTGCCGTACTCGAGTTCATCCACGTTGAGCTCGTCCTCCACGATGCCCGCAGGCGGCATGACGTCACCCGTGGCCAGGAACACCAGTGCACGCGACAGCGGCTGGCGCACCTTGATCCCCGCGTCGGCCCGCGCGGCGCGGCCCAGCGACGTCAGGCGGCGCGCCACGTCCATCGACGCTTCGAGCTCGGCGTCGCGTCGAGGCGCGATGCTCACCGGCCAGTCGGCCAGGTGCACTGAATCGTCGTCGCTGGCCCCGAAGAGTTCGTGGTAGAGCCGCTCGGCCAGGAAGGGGCAGAAGGGCGCCACGAGCAGCGTGACGCGTTGGAGCACCTCGAGCAGGGTGGCCTGGGCCGCGAGGGAGTCCGACGCGGGTGCCTGAGGGTCGGTACGCCAGAAACGGCGCCGACTGCAGCGCACGTACCAGTTCGACATGTCGTCGATGAAGCGCGCGAGGGCGTCGGCCCCCTCCAACGGCTCGTAGGCGTCGAGGGCGGCGCTCATCGACGCCGTGACGTCCTCGACGCGCGAGATGATCCATCGGTCGATCGCGGGTCGATCGGCCACGGTCGGGATCGCCGGGTCGAACGGGTCGAACTGATTGAGCGACGCGTAGGTGGTGAAGAAGCTGAAGGTGTTCCACAGAGTGGCCAAGGTGTCACGCATCGACGCGTCGATGGCCGCCAGGCTGGCGCGTGTCGAGGTCCACGGCGATCCTTGGGAGAACATCCACCATCGCAACGCGTCGGCGCCTCGCGTGGTGAGGACCTCCCAGGGGTCGATCACGTTGCCTTGGGACTTGCTCATCTTCTTGCCGTTCTCGTCAACGATGTGACCCAGACACAACACGTGCTCGTAGGGAGCGGTGCCGAAGACGAGCGTGTTGACCGCCAGCAGTGAGTAGAACCAGCCGCGGGTCTGATCGATTGCCTCGGCGATGAGTTGCGCCGGCAGCTGCATCGCCTCCGCACTGCCCGCGACGTGGGGGTAGCCCACCTGGGCGGCGGGCATCGCGCCGGAGTCGAACCACGCGTCGATGACCGGCTCCACGCGGCGTGCCACCTGGCCACAGGTTCGACAGGGGACCACCACTTCGTCGATGGCGGGACGGTGCGGGTCGAGGTCGCTGAGGTCGCGTCCGGTGAGCGCCGAGAGTTCCGCCAGCGAACCCACGCAGGTCAGGTGATTCTCGGCGCAGCGCCAGATGGGCAACGGTGTTCCCCAGAATCGGTCGCGCGAGAGCGCCCAGTCGACGTTGTTGGACAACCACTCGCCCATGCGCCCCTCGCGGATGTGTCCGGGGTGCCAGTCGACGACGTCATTCTCGGCCATCATCTGGTCCTTGAACCGACTCGTCGCGATGTACCAACTGGGCTTGCCCCAATAGATCAACACCGTGCCGCAGCGCCAGCAGTGCGGCAGGGAGTGGGTGTAGTCCATGCGCCGCAACAACAGGCCGCGGCGCTCGAGCTCGTCATTGATGTCGTGATTGGCCGCGCGCACGTCACGACCCTCCAGCCAGGGCACCGCGCTGGTGAAAGTGCCGTCGGGTCCCACGGGGTTGAGGGTCGGCAGCGCGTGCGCCTTGCCGACGAGGCGGTCGATCTCACCGAACGCGGGCGATTGGTGCACCAGACCCGTTCCGTCGTCGGTCGTGACGTAGTCGGCGCCGACCACCACGCAGGCGTCGAGGCCTTCGGGCAACGCCACGTCGGTGAAGGGGCGTTCGTAATGCACGCCGAGTAGTTCGTGTCCACTCAACGTCGCGTCGATGGTGGTGCCCTCACCCAGTACCGACTCGACCAGGGCGTGGGCGACGACGAGTCCATCCACGACGGCGTAGGTGATCTCGGGGTTCACCGCGACGGCGACGTTGGCGAGCAGCGTCCACGGTGTGGTGGTCCACACCGCGAGGTGCGTCGCACCCTGGAGCCCCCCGTGGCCGTCAGCGTCGGTGATCGCCAGGCGCACGAAGGCGCTCTCGTCGAGTTCGTCGGTGTAGACGCCGGGTTGACCGAGCTCGTGGCTCGATAACGCCGTGCCGCATCGTGGGCAGTAGGGCA
>JABBOA010000023.1:10972-22339 GCA_019352075.1 Acidobacteriota bacterium | reverse complement strand
CGCGCCGTGTCGGGTCAGGACCTCGGTTCGACCGTGGCGACGTGCCGCGCCGCCGTGATGGTCAACGTGGTCGGGGGCGACGCCCCGGGTTCCCTCGACGCCGCGCGTCACGTCCCCGGCGTGGCCGTCCACGATTACGGAAAGGCGTGGCGCCCCGGTCGCAAGCTCGGTCACGTCACGGCCGTGGCCCACGACGACGACGGCGTCGCGGCACTGCAGGTGAGAGCATGGGACAGCGCCCGTGCCTACGGGACGACGAGCCGGGAGATGGCATGAATCCAGTAGTGGGCATCGTGATGGGCAGTTCCTCGGACTTCGACGTGATGTCCGCGGCCGCCGAGGTTCTACGGGGCTTCGAGATCGAGCACGAGGTCCGAGTGGTCTCGGCGCATCGCACGCCCGAGGTCATGACCGACTACGGGCGCCGCGCCGCGGAGCGCGGCCTACGCGTGATCATCGCCGGTGCCGGCGGCGCCGCCCACTTGCCGGGCATGCTGGCCGCCGTCACCACCCTGCCGGTGATCGGCGTACCCGTCGCGCTCGCGCGACTCGACGGACTCGACTCGTTACTGTCGATCGTGCAGATGCCCCGAGGGGTGCCCGTGGCGACCGTCGCCATCAACGGCGCGGCCAACGCCGCGGTGCTGGCCGCGCGCATCCTGGGCCTCGGCGACGAGACCCTGGCTCGTCGCCTCGAGGCGTACCGGGGTGAGATGGCCGCCGACGCCGCGGCGCAGGACCGGGATCTGCCCCGGACGTAAGGGGTTTTCTTACCTTGGGGATCCGGTGCCGAGGTGCGCGCAGGCGCAATTGCCAATAGTCTGAGAGAACACCAAGGAGGCCCCCGTGGGTATTGTCAAGCGTTTTTCCACCATGTTCCAGGCCAAGGCGAACGCCCAACTGGACAAGCACGAAGACCCGCGTCAGACGCTCGACCTGTCATACGAGCAGATGCTCGAGAACGTCACCAAGGTCAAGCGCGCCGTGGCCGACGTCGCCACCGCGCGCAAGCGCATCGAGATCCAGGCCGAACAACTCAAGGCCCAGGGCGACAAGCTGGCCGAACAAGCCAAGCAGGCCCTCACCCAGGGCAACGAGCCGCTCGCCCGCGAGGCCCTCACCCGCCGCGAAGCGATCGCCACGCAACTCCAGGACCTCGACGCCCAGCACGCCACCATCGTGGAACAAGAGGACAAGTTGACCGCGACGGCCCAGAAGCTCCAGTCCGAGACGGAGACCTTCCGCACCCGCAAGGAGACGATCAAGGCCACCTACACTGCGGCCGAGGCGTCCTCACACGTCACCGAGGCGGTCAGCGGTATCTCCACCTCGATGAACGACGCGGGGGCGGCGTTGCAGCGCGCCCAGGACAAAGTGGCTCAGATGCAGGCGCGTAGCGGTGCGCTCGACGAGTTGATGGCGTCGGGGGCCCTGACCGACCTCACGGCCGGTCCGAGTGACGACATCCAGGCCCAGCTCGACGCCGCGGGCGGCGGCTCCAAGGTGGACGACCAATTGGCCGCGCTCAAGGCCCAACTGACGACCGCCAGTCCTGCGGCCGGCCTACCCGCGGGCGGCGGCGAGACCGACGCACCAGCCCAGGAGAAATGAGATGGCCAAGACCAAGATCGAGTCCGACCACGGGCTGAACGTGCGGATGTTCATCACCGGCCTGGCCCTGGTGGTGCTGTACCTGATCATCACCACCCTGTTGATCTACCTCGGCGTGGGCTACGGGCTGGTCATCGTGATCGTCGCGGCGTTGATCTTCTCGCAGTACTTCTTCTCGGACAAGATCGCGATGTTCTCGATGCACGCGCACGAGGTGACTCCCGCCGAGGAACCACGGCTGCACGAGATCGTCGACCGTCTCTGCCTCCTGGCCGACATGCCCAAGCCCCGCGTGGGCGTCGCCGAGATGGACATCCCCAACGCCTTCGCGACGGGCCGCAGTCCGCGTCACGCGGTCATCTGCGCGACGCGCGGCATCATGACACGACTCAGCGACGAAGAGCTCGAAGCCGTCCTCGCCCACGAACTCAGCCACGTGGCGCACCGCGACGTGGCGGTCATGACCATCGCCTCGGGCGTGGGCATGCTGGCCGGCCTCGTGTCGCGCATGGCGATGTGGGGTGCGATGCTCGGCGGCGGTGGCGGTCGGGGGGGCAACAACAATAACAACAACGCCGCCCTCGTGGAGATGGTGACCTGGCTGGTCTCGATCGTGATCTACGTCGTGGCGTACCTGCTGACCATGGCCCTGTCGCGCTACCGCGAACTCGCGGCCGACCGCTCGGGGGCCATCCTGATCGGCAAGCCCAGCGTGCTCGCGAGCGCACTGGTCCACATCACCGGTGACATGGGCCGCATCCCGCGCACCGACCTGCGCAAGGCCGAGACGATGAACGCCTTCTTCTTCGTGCCCGCGCTCGCCGGCGGCACGGCCGCCTCCCTCTTCTCGACGCACCCGACCCTCGAGAAGCGACTCGACGCGCTCAACAAGCTCGAGCGCGAGCTCAACGGCTAGTGGGGCTGCGTGACGCGCTCTTCGGGCGCACCAAGCAAGTGGCCCCCCAGTTGGACAATATCTTCGCACTGCCCGGCGCGGCATTGACCCTGCAGAGCGAGCTCGACCTCGTGACGTCGGGCCAGGCCGGCCTGTGCTTCAAGGCCGGCAGCGGAGAGTCCTCGATGCTCTCGGACGCCGACATCATGGAGCTGCTCAATTTCGACGCGCCGAAGGACTCCATCTCGCTCACGAGCGACGACCTGGGGTTCAAGTGGCTGGTGATCAAGGATCCCACGGTCGATGGACTCGTGACCAAGATCCACGCGGCGAATTCCACCATGGTGGACCACGAGCTCGGCCCGCGCCTGCTGTGCGCGGTCTTCGGTTTCGTGCCCGCGACCCCGCCCGGCGAGGGATCGGTCCGCCTCGTCTACCTGCTCAAGCAGGGTACCTTCTACCCGTTCGCGCCCACGGGGCCCAACCAGCGCGACAACGAACTCGAACTACGGGTGAAATCGTTCCTCAGCACCGATCTGGCGATGGAGAAGGACCTGTCGCGTTGGATGGCGTTGTGGAACCTGCCCGTGGGGTGACTCAACGCGGACCGTGACGGGTCCGCCACGCGTTGGCCAGGGCCTGGGCGTGGAACCAGACGTCGACTCCCCCCTCGCGTCGCGGCGGCCCCATGGTGTCGGTGAAGAGCGTGATGGCCTCGTTGGCGTGGGCGTTGCTCGCATCGACCAACACGGTACCGATGCGGTTGATCAAAAGGTACTCGCGCATCTGGACGATCAATCGTGCGTCCAGGGCCGGTAGGCGCGACGACCCTCCTGACCAATACGTCAGGTACTGGCTCACCGCCAGGGGGTGGTCGGCGATCGGCTGGCCGGTCGCGTTGCCGCGGCGGGTGGCGACGATGGCCTCGCCAGCGACCATCCTCCAGCGAAAACCGGTACGCACCTGCCAGAACATGGACAGCGCGTTCGGGGCCGTCGTCAAGGGGAACGGCAGGACCACGCTGCCGGTGGGGATCGCGAGTTCGTCGCCGTTGCTGAAGAAACTCGGCAGGGTCGGCGTGGGCACGGTGACGATCGGCGTCTTCGATTCGTAGACGGCGAGCGAGGCCACGAGCAGCGACCCTAGGGCGACGTTGACGGCCAGGTGTCGACGGGCGCCGTCGACTGACGACGCGCGCGACCAGCGGATCCACTCGCTGACCCCGGTCGCGACGAGCGCCGCGACGATGAACGAGGCGTAGAGCGCGAGTCGGTTCGGCAGCGCGCTGCGCAGCACCGGTATTGCGGCGAGCAGGCGCCAGGGCATCGGCACGTGGATGGTGTGGTTGGCGACCATCAGCCAGCGACCCATCGCAAGGACCTCCACGCCCGCGAGGACCAGGGCGGCGTAGATCACGCCGCGGCGTCGGCGCATCGTGACCACGATCAGCCCCAGCGCGAGCACCAACGGCAGACCGAGGTAGCCGCCGTTCTCCCCGGTATCGCCACCCATGAACTGGTCACCGATTCGCGTCAGCCACGTCGGCGCGATGCTCTGCGTCGCGGTGGGCACCACCGTGCCCAGGACGTCCAGTTTGAGCGCGCTGTGGGTCGTCGCGTGCGCCGCGCCGGTGAAGTGTTGGGGACCCAGGAACTGATAGTAGACCGGATACCCGAGGACCACGACCGCGGGCAACGCCGCGACGAGCAACGCCCTCAGCGCGTAACGCACGCGCACGACGGTGACCTCGCGCCGATACTGCACGAGCAGGATCGCCAGCGCGAGAACGGCCACGATGACCGCCTCGGCGGCCACTTCCTGGGAGATGAACACCTGGACGATGAACAGCCCCGCCAGGGCCAGACCCCAGCGACGCGCCGATCCCTCCTGGACCACCACGATCCGGTAGAGGCAGTAGAGGATCAATGGCGGCAGGGGGACGAAGATCAAGAACAGGTGGGCGACGCCCTCGCCGATCATGTAGGGCGAGAATCCGTAGAGCAGTCCGCCCAGGAGCGCGGCGAGATTCGAGCCGGTCCATCGACGAAGCACCCAGTACGCGGAGAACGCCGAGAGGGGGAAGGACGCCCACATCAGGAGGTTGTAGCTCGCCACCGCGCCCGCGAGCCAGGTGACCGGCGCCGCGAGGAGGCCCAGCACGGGCATCGAGGTGTTGGCGGCGAGATTGAAGCCCTTGGGGTAGTCCATCCAGTTGCTCGATAGTGGATTCAGTCCGTGCAGGATCGACCACGGTGTCCATTTCAAGAACCAGACCTCCTGGACCTCGTCGCCGCACGCGCACCCGATGATCGAGTGACTCGTCACCGGCGACTGAGGCCAGTAGACCCGCACCGCGACGAGCACGAAGATCGTCATGGCCACCACCGCGAATCGCGCCGACGACACGTTCTCGACGCGTTCCACCAGCGAACGCCGGACGCCGACGGACTCGCTCGCGCCACCCGTGCCGCCCTCACCGGCAACCACCACACCGGCACCAGCGTCACCGGCGCACGCGCCGCGTGCACCACCGTCACGTGCGGCTTCGCCGCGCGTCGCGTCGTCGCTGGTGCCCACTCTGCTCTGCAATTATCCCCATCAGTGACCGACGTCGGCTGATGGGCACGTCGCCGGGTCACTCCCCCGCGCCACTGTAGCAACGGCGAGGGCGGGCTCGGTGCAGCGACGACGGTGCGCTGTTCGCGCGAGAACGTGATGGCGCAGGGTCGAGTGGCCGGTGGCCCAAAAGGCACGGTGTAACCTGAGGGGGCGTCCTCGAAGATGTCGCACCTCGGACCGATCAATCGTGACGCCCACGAGTGCGCCGAGGGACATCCTCACCGACGTCGCCGCTGACGCGGTGCACAACCGCACTACCACCGGCGCGCTACGCGTGTCGGGACACACGATGGAGGCCACCACATGTCCGTTGACGAGTCGATCTCGCGAGTGAACTCCTCGTTCGGGCTGCCCATCACGGGCCACGGCCCCAAGTCCCTCCTCAAGCGCCTGACGGCTAAGTTCATCTGGCCCTTCCTGCGCCACCAGGTGGACGTCAACCACGTGCTGGTCGCCGAACTCCGAGAGATCCAAGCTCGCCAGACCCATCTGGTCGCCACGGTCGAGGCGCAACGAGTCGGTGCCGAGCACACCGCGGCGGTGCTGCGTCAACTGAGCCACCAGTTGGACTTCGTGGAGGACGGGGTCGGCAAGGTCAATGACGCGCGCCTGAACATCGAGGCCGCCCTGCACATCCTCGAGGGTCAGTTCACCTCCGTGGTCCAGCAGCGCGAGAGTCACCTCGCCGACGTGCAGTCGCACCTGACCAAGCGAACCCAGCAGCTGGAGAACCAGATCGATCTGGGACATCGACAACTCCTGGCGCGCTTCTACGACGGGTTCGGGGCCCTCCAGCGCGACGTCACGGAGCTGTCGCGGTACTTCGGCGAACTCAAGCTCGAATACGACCAGTTCGAGGAGACCAAGATCGCCGGCCTGCTCGCGCGAATGGCCGAAGTCGACCACTTCCTCACTGAGGTCAAGCGCTCCTACCCCGAACTGGTCAAGCCCGAACGCCTGGTCAAGCTGGCCACGGGCTTCGACGCGATCGAGCGCGCCCACGCGATGCGCTTTCGCGGCACGCGAGATTCGATCATCGAACGAATCGCCGTGTACGTCCCCGAGCTCAAGTCCGTGGCCGGCCTGGGCCCGGTCCTCGACATCGGCTGTGGCGGTGGCGAACTGCTCGAGGTGCTGCGCGACAACGACGTCGACGCCTACGGCATCGAAATCGTCGAGGCGGCGGTGCAGGAGTGCCGATCGCTGGGTCTGGACGCGCGTCTCGACGACGTGTTGCACCACCTCTCGTCAGTCCCCCCGGCGTCGCTGGGCGCGGTGACCGCCATCCACGTGGTGGAACACCTCGGCATCGACACCCTCATCGAGGTCATCGACCTCTCGTTGAAGGCCCTCAAGCCCGGTGGCGTCATCATCTTCGAGACGCCCAACCCGGGCAACGTCCTGGTCGGTGCCGACAGTTTCTACATCGATCCGACCCACGACCACCCGATTCCCAGCGCCCTACTCGAGTTCCTCGTCTCCATTCGCGGATTCGCCGACGCGCAGGTCATGCCGCTCAAGCGCGCACCCAACCTCTTCACCGCCGTCATGCCCGATGAGGGTGTCTGGGCCAACGACGTGTCGCGCGTCGCCCAGCACGTCGCCAACGTGTTCCTGGGCGCCGAGGACTACGCAGTGATCGCTCGACGAGCGCTCTAACGATGCGCGTTGCCGTCTGGACGCCCCTGCCGCCAGAGCCGTCGGGCATCGCCGACTACAACGCGATGTTGCTGACCGCCATGGCGCGTGACGCGCGCGTGCATCTCACGGCCATCGTCCGCGACGACGCACGCGACCTGCGGGCCCCCGTGGGGGTCGCGGTCGTCGCTCAGCGCGACTACCGGCCCGAGGACTACGACATCGACCTCTACCACGTCGGCAACAACCCCACGTTCCACGGCTACATGTTCCAAGCGGCCCTGCACCGACCCGGTGTGACGGTGTTGCACGACCCCGCGATCCTCGACCTGGTCGAAGTCCTCCTCGGCGATCGACGCCAGCGGATCTTCGAAGTGGAGGTCGCCTACAACCTGGGGTGCTCCGAACGCGACGAGGAGACCCTCCAGCACGAGATCGCCACCTGGGACCGCACGCGACTGCTCATGTCGCGGCGCCTGATCGAATCGAGCACGACGACCCTCGTGCACAGTCGCTGGGCCGCGCAGCATCTGCGGTCGCGGTTCGGCGACGTCAACGTGCGCACGGTGCCCTTCGCCGTCGACCTCGGGGACACCGACGACGTCGATCGACCGGACTCCCCGCTCGTCTTGGGCGTCTTCGGCAACCTCAGCTTCCACAAACGCGTGCCCGAGGTGGTCGCCGCCTTCGCGGCGGCGCGCGAACGCGGCCTCGACGCGCGACTCGTCGTGGCGGGACGTCGCGACAGTCCCGCCGCCGAACACCGGATTGCGACGCTCATCGACGAATTCGCACTGCACGACGTGGTCGACGTCGCCGTCGACGTCGACGTCACGCGCTTCCGGTCGCTCCAGCGCGACTGCGACGTCGTCGTGGGGCTACGCTGGCCGACGGCCGGCGAGACCAGTGCGTCCTTGCTCGAATGCTTCGCACTCGCCAAGGCGGCCATCGTGTCGGACATCCCCCAGAACCGCGAGTTCAGCGACGAGTTCTGCTGGCGCGTCAGCGTCGACGCCGACGCGGAGCACGAGCAGCTCGTCACGGCGATGTTGCGCGCCGCCGAGGACCTGACCGCGACCCGACGCGCCGGACGCGCGGCGCGTGACTTCGTGTCACGTCACTTTCGCGTCGAGGACGTGGCGAAGATCTACGTCGAGGAGCTGCGCCGGGCGATCGCCGCGCCCGCGACGACGACGCAGCCGCCGCACCCGGGCCTGGGCATCAACGCCATCGCGTCGTGGGCCGGTGCCACGGGTCTGGCCGAAGCCGGACGGCGCTCGGCGCTGGCGCTGCTCAACGAGGGCGTGGCCATCGCCACCACCGACGTGAACCTCTGGGCCAAGGTCGACGAGGACCGCATACCCCCCGAGATCGCGGTGCTGCCCCACGGTCACCCCTACGACATCGGGGTCTCGTTCCTCAACGTCAACGAGTTCCACGTGGTCGAGGACTGGCAATTGCGCGGTCACGGGGCACCGTACCTGATCGCCATGTGGTACTGGGAGCTGCCCGCGCTCCCCCAGGAGATGATCAAGGAGATCGCGCGCGTCGACGAGATCTGGGTCGCGAGCGAATTCGTGCGCGACGTGTTCCTGCGCTACACCACCAAGCCGATCCACGTGATGCCCTGCGTGGTGGAGCCCGTGGCCGATCCGCTGGTCACCCGCGAGAGCCTGGGCCTGCCCGACGAGGACGTCGTGGTGTTCCTCGTCACCTTCGACGCGAATTCGACCATCGCGCGCAAGAACCCCTACGGCGCGCTCAAGGCCTTCGAGGAGGCCTTCGGAACGGGTCGCCGCGACGTGCAGTTGGTGGTCAAGGTCATCAACCTCGCGGACTACCCGGTGGTGCGCCGCGACCTGCGCCGTCACGTGGAGCGCATCGGAGGGCTCCTCATCGAGTCCGACATGGCGGCGGGCGAGATCGCCGCGCTGATCCAGCACAGTGACGTCTACGTCTCGATGCACCGCTCCGAGGGCTTCGGACTGGGCCTGGCCGAAGCCATGTTCTTCGCGCGCCCGGTCATCGCCACCGGCAACTCCGGCAACATGGACTTCATGACGGCGCTGAACAGCTGCCTGGTCGGCTACCGGTCGATGGTGGTGCACCGCAACGAGCTGATGGACAATCCCACGGCGATGGTCCTCTACCAGCCCGGCAACCTCTGGGTGGACCCCGACGTCCACGACGCGGCGCGTCTCATGCGCTGGCTGTTCGACCACCCCGAAGAGCGTGAACGTCTCGGCCGACGGGCCGCCGCCGACATCCGTGCGGGTTTCAGCTCCGCGGCGGCCGGTCGCGCGATGCGCGCCCGGCTCGACGTGGTCGCGCAGATGCTGGGCAACCACTGGTCGCCCCCGGCCGACGTGACGATCTAGCCGCACCCGTGGCCGGACACCTCGCGACCTAGGGGTGCGTCATGTCCTCTGGGACCACCGCCGCGTCGAACTCCTCGGCCGTGAGGAAGCCCAGCGCCAGTACCGACTCCTTGAGCGTGAGTCGCTCCTTGTGGGCCTTCTTCGCCGCCTGAGCGGCCTTGTCGTAGCCGATGAGGGGGTTGAGCGCGGTGACCAGCATGAGCGAATTGGACAGGTGGTGGCTGATCTGTTCGTAGTCGGGCTCGAGCCCCTCCACGCAGAACTCGCGGAAGCGGTCGCACGCGTCGGTCAACAGGTCGATGGAGTTGCAGAAGTTGTGGATGATGACCGGCTTGCAGACGTTCAGTTCCAGGTTGCCGCGCGAGCCCGCCATCGCCACGGCCGCGTCGTTGCCGAAGACTTGGATACTCACCATGATCATCGCCTCGGACTGCGTCGGGTTCACCTTGCCGGGCATGATCGAACTGCCGGGCTCGTTCTCGGGCAGTTGTAATTCCCCCAGTCCCGACCGTGGTCCCGAGCCGAGCCAGCGCAGGTCGTCGGCGATCTTGACCAGGCTCGTCGCCAAGGTCTTGATGGCGCCGTGGGCGAAGACCAGGGCGTCGTGCGCGGCCAGCGCTGCGAACTTGTTGGGAGCGGTCACGAAGGGCTTGCCGGTGAGGGCGGCGATCTTCTCGGCGACGCGCACCGCGTACTCGCGATGCGTGTTGAGCCCCGTCCCCACCGCCGAGCCGCCGGCGGCCAGTTCGCACAGTCCCGGCAGGACCAACGCCATCCGCTCGAGGTCGGCGTCGAGCTGCGCCACGTAGCCCGAGAACTCTTGACCCAGCGTGAGGGGTACGGCGTCCATCAGGTGGGTGCGACCGATCTTGACCACGTCGGCGAACGCGACGGCCTTGACGTGCAGCGCCGCGCGCAGACGCGTCACCGCCGGTATCAGTCGGTCGGTGATCTCGACCACCGCGGCGATGTGCATCGCGGTCGGGAAGGTGTCGTTGGACGACTGGGACATGTTGACGTCGTCGTTGGGGTGCACCGGGGACTTAGAACCCATGACCCCGCCCGCCAATTCGATGGCGCGATTCGCGATGACCTCGTTGACGTTCATGTTCGACTGGGTGCCCGAACCGGTCTGCCAGATGCGCAAGGGGAACTCCTGGGCCAGGGTGCCGTCGATGACTTCGAGGGTCGCGCGTTCGATGAGGCCCGCCTTGACGGTGTCGAGCTTGCCCAACTCGTGGTTCACCATCGCCGAGGCCAGTTTCAAGATGCCGAACGCCTTGATCAGCGCCGTCGGCATCGTCTCGTCGCTGATGGCGAAGTGGTGCAGGCTCCGCTGGGTCTGGGCGCCCCAGTAATGGTGCGCGGGGACCTCGACCTCACCCATGGTGTCTGACTCGATGCGTACGTCCACAATGTCTCCTTGCTGGCGACCGGGGTCGGCGGTCCGGGCGGGCCGGCCCCCCGCCGCCACGATCACCCGTGACCCCCGGGGGCCGCGATGTTCATTACAGTAAAACTAGTTCCCGTTCGCCGACCCCTTCAGCAAGGAGACCCATGTCCACCACCTTCACCCCCGCCGCCCGCGAGATCTTCGCCAAGCAGGTGCTCGCCCACGTCGCCTGTCTGGACCTCAACGGCGCGCCGCACGTCACGCCAGTGTGGGTCCGACTCGACGGTGACGACGTGATCATCAACACCGCGCTGGGGCGCGCCAAGGCCCGCTTCCTCGCCAACGACCCGCGCGTCGCGGTCTCGCTGACCGACCCCGACAACATGTACTCCGCCGTGGCGTTGCGCGGCACGGTGACCGGCTTCACCACCGAGGGCGCGGACGAGGAGATCGACAACCTCGCCAAGAAGTATCTCGGCGTCGACACCTACCCCATGCGCCGCGAGGGTGAGGTCCGCGTGACGGTGCGCATCACGCCCGAGCACATCGGCGCCCAACCCGAATAAGTCGGGCGCGAGCGAGAGCCGCGTCGGTACGCGCGTCGGGCGTCGCCGTGACGGACCCGCCACGATCGCTCGCACGCCGCGCCTTCAGTCGACGTAGTGCGTGAGGCCGCCGTGGTGGTCGTACGCACGCAGCACCTGGCGTCCATGGCGGAGGTACTGCGCGTGCGCGTCCGTGTGCCAGACGGTGACGGGCCGGGGAGGGGCGGGGCGGTTGTAGGCCCGCGTGATGTGCGCGGCCGCGTTGTGGATCGTCACTTCGTCGTCGCT
>JABBOA010000023.1:0-10693 GCA_019352075.1 Acidobacteriota bacterium | reverse complement strand
GACGTCGAGTCGTGAGAGTCGCATGACGCCCCCTCAGGGTTGGAGGTCTTCCTTGGGCAGCTTCTCGACGTTGACGTCACGAAAGGTCAGCACGCGCACGTGCGGCACGAACCTCGCGGAACGGTACATGTCCCAGACCCAGGCGTCGGTGAGCGTGACCTCGACCATGACCGGCGTGGTCGACTTCACGTCGAGTTCCACGGAGTTGGCGAGGTAGAAACGTCGATCGGTCTCCACGGCGTAATCGAACATACCGACCACCGCCTTGTATTCCTGGACCAACGCCAGTTCCAGGGTCGCCTCGTAGTCGTCGAGCTCCTCTTCGCCCACGGGCGACTACGGACGCTCGGTGACGCGGAGCTCCTTGATCTTGGCGGCTTTTCCACGTAGATCACGGAGGTAGTACAACTTGGCGCGGCGCACGTCACCGTAGGAGTCGACCTCGATCTTGGCGATGGTCGGGGCGTGCACCGGAAAGGTACGCTCGACGCCGACGCCGAAGCTCACCTTGCGCACGGTGAAGGTCTCCTGGAGGCCGGCGCCCTGGCGACGGATGACCGCGCCCTGGAACACCTGGACGCGCTCGCGGGTACCCTCGACGACGCGCACGTGCACCTTGAGGGTGTCACCCGTACGGAAATTCGGGATGTCGTCGCGCAACGAGTCGCGGTCGATAAGGTCGGTCGGGTTCATGAGAGCGGTCCCTTTCGGATCACTAGGGATTTACTACTTTAGCCGTTTTCGCCCGATGAATCCAACACGCCCCATTCCTCGAGCAATTGGCGCTCCTGCGCGCTCACTCCCCCACGACGCGCGATCAGGTCCGGACGGCGCGCCAGGGTGAGCGCCAGGGCCTGGGCGCGCCGCCAGCGCTCGATCACGGCGTGATTGCCCGAGCGCAGCACCTCGGGCACGTCGCGCCCGCGCCAGGTGGCGGGCTTCGTGTAGTGCGGGTATTCGAGGAGCCCCTCGCCGAAGGACTCCTCGACGCGCGAGGCGTCGTTGCCCAGGGCCCCCGGGATGAGGCGCACCACCGCCTCGATGACGCACAGCGCCGCGAGTTCGCCCCCGGCCAGCACGAAGTCGCCCAGGGACAGTTCCTCGTCCACGACCGTGTCGAGCACGCGCTGGTCGAACCCCTCGTAGCGCCCGCACAGGAGCGTGAAGCCCTCGAGCGCCGCGAGCCGCGTCGCCGTCTCGTGGGTGAAACTCGGGCCCGAGGGGGTGAGGGCGATGACCGGCCGACGCAGACCCGGGGTCCGCTCGATCGTGCGCGCGATGGGCTCGGGGCGCAGCACCATCCCCGCGCCGCCCCCGTAGGGGGTGTCGTCGACGCTGCGGTGCGCGTCCTCGGTCGCGTCGCGAAAATCGTGCACCACGAGCTCCCAGACGCCGCGCTCGCGCGCGCGACCCAGGACCGAGGTGTCGGCGTAACCGGTGAGGGCGTCGGGAAAGAGCGTGAGCACGTCGACGCGCAGCGTCATTCGAACAGCCCGTCGGGCACGTCGACCTCGATCAGCGTGTTGGCCTCGATCGACGTCACGAAGGTCAAGGGGACCAGGGCACCCGAATCGAGGACCAGCAGGTCGCTGGCCGGATTGGCCTCGACGTCGACCACGACGCCGCGCACGACCCCCGCAGTGTCCACCACCGAGGCGCCGAAGAGTTCGTCGATCCAGATCACGTCCTCGTCGGGCGCCTCGAGCTTGGGGGCCGACAGCACCGTCCCGCGCCAAGCGTCGGCCTCGTCACGGCTGTTGATCTCGTCGAACCACACGAGGAACCGGTCCTGGTGGGCCGAGGCGCTGCGCACGTGCAGCGCACCGCGCTCGCTGAGCAGCTGCGCACCCGACGCGAGGCGCTCGGTGCGGTCCGTCCACAGATCGACGATGACCTGACCCTTGAGTCCGTGCGCCTTGACGATCCGCCCGACTTCGAGCGTGGGGCGCTCGGGGGCGCTCACGGCTAGTCGACGATGTCGACGGTGGCGTTGACGCCGTCACGCGCGCCGGCGGCCGCGACGAGCGAGCGGATCGCCTGCGCGGTGCGTCCGCGTCGCCCGATGACGCGACCCATGTCCTCGGGGCTGACCTGCAGCGACAGGACCACCTTGCCCTGGCGCTCGCTCACCTCGACCGAGACGGCCGAGGGATCGTCCGCGAGGGACGTGGCGATGAACTCGAGGGCGGCCTGAGCCGTGACGGCCGCCGCGGGGGTGGCGCTGACCTCGTCGTCGAAGTCGTCGTCGATGTCGTCGTCGATGGTGTTGACGTCGCCCTCGACGTAGTCGTCGTGCACGTCGCTCACTTCGCGGCCTTCGCCGCCTCGAACGAGTCCAGCGCGCCGCTGGCCTTGAGCAACTTGGCCACGCGCTCGGTCGGCTGGGCCCCCTGACGCAACCACGCCACCGCCTTGTCGTTGTCGATCGAGATGATGGTGTCGGGCTCGGCGCTCGAGAGGCCGCGCGGCTGGTAAGTGCCCACGATCTCGAGGAAGGCCCCCGAGCGCGCGCGTCGCGCGTCCGCCGCCACCACCCGATACGTCGGTTGCTTCTTCTTGCCCATCCGCACCAAACGAAGTTTCACAGCCACGTCGTAATTCCCTTCAGACCTTGTGTCCTGCGCTCACCAGAACGGGGCGATATACCCGAGCGCACCAGTTTAGCGCTGTTTGGGGGGGGTCACCCGACCACCCTTCTTCTTCTTGCCTTTCGCGCCCCCCGACGGGGCCGGCGCCGGCGCGCCACTCTTCATGCCACTGGCCAGCGCTTCGAAGCCCGCCGGCAGGGATTCACCGCGCGCCGCCGCGCCGCGCGCGGCCATCTGGGCCATCTTGCCCATGCCGCCGGGCAGCGAGGGCATGGTCCCGCCGCCCATCTGCTTCATCATCTTCTTCATCTGGTCGAACTGCTTCAAGAGCTGGTTGACCGCCGTGACGCTCGAGCCCGACCCCTTGGCGATGCGCGAGCGCCGCGACCCGTCGATGATGCTCGGATCTCGCCGCTCGAGTCGGGTCATCGACCGGATGATGGCCTCGATCTTGTTGAGCTGGCCGTCGTCGACGTTCTTGGCGGCCTCGCGCATGTCCCTGGTCATGCCCGGCATGAGTCGCATCAGACCACCCAGGGAACCCATCCGTCGGATCTGGTTGAGTTGCGCCATGAAGTCGTCCAGCGTGAAGGCCCCGCTCATCATGCGTTGGGCCGACTCGGCCATCGCCTCGGGGTCCATGCTGCGTTCGGCCTGCTCGATCAGCGACATGATGTCGCCCATTCCCAAGATGCGCGACGCCATGCGGTCGGGGTGGAAGAGGTCGAAGTCGGCGATCTTCTCGCCCGTGGAGGCGAAGACCACCGGTCGCCCGACGACTCCTCTGGCCGACAACACCGCGCCACCGCGCGCGTCGTAGTCGAGCTTGGTCACCACGATGCCCGAGAGCTCGAGGGACTCGTGAAAGGCCCGCGCGGTATGCACCGCGTCCTGGCCCGTGACGGCGTCGATCACCAGGAACGTGTAGTGCGGCGAGGTCGCGGCGCTGATCGCGCGCACCTCGGCCATCAGCGCCTCGTCGATGGCGAGGCGACCGGCGGTGTCGATGATGACGACGTCGCGACCCAGGCGCAGCGCCTCGGCGACACCCGCGCGCGCCACGGAGACCGGATCGGAGGGGTCGGAGTAGACGTCGACGCCGATCGACGCGGCCAGCACCCGCAGTTGTTCGACCGCCGCGGGGCGTTGGAGGTCGGTGCCGACCAGGTAGGGCTGACGGCCCTGCTGCTTGAACCACGCGGCGAGTTTCGCCGCGGTCGTCGTCTTACCGGCACCCTGCAGACCCGCCAAGAGGACGACGGTGGGCGGTTTGGCGGCGTAGACGACCTTGAGGGCGGACCCGCCCAAGACCTCGACGAGTTGATCGTGCACGGCCTTGATGACGTGCTGACCCGGGGTCAGGCTCTGCGCCACGTTCTCGCCACGGACCCTTTCGGCGACCGCGTCGAGGAACGCCCGCACCACCGAGAGTTCGACGTCGGCCTCCAAGAGGGCGTGGCGAACCTCCGCGAGGGCCTCGTCGAGGTCGGCGTCGCTGAGGCGTCCCCGCGAGCGCAACGATGCGCCGAGGCGTTCGAGTCGGCCGCTCAAGGAGTCAAACATGGACGAAAGGCTACCCTCAGGCGCTCAAGAGCGAATCGACGAAGGCCGTCGGATCGAAGACCAGCAGGTCCTTGGCGCGCTCGCCCACCCCGACGAACTTGACCGGGATTCCCAGTTCGCGTTCGATCGCCACGACGATACCGCCGCGCGCCGTGCCGTCGAGCTTGGTCAACACGATGCCGGTCACCTCGGCGGCCGCGAGGAATTCGCGGGCCTGGGAGAGCGCGTTCTGCCCGGTGGTGGCGTCGAGGACCATGAAGGTCTCGACCACCTGGCCCGGACCGCGGTCGGCCACGCGACGGATCTTGGCCAACTCGTCGAGCAGGTTCGTGCTGTTGGCCCGGCGCCCCGCCGTGTCGGCGAGCACCAGGTCGGCGTGACGCGCCTGAGCGCGACCCAGGGCGTCGTGGATCACCGACCCCGGGTCGGCCCCCTCGGCCGCGCGCACGATGTCGGCTCCGGTGCGGTCCGCCCAGAGCTGCAACTGGTCGGCGGCCGCCGCGCGAAAGGTGTCACCGGCCGCCAGGACGACCGAGCGACCCGCCTGCGTCTCGTGCCACGCCAACTTGCCGATCGTGGTGGTCTTGCCCACCCCGTTGACGCCCACGAAGAGCCAGACGGGAACGCGGCCCTCGTCGGCCCTCGTGCGCACCGAACGGTCTGCGGTCAAGGAACTCATCAAGGCCTCACGGATCGCGCCCGCCACGCCCGCGGGCGCGCCGTCGGTGCGCAGTTGCTCCAGGAGGGCGTTGGTGGTGCTCACGCCCACGTCCGAACGCAGCAGCACCTCCTCGACGACGTCGAGCTGCTCGGTCGACAGGGCGCCGACGCTGGTGATCGACCGCACGCGATCGAAGATCGTCCGCGAGGCGGCCAGGCGACGGTCGAGTCCGGGACCGTCGTCGATCTCGGGACGTGGCGCCACCTGCGTGACGAGGACGTCGGGCATCGCGACGCGCGGCGCGCTCAGGACGGGCGACGCCGGGCGACGCCGTCGCGAGCGCACGACGAGCACGAGGCCGATCACCACCACCACCAGTGCGAGAACAATCCACAGGACGATCACGCCGACACCTCTTTCATCGATTTCTTGACCCGCTGCGAGACGACCTTGGAGGACGCGCCCGGGACCATCGTGACCCCGTAGAGTGCGTCGGCGGCCTCCATGGTGCGTTTCTGGTGCGTGACGATGAGCAACTGCGCCTCGTCACGGAACTCGTCGACCAGGCTGAGGAAGCGCTGCAGGTTCACGTCGTCCAGCGCTGCCTCGACCTCGTCCATCATGTAGAAGGGCGAGGGACGCGAGCGAAACACCGCGAAGAGGAACGCCAGGGCGGCCATCGAGCGTTCGCCGCCCGAGAGCAGGGAGATGCGCCGCACGTTGCGGCCCATGGGTCGCACCTCGATCTCGACCCCGGTGTTGAGGGGGTCGTCGGGCTCGGTCAGGATCAGGCGACCCTGGCCGCCCGGGAAGAGCATCGCGATCAACGTCGAGAAATGCTCGTTCACGTCGGCGACGGCCAGGGAGAAGGTCTGCATGATCTCCTCGTCGAGCGCGCGGACGACCTCTTGGAGTTCGCGACGCGCGTGGCGCACGTCGCCGACCTGGGCGTCGAGTTCCTGGTAGCGCTCTTCGAGCGCGGCGAGTTCCTCCAGGGCCAGCGGATTGATCGGGCCCAGCGACGTCATGCGCGCCTCGAGCTCGCCCACGTGGGCGTCCAGGCTCACGCCCTCGGCCAGTTCGGGGGCGTCGACGGATTCGATCTGGTGCGGCTCCACGCCCAGGTCGCGACGGATCGCCTCGTGCAGGTTGGTGACCTTGACGGCGAGTTCGGCCAGTTCGATCTGACCGCGGTGGGCGCGGGCGTCCACCTCGGCGAGCCGCTCGTCGGTCCCTCGTCGGGCGCGACGCACCGCCTCCAGACGCTCGGCCCCCGCGCGCGACGCCTCGAGCTGCTCGCGGTACGTGGAGTCCATCGCCTCTTGGGCGTAGCGGATGTCCTCGGCCGCCTGCGTGACGATCGCGCTCAGGCGCGCGAGCACCTGCAGGTCGAACTCCAGGGACTCACGGCGCTGGGCGGCCTGGGCGCGCTCGAGGGACCTCCCCTCGAGGCGCGACTCGATCTCGCCGCGGCGCTGTTCGATGAGTCGGCGACGCTCGGCGAACTCCGCCTCGCGTCGACTCAGGACGTTCGTCGCGTCTTGGACCTCGCGGCGGCGCGACTCGACGCGCGCGCGACTTTCGTCGACCTGGGCCTGGCGAAGGGTCGCGTCGGTCACCGCACGCTCGAGGGCGGGTAGCGCCTCACGCAGTTCGAACAGTTCCTCGTCGAGTACCTGGCGCTCGGCGACGACGGCGTCGACCTCGGCGCGGAGAGCGGCGCAGCGCGCCTCGCCCTCGCTGAGCTGTTGGCGCAGTCGCAGGATCTCGCGGTCGCGACGTTCGAACTCGGCCTGGGCCTTGGCGCGCGCGGCACTGATCGCGTTGACGCGCTGACGTCGCTCGTCCCCGTCGCGCGCACTCTGCGCGCGCCGCTCGCGACACGGACCGAGGGCCTGCGCAGCGTCGAGGGCGACGCGCTGCGCCTCCTCGACGCTGGCGCGGGTCACCAGCGCGCGTCCCGAGGCGACACGCCAGCCCGAGGCGGCGAAGCGGTCCCCGTCGCGGGTGACCACCACGAGATCGGGGTGCGCCACGGCGACGTCGATGCCGTCCTGCCACGTGGTCGCCACGAAGGCCCGTGACAACAACGCGTCGAGCACGCGGGTGACGTGCGCGGGCGCCCCCTCGCGCGCGCGCACCAAGGTACGCAGCGCCACGCAGTTCGCGGGCGCCGTGACGGGGGCCAGTGGGTTCTCCGCGGCGGGCAGGATGAGACCGGCCCCCCCCTCGCGACGCAGGGCCTCGAGCGCGGCTTGGGCACTGGCGCGTCCGTCCACCACCATGGCCCCGACCGAGGCGCCCGCGGCGGACTCGACGGCGCGTTCCCACCCGTCGTCGACTTCAATGAGATCGAGGAATGCGCCGAGGACGCCGTCGAGGTTCCCGATGATGGCGCGCCCCCCGGCGCCCGACAACTCTTCGAGGGCCCGCTCCAGGGCCTCGGCGCGGGCCTGGGCGCGCGCGGCCACGTCCGAGGCCCGGTCCCAGGCCTCGTCGGCCCTCTGGCGCTCCGCCTCGGCGAGCTCGCGGTCCTGCTCGGCGAGCGCGAGCTCCTCGGTCGACGCGGCCACGCTGTGCGACGCCTCGTCGCGGGCGACCTGCGCCGGGGCGAGGGCCGCCGTCGCCGCGTCCGTCTGGGACTGGGCCTCGGCCAGTCGCTGGCGCGAACGCCCCTCGTTGGCCGCCGTGGCGCCGAGCGAGCGTTCGAGCAGCGCGGCGCGCGCCGCCGCGGTGCGCCACGCGTTCTGGTCGCTCTCCAGCGAGACCGATCCCCAGGTCGCGTCGTGTTCGCCCTGGGCCGCCGCGAACAGCGCCTCGGCGTCACGCAGGGCGTCGCGCATCTCGCGCAGGGTCGCTTCGTCGGCGTCCACGAGCACCAGATCGGCCGCGAGTTTGGCGGCGTCGGCCTCGAGGGTGGCGATGACGTTCTCGTCGGCCGACGCCACCAGGGCGGCGTGCAGACTGCGCTCGCGCTCGGCGATCACCGAGAGAGTGCCGCGGGCGCGCTCGGCCAGACCCTGGAGCGTCCCCAGGGTCGAGGCCAGCATCTCCTCACGGCGCGAGGCCATCTCCGCGGCGGCCGTCGTCGCCTGGGCGTCCAGGGCCACCAGTTCCTGACGCAGTTCGCGTTCGAGCTCGCCCGAGGAGTGGATCATCTCTTCGAGGTCCCGGCGACGTTGGTCGAAGGCGTCGAGTCGTTGGGCGAACAGGGTCTGACGCGCGACGCGCAGTTCGCGTTCGACCTCGGCGTACGTTCGCGCCGAGACGGCCTGTCGCTCGAGCGGGCGCATCTGACGGCGCACCTCACGCACCAAGTCACCCAGGCGCTCGAGGTTCTCCTGGGTCGCGCTCAGACGTCGCTCGGCGCGTTCCTTGCGCCGACGGTGCTTCAAGACGCCGGCGGCCTCCTCGATGACCGCGCGACGGTTCTCCGAGGACGAATTGAGGATCGAGTCGAGCTGGCCCTGCCCGATGATCATGTGCTGCTGACGCCCCACGCCCGAGTCGCTCAGGAGCTCTTGGACGTCGAGGAGGCGGCACGTGGTGGCGTTGATGGCGTACTCGGAGTCCCCGCTGCGAAACAGGGTGCGCGAGATCGTCACCTCCGCGCCGTCGATGCCCAACTTCCCCGAGGAGTTGTCGAGGGTGAGCGACACCTCGGCACGGCCGAGGGCCGCCTTGTGGGCGGTGCCCGCGAAGATGACGTCGTCCATCTTGGCGCTGCGCAACGCGCGCGTGCTCTGCGCACCCAGGACCCAGGTCACCGCGTCCACGACGTTGGACTTGCCCGAACCGTTGGGGCCGACGACCGCGGTCACCCCTGGTTCGAATTCCAGAATGGTCTGATCGGCGAAGGACTTGAAGCCCTTCATGGTCAATCGCTTAAGAAACACGGGTAGACGCTAGCAACCTTCGCGGGTCTCCTCGGGCGATGCGCGTGAGCGGGGGCGCCACGTTCACCCCTGGCACTTGGCGCAGAAGTACGTGGCGCGCTGGTGGAACGTGACCTTGGAGACCGGGGTGCGACACTGGTAGCAGGGCTGCCCCTCGCGCGTGTGCACCTGCAGGTCGTTCTGGAAGGAACCGGGCTCCCCGTCAGGGTTGAGGAACATCTCATCGTCCAGTGTCGTACCGCCCTGCTTGATGGCCTCGGTCAGGACCTCGGGAATGGTGCGGTGCAAACGGCGGATCTCGATGGCCGAGAGCGACTCCGACACTCGGTCGTACATCAGACCGGCGCTGAACAGGATCTCGTCGGCGTAGATGTTGCCGATGCCCGCGACGATGTCCTGGTCGGTGAGCAGGGTCTTGAGGGCCAGGGTGCGCGAGCGCAGCACCGCGGCGAAACGGTCCCAGCCCACCTGGTCCTCGAAGGGGTCGATGCCCAGGTGGGCGAGTTCGCGCACCTGGCGGCGGATACGCATCCCGTTGCCACCGATCGAGAGGCGCGCGTACTTCGAGATCTCGACGACCTCGTCCTCCCCGGGCGGCGTCGCCACGTAGAGTTCACCGAAGGTGCGCTGGTCCACGTAACGCAACTCCTCACCCGTGGTGAAGGCGATCACCACGTGGGTGTGCTTGGGCTTGGGTTCCTTGGCGTTCTTGGCGCGCAACACCTGTCCGGTCATGCCCAGGTGCACGACCAGGTGGTGGGCGTCGTCCAGCTCCACCACGATGTTCTTGCCCAGGCGCTCCACCGACTTGATGGTGCGCTCCTCGAGCTGGTCCCGGAAGTCCTTGGCGGTCTTGTGACGGCGCACCGCGCGACCATCGGTGACGTGGACCAGTTTGATCTTCTTGGCCACGATCTCGCGCGCCAGCACGCTACGCACGGTCTCCACCTCGGGCAGTTCAGGCATCGCTCATCTCCTCCCAGGCGGCCACGGCGGCGTTGGCCTCCGCGCGCTTCTTCGACGGCCCCTCGGCCCGGGCGACGACCCCGCCCACGCGCACCGTGGCCGCGAAGGTGGTGTCGTGGGAGGGCCCGCTCGCCACCACGTCGTACACGGGCGCACCCAGTCCCTGGTTCTCGGCCCACCGCTTGAGCCGGGCCTTGGGATCGAGGGTGTCGTCGCGGCTCGCGGCGACGATGGCCGGTTCCAGGTACTGCACCACCACGTCGCGGGCGGCGTCGTAACCCGACTCGAGGTAGACGGCCGCGACCACCGCCTCGAAGGCGTCGGCCAGCAGTGAGGACCGCTCGTGACCGCGCTCCTTGACGACGCCGCGACCCAACAACAACAAGTCACCCAGGCACAGGAGGCGCGCCACGGCCGCGAGCGAGTCCTCGTTGACCACCCGACTGCGCAGTATCGACGCCGCACCCTCGTTGACCAGGGGGTAGCGCCCGACGATGTAATCGGCGACGGCCAGGCTCACCACCGCGTCCCCCAGGAACTCCAGTCGTTCGTTGGACTGGCCGCCGTGCTCGGCCGCGTAGCTCGAATGGGTCAACGACTGACGCAACGCGCCCGAACCCGGGGAGAGTCCCAGCTGCAGGGCGAGGGCGGCGACGTCAGGCAAGTCCGACGAACCCCGTTAGGCCAGTGACAGTTTGGCGGCGACGTAGTCCACGGCGTCACGCACCGACGTCAGACCTTCGAGGTCCTCGTCGTCGATGTGGAATCCCGCCACCCGACTCGACAGCGACTCCTCGAGCGCTTCCACCAGTTCGATCAGCGCGAGCGAGTCCGCTCCCAAGACGTCGAAGGGGATGTCCTCGTCGATCTCGCTCGGGGACACTTCAAGAATCTCTGCGAGGTGATCACTCACGAGGGCGAGGATCGCCGCTCGGTCCAGTGACGAGGTACCGTCCACGTCTGCGGTCATGCCTACTCCTTATATCGGACGAGACCAGAGTACTCATCCGACGCACGCC
>JABBOA010000022.1 GCA_019352075.1 Acidobacteriota bacterium | reverse complement strand
GGAGCGGCAGCGTCGAGAGTAGGCCCGCGCCGGCGCCCGAGAGTCCGAACGTCGCTTGGATCTCGGTGAGTAGTGGTGAAATGGCCACGATCGCGGTCCGCAGGTTGATGGAAATGACCATCAGACCAACGGCGAGCCAGATCGCCTTGTTGTGCCACCAACTCATACGCGACTACTCGTCAAACGCAACGTGCCACCGTGGACCACGCGTCGCCGGGTAGCGCCGCGTGGCGCCCCATATCGTGTCGACATTGCGGCCGGACCCAAGACTGATTCCCAATGTCGCACCGCGGCTCCCCTTGACCCGAACTCGGCTCCTCGAACATCTTGTTGCAACACGACTCTCTGGCCACGGGGCGTCCAATCGCCGCTGCAGCAATGAGTGCCATCAGCATAAGGCTTCAGTGTCGCGCGGTCCGGCGCTCGGGACACTGACGAGCCGGTCGCGTTTCGCGACGTCGTCGGTCGGGTCCGGTTCGCCAACGACAATCGGTTCCATGGGCGATCGAAATGTTGTGGGGGAAGCACTGGATCCGGGTGGCACCAATCGCGTCACGGGCTTCTACCGTGACGGGTGCTGCACGAGAGGCCCGAGGACCTCGGGGGCCACACGATCTGCGTCGTGGTCACCGCCGAGTTCCTCACAGACCACAGGGCCATCGGCCACGACCTGACGCCGACGCCGCACGACGGGTTCCTAGGATTGGTCCCCGGCGACCGACGGACTGTGACCACCGTCGACTGGCGTCGTTCTCCTCGACCCGGTGGCGGCCTACGTTGCTCTGGCCTCGACGCACCAGCGCGCCCTCGAGGCTCGCTGAGCACGCCGGAGTTGACGTCACTGTATTGTGCCTATTTGGCTCGAACACGAGTCCGTTGCGACACCACAGAATTCCATCCACTCCGGACTCGGGTTCAAGGATCGAGCACTGGGGCGCAGCGCACCACTGGGCACCGGTGAGCGAAGCTCGAGACTCGTCGAAGATCTACGATTCTCAAGTCGTTCGTTGTCAGCCGCCGGCGGGCCGGGCGACTACTGAGCGATCCTCGGTCGATGGGATCGAATCGCTGGTTCGATGTGGCCATCGTCAAGGGCAGCGTGGGCATGTTGCCACGGGCACCGAAGGTCACTCAAGGATGCTCGAGACCTTCGAGACCGAGGAGGTCGAACGGTGTGCCTTGGCGCGTCGTCCACCATTCGAACCCGTCATCTCGGCGCGGCGAGCTGGGATGGCCGACCCGTCGCTGTCCGGCAATCACTTGCTCAAGTCACCGAAATCAGCCACAGACCCACGAGAGCGGGGCGAGTCGCCCTCGATAGGCGCCAGAGAGACCGAGACTCGTGGTGGTCGATTCGCTGATGACGCTCAGAAGGAGGAGTCGGCGCACTCACGGTGGGGCCGGGCGTCCCCTTCGCTACTCGCCGGACGTGAACCATGACGGGCGTCTCTCAGTCGCTAACTTGGTAGGTGTTCTAACTGCCTCTTTCGTGCGGATGGGCATCTGAGTGTCAGTCACGTGCGGCGCGCGGAGCCGACGCCGGTGCACCGGGCTCGAAGTCGCGCAAGAGAGTGGTCGGGTGAACACGAAGTGGAAGTGGAAGTGAGAGTGAAGGAGCATCATGACCGTGGGCGGAACCAGGCAGCCGAGGAGCGAACCGCGTTTGCGCGATCCGGAGCGGACCAGGAAGGAGATCTTGGAGGTAGCCAGCCAAGAGTTCGCCAATCGAGGATTCGCGGGCGCCCGCGTTGACGAGATCGCCGCGCGCACCCGCACCACCAAGCGCATGATCTACTACTACTTCGGCTCAAAGGAGCGCCTGTACATCGCGGTGCTGGAGAAGGCCTACGAGGACATTCGTGTCACCGAGCAGAACGTCGATGTCAAGAGCCTCGATCCCGTGACCGCGATCCGACAGCTGGCCGAGTTCACGTTCGATCGTCACGAGGCCAATCCCACGTTCAGTCGTCTGGTGAGTTACGAGAACATGCATGAGGCGGAGTTCGTGACCGCGGCGGCGGGCTTTCCCGGCCTCGACCGACCAATCTTGAAGATGTTGAAGCAATCACTCGAGCGCGGTCGCGCGGAGGGCGTCTTCAAGCGCGACATCGACGCGCCGGACCTGCACATGCTGATCAGTTCGTATTGCTTCTTTCGCATCAACAACCGTTACACCTTCGCGGCGAACTTCGGGCGTGATCTCGTGGCCAAGAAACGACGTCAGATCTATCGAAAGAGGATCGGTGACGTCGTCATTGAGTACCTGACGAGTTCGGATACATAAAGTTCAGGCGTCGAGCTGTTCCTGGAGCCGTCCGAGGATCCGGTAACAGTCCAGAACCGACTCGATGGACGAGTTCGGTGGACGGCCTTCGCGAATGGCGCCGATGAATTCACGGTCCTGCAGCTCGATCCCGTCCATCGACACCGCCACCTTGGTGACGTCGACCACGTCGTCTCGACCGGTGAAGAGGTCGTCGTAGCGCGCGATGTAGGTCCCGTTGTCACAGATGTAGCGAAAGAAGGTCCCCAGTGGTCCATCATTGTTGAAGCTCAGGGCCAGCGTGCAGAGCTTGCCGGACTCGCTCCTCAATTGAATCGACATGTCCATGGGAATCTTCAACTCGGGGTGCGGTGGTCCCGCCATGACGTGGGCGTCGACGATCCGTTCACCCGACTGATACGCGAAGAGGTCGACCGTGTGCGCGGCGTGATGCCACAGGAGGTTGTCGACCCAACTGCGAGGTTGACCCAGTGCGTTGATGTTGCTGCGTCGAAAGAAGAAGGTCTGAACGTCCATGTGCTGGAGCGAGAGTTCGCCGGCGACGATGCGCTGGTGCAACCACTGGTGCGAGGGATTGAAGCGTCGGGTGTGTCCCACCATGCAGGTGAGTCCCGTGGCGCGGGCCACCTCGGCCACCTCGGCGGCGTCGCTCCAACGGTCGGCGAGGGGGATCTCCACCTGCACGTGCTTTCCGGCGCGCAGGGCCGCGATGGACTGCGCCGCGTGCATCTGCGTGGGCGTGCACAGGATCACCGCGTCCACGTCGGACCCGAGCACCTCGTCGAGGTCGGTGGTGGCGAGCGGTGCGCCGTACTTCTGGGCGACCTCACGGGCCTGTTCCATGGTGCGACTGGCGATGGCCGCGATCTCGACGCCCTCGATGCGCGAGAGGGCGTCGAGGTGCTTGAGGCCGAAGGCGCCGGCACCCGCGAGGGCAATTCGCATGGGAGTGTTCCGTCCTTCTATGACGTGGGTCGAAGGACCAGATGTCCGACGGCCGTGTTGGATGCGGGGACGTGGTAGTGGCGGTGCAATTCCTCGACGGCGTCACCGAGCGCACCACGCATGATGAGCCACATCACCATCTCGATGCCCTCGGAACCCGACTCGCGCAGGTACTCGAGGTGCGTGATCGCGCGAAGGGCGTGCACGTCCTGGCTCATGTTGTCGAGAAATCGCGAATCGAATTCCTGGTTGATGAGTCCCGCTCGGGCGCCTTGGAGTTGGTGGCTCATGCCGCCGGTTCCCCACACCTGCACGTTGAGGTCCTGATCGAAGGCTTGCACCGCGCGTCGTAGTGCGACACCGAGCTGGTAGCAGCGCTCCCCGGTCGGTGGGGGATACTGCACGACGTTGACCGCCAGTGGGATGACCTTCGCGGGCCAGCTGTCCGGCGACCCGTAGACCATCGACAACGGCACGCTCAGCCCGTGGTCGACGTCCATCTTGTTCACAATCGTCATGTCGAACTCGTCGAGGATGAGACTCTGCGCCAAGTGACAGGCCAGTTCCGGGGCGCCCACCACCGGCGGCACGGGTCGTGGCCCCCATCCCTCGTCGGCAATGGGGAAGTCGTCGGCGCACCCGATGGCGAACGTCGGGATCATCTCGAGTGAGAATGCCGAGGCGTGGTCGTTGTAGACCAGAATGATGACGTCGGGGTCCTCCTCGGCGATCCATTTCTTGGTCCACTCGTAGCCGGCGAACACCGGTGCCCAATACTGCGAATCCTGTTGTCCGCTGTCCCACGCGACACCCATGGCGGGGACGTGGCTGGTGCTCAGGCCGGCGGTGATCCGTGCCATGCTCAGCGTCCCTCCTTGATCGAACGCACGCCCACGGGTGATCGTCCGCCGGCGAGCATCATTTGGGCGTACTCCTCCACACTCATACCCGTCATCGACGCCGCCGCCGTTTGGAAGCTCACCCCGTCACTGGAGAAGATCTTCGCGAGGAAGTACACGTTGCCACCCTGGGCGATCATCGCGTTGTAGTCACGCTCGAGGACGGCCTGCTTTTGACCCGGGGTCATCGGCCACTCGTCGAGGTACGCCGCCTCGTCGGCCTTGAAGCGTTCACGATTTCGGGGGTCCTTCAGGCTCATGCAGAACTGGTTGAGGTGGAAGCCCTCGTGGGAGCGTTCGGCCGTGAAGACCGTGGTGCCCGGGATGTCGTCGAACTGCGAATTGTCTACCATCTCTCCCCCTCCCAGTAGAGCCGCGTGGGATTGTCGACGAGCAGTCGTCGTTGTAGGTCCGGCGTCGTGGCGATGCGAGGAACGTAGTCGACCAGCGTAGCGTCGTCGGGCATGTGGTCCTTCAAGTTGGGGTGGGGCCAGTCGGTGCCCCAGAGCACCCGATCGGGGAACTCCTCGACCACGCGGCGCGCGAAGGGAACGACGTCGTCGTAGGCGGGTGGACCAGAGAGCGAGAGTCGTTCGGGGCAGGTGACCTTGACCCAGAAGTTGTCGTGCTCGCGCACCAAGCGCGTGAAGAGTTCGAACTCTTCCCCGTCGACCGGTTGCGAGACGTCGGGGCGACCCATGTGGTCGACCACGACGATGGTCCGCAGGGAGGTGAAGAAGTCCCAGCGACGCGCCAGATCGGAGGCTTCGAAGTAGATGACGATGTGCCAACCCAGGGGTGAGATCTTCTCGACGATCCGGTGGTAGTACTCGTCGGGCTGGGGGTCGACCAGACGCGCGACGTAGTTGAACCGGACGCCGCGCACACCAGCCTCGTGCAGTTCGTGGAGTTGCGCGTCGGTGACGTCGGGTCGCACCGTCGCCACTCCTCGGGCTCGGTCCTTCGAGGACACCAGCGCGTCGACCATGGCCGAGTTGTCGGCCCCGTGACAGGTCGCCTGGACGATCACGTTCCTCGACACGCCCAGGTGGTCGCGCAACTCGAAGAGCTGGTCCTTGCCCGCGTCGCAGGGCGTGTACTTTCGTTCCGGGGCGAAGGGGAATTCGTTGCCCGGTCCGAAGACGTGGCAGTGCGCGTCCACCGCACCGGCGGGGAGCACGAACGTCGGGCGTGAGGGGTGGGGGTGAAAGTCAAGCCAGTCAGCGTCTGGCGTGAAGGTCGACGTCGTCATCGGCCCTGGCCCGCCAGTATCCGATCCAGTCGGGGGTAGACCCGACGGGCGTTGTCTGCATAGACCATGTCGCGCTCGAGCGACGTGAGGTCGGCCGCGTCGACGTAGCGCTTGGTGTCGTCGAAGTAGTGGCCGGTCTCGGGGTCGATGCCGCGAACGGCGCCGACCATCTCGGAACCGAAGAGGATGTTCGCGGTGTCGATGACCTCACAGAGGAGATCGATGCCCGCCTGATGGTAGACGCAGGTGTCGAAGAAGACGTTCTTCATCACGTGCTCGGAGAGATTCGGCTTGTGCAGCATGTCGGCCAGTCCCCGATAGCGGCCCCAGTGATAGGGGACTGCGCCACCGCCGTGGGGGATGATGAGTCGAAGGTCGGGGAAGTCGCCAAAGAGGTCCCCCTGGAGTAGTTGCATGAAGGCCGTGGTGTCGGCGTTCATGTAGTGGGCCCCCGTGGCGTGGAAGTTGGGGTTACAGCTCCCCGAGACGTGAATCATCGCCGGCACGTCCAACTCGACCATCTTCTCGTACAACGGGTACCACGAGCGATCGGTCAGCGGCGGACCGTTCCACCACCCGCCGCTGGGATCGGGATTGAGGTTGAGACCCACGAAACCGAGTTCGAGAACGCATCGCTCGAGTTCGGCCAGGGAGTTCTCGACCGGGACCCCGGGGGACTGGGGAAGCTGGCACACGCCAACGAAACTCTCGGGGAAGAGACCCACCACTCGAGCGATGAGGTCATTGCACGCGCGCGACCACGCCGCGCTCACGGCCTCGTCACCCACGTGATGCTCCATCGCCGACGCGCGAGGTGAGAAGATCGTCACGTCAGCGCCGCGTTCTCGGACCAGGCGCAGTTGGTTGGATTCGATCGTCTCGACGATCTCGTCATCGCTGATGACCGCGTAGGCCGGCGGTCGGGTCCCGGCGTCGTACGCACTCACCTGGGCTTGGCGCCACAAATTGTGGGCCTCGGGTGCGGTCGTGTAGTGGCCGTGGCAGTCGATGATCATGAGTCTCTCCAAATTGCTCCAGGAACGAACACCTCACCGCGCATCAAGAGCCGGGCGGTGCGAAGTAGCGCCGAGGACCGCACGAGCACCGCACCATCCTCGAGCGACACGTTCATCGAGACGCTGAAGTACCCCGTGGGGTGTTCGACGTCGATCGTGGCGGCGTGCTCGTCCGGGCGAATTCCCGCGACCTCGTAGGCGACCGAACCAGGCACCAGACACGCGGTGGCGACCGAGACCGCACCGAAGACACCGATGGCCTCGTGAACCCTCTTGGGGATGAACGTTCGCGTCGTGAGGGCGCCACCGTGCAGGGCGGGGGCGATGAGACTCATCTTGGGCACCGTCGCCGAGGTGACGTCGCCGAGGTTCATCAGCTCGCCCGCGCGCAGTCGAATCCTTTCGACGTGCGCGCAGACCTCGGCGTTCGCCTCGATCTCGCTCGGCGTCTCGTACCCAGTGAGACCGACGTCGTCAGCTCGCAAACACACGACCGGCATGCCGTTATCGATGCAGGTGACGCGAACGCCGTCGATGACGTCGACGGCGTTCGCGGTGGGCAGGAGACTGCCGCACGTGGACCCGGCGATATCGAGGAATTCAATGGGGATGGGCGCGCTGGTTCCCGGGACGCCATCGATGTGGGCATCGCCGTCGTAGCGCACGACGCCCTCGGGTGTCTGTACGCGCGCGACGGCCAGACTCTGCGTGTTCTTCATCCAGATGCGAACGTCGGTGTGTGGCTCCCGCGGCGTGACGAGCCCCTCTTCGAGGGCGAAGGGGCCGACGCCGGCCAATAGATTGCCACAATTCTGAGCGTCGGTGACCTCCGCGCGGTCCGGCCACACTTGCAAGAAGAGGTAGTCGACGTCGGCGTCGTCGCGGTCGGACGCGCTGACGATCGCCACCTTGGAGGTCAGCGGGTGCGCGCCCCCCATCCCGTCGATCTGGCGAACGTCGGGTGAGCCCATCGCCGCGAGTAGGACGGCGTCACGAGTTGCGGGGTCCGACGGCAGGTCCGACGCGTGGAAGTAGAGCCCCTTGGAGGTCCCACCGCGCATCAGCGAACAGCGAATCGCCCGTTGTGAGCTCATGATTCGAACTCGTCGACGTAGCGAAGCCCTTGTTGCTCGAGCTTGTCGCGCATGGAGTACATGTCGAGTCCGAGTTCGCCCGCCGCGAGGCGCTGGCGTTTGCTGCGTTCGTTCGCCTCGCGCAGTTGGCTGGCCGCCAGGACCTTCGCCGCGTCGTGTCGGGCGACGACGACGACGCCGTCGTCGTCCGCGACGATCACGTCGCCCGGCTGTACGCTGGCGCCCGCACAGACGATGGGGGTCTGCACGTTCCCGGGCGTCTCCTTCACCGTCCCCTGAGCGTTGATCGTCTTGGACCACACGGGGAACCGCATGTCGGTGAGCTCCGCGACGTCACGGACCCCGGCGTCGATGACGAGACCTCTCACCCCTCTGGCCATCAGGCTGGTCGCGAGCAACTCCCCGAAGTAGCCGTCGTCGCTGGGGCTCGTGGGCGTGACGATCAAGATGTCGCCGGGCCGGGCTTGTTCGACGGCGACGTGAATCGCCCAATTGTCGCCGGGCGCCACTTCGCAGGTCAACGCGGTCCCCGCGATTCGCACGGGTCGGTAGATGGGTCGCAAGCGGGCACTGAAGAGACCTCGGCGGCCCTGGGCCTCATGGATGGTGGCGACGCCGAAGTGTCCGAGTGCATCAACGAGTTCTGAGTCGGTTCGTTGAGTGTTGCGAACGACAATTGCCATGGGGTCCTCCTGGTGGGCTCAGTCGTCTCGGTGCGTTCTGATGGCCCTCACCCGTTTCCGTTAGGGTTTAATTAACTGAACAGTACACGAAAACTGCCACGTTGTCGACGAGGCCTCGCTCGGTCGCCGGCGCAGCAATGGAGAGGATGGGCGGAATGAACGAGATCCGAACACGGGTGGCCATCGTCGGCGCGGGTCCCGCAGGATTGCTCCTGGGACAGCTCCTGACGCTCCGCGGTATCGACAACGTCGTCATCGAACGGCGTAGTCGCGACTACGTGGAGAAGCGGGTGAGGGCGGGTGTGATCGAGCACGGTGTCGCCCAGCTACTGGAGTCAGCCGAAGCCGGCGCGCGCATGTTGCGCGAGGGTCTGGTTCACCACGGCGTGGAGATCCGCAGCGACGGCGTGTCGCATCGGATCCCCTTGAGCGAATTGGCCGATGGGCGCGCCATCACGGTCTACGGTCAACAAGAAGTCGTCAAGGATCTCGTCGCCTTGCGTCTGGACGCGGGGGTTCCTCTGTACTTCGACTCCGACGTCACGCTCATCGACGATCTGAACACTGATGCGCCCGTCGTCGAGTTCGAGGGGGACCAGGGCCGCGTGCGCGTCACTGGTGAGGTGGTGGCGGGGTGCGACGGGAGCTTTGGCGTCTCGAATCGTTCGATTCCTCGTGCCGAGTTGCGGCGCTACGAGCGAACCTTTCCCTTCTCGTGGCTGGGCATCTTGGCCCAGGCCCCACCCGCGACCGACGAACTGATCTACGCTCGTCACGAGAACGGCTTCGCGCTCTACTCGCTGCGTTCACCTACCGTCAGCCGTTTGTACCTGGGGGTGGCACCCGACGAGAAACTCGACGATTGGTCCGACGAGCGTATCTGGGATGAACTCACTGTGCGCCTCGCGACCGAGGAGAACCCGCAGATCAACGTGGGCCCGATCCTGGAGCGGGGCATCACCGCGATGAGGAGCATCGTCATTGCCCCCATGCGCTACGGGCGACTCTTCTTGGCGGGCGACGCCGCCCACATCGTGCCGCCGACGGGGGCCAAGGGGATGAACCTGGCCTTGGCCGACGTTCGTGAGTTGGCGCGGGCCCTGATCGCGAAGTTCGAGGACCACGACGAGCGACTGTTGGACGCCTACTCCGCGACGTGTCTCGAGCGCGTCTGGCGAGCCGAGGAGTTCTCGACCAACATGACCCAGATGCTGCACCCGAGCTACGACGACGACTTCGAGAACGGGATCCAGCGCGCGCGACTGCACCAGGCCGTCACCTCACGCGAGGCGATGACCCTCCTCTCGCGCAACTACGTCGACCTCAACAGTCTCTAGAACGGGTACGTCGGCAGTTCGCTCTGCGCGGTGACCCACTGGGTCTCGGTGTAGGCGTCGAGGTTGGCCAGGCCGCCCATCCGAGAGCCGTTGCCGGAGTTGCCGGTGCCCCCGAAGGGAATGACCGCCTCGTCGCCGACCGTCTGGTCATTGATGTGAATGGCCCCGGTGGGAATGCGACTGGCCAGCTCCAACGCCCGCAGTCCGTCGTTGGAGAGGATGCCCAACGAGAGACCGTAGGGGCTGGACGACGCCATGGCGACCGCCTCGTCGAGGGACGAATACGACACCACGGGGGCGACCGGACCGAAGACCTCCTCGCAGTACGCCGGTGATTGGGTGGGGACGTTGCTGAGCACGGTGGGTCGATAGAAGAGTTCCTCGTACGTCCCCCCGGCCAAGAGAGTGGCGCCGGCGGCCACGGAGTCACTCACCATCGAGTGCACGCGGTCGCGTTGTTTGGCGTCGATCAGCGGCCCGAGGGCGACTTGCCCGCTCTTGGGGTCACCCACCGGTGTGTGGTCCGCGTGTTCGGCCAACAGTCTGGCGTAGTCGCCGGCGATCTTGGCGTCCACGATGTGGCGCCCGGTCGTCATGCAGATCTGCCCCTGGTGCATGAAGGAGCCGAACGCGCCCACCGATACCGCTCTCTCGAGATCGACGTCGTCCATCACGATGAGGGCTGAGTTTCCGCCGAGTTCCAGGTGCACCCGCTTGAGGTGCTGCCCGGCCAGGGCACCGACTGAACGTCCCGCAGCAGTGGAACCGGTGAATGCGATGACGCGCACCCGCGGATCGGTCACCAAGGCCTCACCGACGTCGGCGCCGCCGGGCAGCATGGACATGACCCCCGCGGGGACTCCGGCCTCTTCAAAGACTCGGGCGAGGACGACGCCGCCGCACACGGCGGTGCGTGGGTCGGGCTTGAGGATGACGGCGTTGCCCAGGGCCAGGGCGGGCGCCACTGATCGAATCGACAGGATCAGCGGAAAATTGAACGGCGCAATCACTCCCACCACTCCCGACGGGACCCGTCGAGAGAAGCTCAGTCGCGGCATCTCACTGCGCAGGATCTCACCCGTCGGGTGCGACGCCAATGCGGCGGCCTCGAAACACTCCTCGGACGCGACGTGGATTTCCAGGCCGGCCTTGGGCCCGATGCCACCCGATTCACGAATGATCCATTCCGAGATCTCCTCGGTGTTCTCCAAAAAGATCTGGCCGGCCCGTCGCATGATCGCGGCACGTTGCGTGAAGGGCAGTGCGGCCCACTCGGCCTGCGCCGACTTCGCGACTTCGGCCGCCTCAGCCACGTTGCCAATGCTCGCCCTACCTGATCGGGCCAGTTCTTCACCGGTCGCCGGTTCGAAGACTGGCGCGTCGCCCGCTCCGCCGGGGCGCCACTCACCCGTGAAAATGTTGGAGCGCCACGGTGCGTCGTCGAGAAAAGACATATTAACCCCCTAGTACAAACTTGCTTGCTTGCTTAGCATACATTTGCTAGTTTGCGGGAACCGGTCCCCGTTGCGTCGAGATTCTTCTATTCAACTCGGGTTCCGTTCTCCCGGGGGGGTCAACATGTTCTTACGTGAATACTGGTACGTCGCTGCACTTTCCACGGAGCTGGAGTCGCGGCCCGTCACGCGACAGATCCTGGGCGAGCACGTCGCTCTCTTCAAGACGGAGTCGGGGGAGATCGTGGCGCTCGCCGATTCGTGCCCGCACCGGGGCTATCCGCTCTCTCTGGGCACCGTCGTCGGTGAACAACTGGTCTGCGGATATCACGGCTTCACCTTCGACTGCGCGGGCACCTGCGTCGCCGTCCCGGGTCAGGATCACATCCCCAGTCGAGCGAACGTTCGAAGCTACCCGGTTCACCAACAGGGCAAGTGGGTCTGGATATGGATGGGCCACGGGGAGGCCGACTACGCCAAGTTGCCCTCGACGCCCTGGCTCGTCGATACCGAGAACTGGTCGTCGGTCGTCGGTGTCGCCCGGATCGAAGCGCCCTTTCGCCTCCTGGTCGACAATCTGCTCGACCTGTCGCACGAGACGTACCTGCACAACGGCTCGATTGGAACGCCCGAGGTCGCCACGACGCCGATTGAAGTCGAGGTGGACGAAGCGTCGCACGTCGTACGCGTCTATCGCCATATGAAGGCGGTGGAGTGCCCACCGTTCTACGCCCGTACCACCGGCCTGGTCGGCCAGATCGACCGCTGGCAAGACATTGAGTATTTTGCCCCGGGTTTCTATCTGCTCAACGCCCGCATCGCCGCCGTCGACGATCCTCCCCACGCGGACGGTTCCGACGACCACGCCTTTCATATGAAGATCCTCTACGGTCTCACCCCTTCCCACGACGGTCGGGTCTACGACTTCTGGGCGTTGGCGAGGGATTTCTGCGTGGGTGACGCGGAGGTCGACGTCTTCTTGGAGAAGATGCAGACGGCCGTGGTGCAAGAGGACGTTGACGCGTTGAACGTCTTGCAGGCGAGGTCCGAGAATGTTCCCGAAGTCACCGAGGTCAGCATCAAGATTGATCGCGGTGGCCTCGCCGCTCGCCGCGTCCTGGCGTCCATGGGTGAACCGCGACCCTCAAAGTAGTAAGAGTCCACGAGGCAAGACAATCCAACTTTGGTGGAAAGAATCATTGCTTATGTACGAAATAGTGTGTTAAAAATCTTTGCAACAGTTATTGGGGGGGCACTACATGAGTGAAGAAATCAATCCGGCGAGTAACGAAGGTATTCCAGGTTGGGGTGGCTTCAAGTTCGGCCGGCGACTAGGTCTGCAGGCGGCGGCCGTCATGGCGGCGTCGGGCGCGTTGGCGACATTGGCCGACGTGTCCGCGGCGCACGCGGCGACGAAGTCGGGCACCATCAAGATCGGCTTCGTATCGCCGCGAACGGGGGCGCTGGCGGACTTCGCCGGACCCGACGCGTTCGTGTTGCAGCAGATTCGAGCGTCGAGTTACTTCGCCAAAGGCATCGTGATCGGCAAGACCAAGTACCACCTACAGATCATCGAGAAGGACACCCAGTCCCTGGGTAACGTCGCGGTGCAGGTCACCCAAGAGTTGATCAACTCCGGTTGCGATCTCATCGTGACGAGTTCGGCGCCCGAGACCACGATTCCCGTGGCGACGACCTGCGAGCAGTACAAGGTGCCCTGCCTCGCCACGGTCGTCCCGTGGGAGGCGTGGTGGGGTGGATTCAGCGGCGCGTCGATCTCCCCCGAGGGAGCGGCCGTGGGCAAAGGTCCTAAGTACAACTCCATGTTCTTCTTCGGTGTGCCGCACTTCGCCGGAACCTTCGTCCCCATGTGGGAGCGGATCGCGCACTTGACGAAGGCGAACCGCAACGTGGCGGAGATGTTCCCCAACGACGCCGACGGTAACGCCTTTCGAGCGTCCTTCGCGCCCACGGTCAATGCGATGTTCCCCAAGGGGGGCTACAACTTCGTGGACGGCGGGGCGTACACGGACCTGACGACGAACTACTCGTCCATGATCCAGACGTTCAAGACCGGGGGCAAGGGTGGAGCGCAGTGCGACCTATTCGTGAACGCGCCGCTACCCCCCGACTTCCAGTCGTTCTGGACTCAGGCGTCCCAGCAGAACTACAACCCGAAGTTGGCGACGGTGGCCAAGGTCATGCTCTTCCCCACCGACGCCTACGCGTTGGGGGCGCTGTCGAACAACATCGCGACCGATGCGTGGTTCACGCCGTACTCACCCTACGAGTCGTCCTTGACGGGCCAAACGGCCAACGCCTTCGCCGCGGCCTACCAGGCCGCCGGCCACGGGCAGTGGGTGCAGTCCATGGGTTCGACCTACTCGCTCTTCGAAATCGCCATCCAGGCGTTGAAGAAGGTGAACAATCCTCACAATCGCCTGGACGTGGCGCACGCACTGCAGACCGTCAACTATCACGGGATGTGTGGACCGTTGAACTTCAACGCCAAGAGCCCGAACCCGTTGCTGGCTAGCCCGGCCAAGGGCATCGCGATGGTGCAGCCCGTGGGCGTGCAGTGGAAGCCCGGTTCGAAGGATCTGGTCGGCCACCGGAAGTACGCGTGGTCGCAGTGGGTCGTTGACAACTCCCTGAACAAGGCGATACCGCTCAACGGCACTCTCGAGCCGACCAACGGCTAACGGGGTTCGTTCGTGCCGCTGCTGCAACTGGAAGGTGTCTCCAAGAGGTTCGGTCAAGTCGTCGTTGCCGACGCGATCACCTTCCAGTTGGGGCAGGGTGACGCGGTCGGCATCGTGGGACCCAACGGCGCGGGGAAGACCTCGCTGTTCGCGATGATCTCGGGGGACATATCCCCCGATGCCGGGACCATCTCCTTCGCCGAAATGGACTTGACGCGCATGTCACCGGCGAAGCGCGCGCGCGCGGGCGTGGGGCGGACCTATCAGGTGCCCCGGCCCTTCGAGCACATGACGGTCTTTGAAAATACGCTGCTCGCCGCCCAGCAGGGTGCCCACACTCGAGGTCACGAGAGCTACGACGTGGCCTTCGGCGCACTCGAACGCACCGGACTGGCGACGATGGCGAATCGACCAGCGGGGTCGCTCACGTTGCTCCATCGCAAGCGCCTGGAACTCGCGCGCGCACTGTCGACTTCACCGAAGCTCTTGCTCCTGGACGAGATCGCGGGAGGTCTCACGGACCTCGAGGTCAACGAATTGACGTCGATCATCCGGAGTCTTCGCGCTGACGGCATCGCCGTCTTGTGGATCGAGCACGTGGTGCGGGCCCTTCTGTCCACGGTGGACCGTTTGGTCTGCCTCTCGGGTGGCGTCGTGGTGGCGGACGGTGAACCCAAGGAGGTGCTCGCGTCGGAGGCGGTTCGTTTCGTGTACTTGGGTGGCAAGCGACTCGACGAGGTTGCGTCGTGAGCGCGGCGTTGCTCGAAGTCGAATCCTTGACGGTGCACCATGGCCAGCTCTGCGCGATCGATGACGTCAGCTTCACGCAGCGCCAGGGAGAGGTCCTCGCGGTGGTCGGGGCCAACGGCGCGGGCAAGTCGACGTTGTTGCGCACGATCGCCGGCCTTCACAGACCCACGTCGGGTTGCGTACGTCTCGACGGCAAGGACATCAATGACCTGTCGGTGAGCCGTCGGGTGGCGTTGGGAATCTCACTCGTGCCCGAGGGCCGTCGGTTGTTCTCCTCGATGACCCTCGAGGAGAACCTCCAAGTGGGCGCCTATCACGCGAACCCTGGACCCTTCGACATCAAACGGGTGTACGAGCTCTTCGATTGGATGCCCGGCCGACGCAAACAGTCGGTGTGGCAACTCTCGGGCGGCGAACAACAGGCCGTGGCCATTGGCCGGGCGTTGGTGGCGAATCCTCGCGTCTTGTTGTTGGACGAGCTGTCGTTGGGCCTCGCCCCGATCATCATCGAGAAGATCTACGCCCTCGTTCCCGAGATCCTTGCGCAGGGCGTGAGCATCTTGATCGTGGAACAAGACGTATCACAGGGAGTCAGCGCCGCCGATCGCGTGCACTGTCTATTGGAGGGACGTACGTCGATGACCGGGACTCCGGCGGAGCTCACCAGTGAGGAGATCGATCGAGCGTATTTTGGTGCCGGCCTGGTTGCTCCGGCGGTGACCTCGGGGGTGGTCGAATGATCTGGCTCAATATCGTCATCCAGGGAGCCCTCGTGGGCGGTTTCTACGCGCTGTTCGCGTGCGGGCTCTCGCTCATGTTCGGTGTGCTGAAGGTGATCAATCTGGCCCACGGTGACATGGCGGTGGTGGCCGGATACGTGGCGGTGTTCCTGTCCCCTCGGTTGCACATTCCGGGACTGTGGTCGTTTCTCGTCGTCGTTCCCCTCTTCGCCCTGTTGGGTTACGTCGTGCAGCGCACGGTCATACAAAAGAGCATCGACCGAGACCCCTTCACGACGTTGTTGGTCACCTTTGGTCTCTCGGTGGTCATCGAGAACCTCCTACTGGAGATGTACTCGGCGAACGGACAATCGATCAACATCGGATCGCTCATCGGCGAGTCGTGGCACCCCGCGTCGATCATCTACATCTCGTATGTCTCGTTGGCGGTGTTGGCCGCTGCCGTACTGGTGCTGCTGGCCCTGCAGCTGTTCCTCTCCAAGTCGGGTATCGGTCGGCTGATCCGCGCCGTCGCCGATGATCAGGAGGCCGCGCAGCTCAGTGGGGCCAACTATCGCCACGTCTTTGGCATCGCCGCGGCCATCGCCTTCGCGACGGTTGCCCTGGCGGGCATCGCCTACGGCATGATGACCCAGTTCGCTCCGACGTCGGGAGGAGTGAATCTCCTGTTCGCCTTCGAGGTGGTGGTCATCGGAGGGATCGGCTCCCTGTGGGGGACGCTGGTGGGCGGCATTGCGCTGGGCATCGCCCAGCAGTTCGGCGCACATATCAACCTGAGCTATCAGATCCTCGCGGGCAATATCTTGTTCCTGGCGGTACTGGCGGTTCGCCCGCAGGGACTGTTCGGACGCAGGAGTTCACTCGCGTGAGCACCGAGCGACTCATCGAAGTGCCACGAGCCCGGGTGAAGGTCCGTCGTTCCACGCATTCGCCAATCTTCACCATCATCGGCGCGCTCGTGTTGGTGTGTTTGCTGACGGTCGCGCCCTGGATAGTGCCGGCGCAATTCGCGACGACGCTGACGAACTTCTTCATTCTGGTCATCATGGCGACGATGTGGAACCTCCTCGCGGGCTACGCGGGAATGGTCTCTATCGGCCAGCAGGCCTTCGTGGGACTGGGCGCCTACGCGACGCTCTACTTCGCCATCAAGGGGCTGAACCCGTTCGTGGCGATCCCCTTCGCGGCACTGGTGTGCGCCGCGTTGGCGGTGCCCATCACCTACCTTCTCTTTCGTCTTCGTGGCGGCTACTTTTCCATCGCGACGTGGGTGGTGTCCGACACGGCGCTGTTGATCATCGGGACGATCGCCGTTCTGGGTGGCGGCACGGGTCGGACGATGCCGGGACTACAGAATCTGAGCCCCGGCGAGACGGCTCACTTCTCGTATTTGGCAACGTGGTTCGTGGCCCTCATCGTGGTCACGGGCACCTACGTCCTGCTGCGCAGTCGCACCGGGTTGGTCCTGGCGTCCATTCGCGACAATGAGGTGGCGGCGCGAAGTGCCGGTGTCAACGTGAGGGCCGCTCGACGGTCGATCTTCGTGATCGCGGCGGCGGGGTGCGGCGCGGCCGGCGCGGTGCTGGCGATTAGCCAGCCCTTCATTCAACCGTCGAACGAGTTCAACCTCCAGTGGGCGGCGGAGATGCTCTTCGTGTCCATGATCGGGGGGCTGGGGACCATCGAGGGCCCCATCATCGGCTCGATCATCTTTTTCGTCCTTCAACAGTCCTTGCAGCAACAAGGTGCCTGGTACCTCATCATCGTGGGTGCTTTGGCCGTCGTCATCGCCCTGTGGCAACCCCGTGGACTATGGGGTGCGTTCCGCGATCGCTTCCACACCGAGTTGCTGCCGGTCGGTCATTGGGTCGAACCCGGCGAATCGGGTCCCTGAGACGCGCCCTGGGAGGACGGAGTCGTGGTCGACCTCGTCGAGGGTGACGGTCCGCTACCTCTTGCAGAGCTTGCCCACGGCGATGGCCGTGAAATAGAAGATCGTCATCGGGATGGCGAGGGCCATCATTGAGAAGGGGTCGCCGCTGGGGGTGATCACCGCCGACGTGATGGTGATCGCGATGAGGGCGTAGCGCCACGCTCGCAATAGTTGACGTGGCGTCACGACGCCGGCCAGTTCGAGCGCGATCAAGACAACAGGAAACTCGAAGGTCAGTCCGAAGACGAACATCATGAGCAATATCAAACTCAGATATTGCACGGGGTTGTAGTACGAGATCAGCGACTTGCCCCCGACAGCCTGCAGGAATTCGATGGCGTGGGCGAAACTGAAGTAGGCCACGGCCACGCCGGCGGCGAAGACGACAACGGATCCGGTCACGAAGGGGACCGCGTACCGGCGCTCGCGTGCCTTGAGTCCTGGCGTGATGAAGCGCCACGACTGCCACAGCGCCACGGGCAGTGAGAAGAACAAGCCGCCGTAGAACGCGATCTTCACTCGCAGGCTGAGCCCGTCGAGGGGGTTGGTCACGAGGAAGTTGCATCGCGTGGGGGATGCGTGGCAGTAGGGGCGTTGAAGAAAGTGAAGAATCTCGGGATAGAAGATGAACGACAACACGCCCAAGACTCCGAGCGAGGCCGCCACGACGAGGAACCGGTATCGGACCTCGGTCAAGTGTTCGGCAAAGGTCATGCCGTCGCCGGCGTGCTCGAACCTCGACACGGTACTCAGTTCAAGGAGGGGTCGAATGGAAGCTCGACCCGCGGCGCGCTGGACGTGGGCGACGTTGCGGGGTCGTGAGCGGGAGGGGGGGAGGTTCCCTCCGCGTCCTCACGCACCTCGTACGGGTCGACACGATCGGGGTCGGCTGACCACCGATCGGGCTCCTCGCTCCCCTCGGTGCGGTTGGCGAACTGATCGAGGAGTTGTACCGGGTTACGAACGATCCTCACGATGTCACCGGAACTCGGCAGGTCGGGAATCGCCTCTCGAACCTCGGTTTCGATCTTATGCTGCAATTGCTTGATGGACTGCCAACTCGAGCCCAGTTTGCGAGCCACTTCTGGGAGCTTGTCGGGTCCGAGGAGAACGAGAACCACGGTGATGATGACCATGATCTTGATGGGACTGATATTGATCACGATGAGTGTCTCGATCGTCGCAAACGCACTACCAACGTTGGTGAGAACATCGGCGACACGGCGAGTAGCGCGAGACTACTTGGTGGTGTCCGAGCCATTCTTCACGGTCGATTCAGAAGATGTCTGCTCAGTCATCTTCGTTGACTTGAGACCCTTTTCGAACTCGGTCTTGGCCGAGCCCAAATTTCTGGCCAGTTTGGGTATGGCGGAGCCACCGAAGACGAGAACGGCGACAACGACGATAACGATGATGAGGTCTGGACCCTCGATCGATCCCAAGAACATTGATACCCCCCCTAATGAACTAAACGTTACAATAGCGCAGAATCGGCGGGATCCCGCAGCGATTGCGACTTTGTTCGCGAGGTCGTAGGGGTGAGGGTCGGCCCGCAGCACCTCGATGATGGTCGCCCCGGCGAGAGCTCCTCGACCGGTCGATCATCGAGTCCGACCGAGGCGATGAGTTCGATCCGTCGCACCCAATCCCTGATCTGACGGAACTGACTGCCGACCTCGTGGGACGTTTCAGGGACCAGAATTTGCGTCGCCAACCGCTCGTGGAGGGTGAGAGCGCCGCTCTCGACGATCGACGAGGAGCCACCGCGCCGTGACGGTCGAATCCGTTCGACGGGGAAATCCGACCGTCGTCGTCAATGCGGCGTCGTGCGGGAACCTGGCGGTGGACACCGTCAGAGAGGAGGGGCGCGCGAGGTCCACCGTCGCGAGCGAGCCGCGTCGTCGCGGGGCGTGGCCATCGACACTGAACACCTCGGTCGGGGTCTCGTCGCTGGGCTCGAACCGTCGGGCGCCGCTGTCGTCGACGCGCGCTGAGACGTTGAGGTGGGTTGCGATGTATCAGGTTACCTGATACATTGCAGTTCGAGCCGTGGATTCTTTCTGAATGCTGACCGATGTGGACAAGGGGTGAGATACCGACTCAATTCTCACGCGATGCCTTCGTCGCAGCGCGGTTCGTGTGGGATCCACTGGGAAGAAGAGGAGATCAAATGACGTCGATGTCGGAACCCAACAAGGGAAATCTGTCACTCGGAGAGTGGAGCACCGTTCTCGCCGAGGTTGACGGCGACGGCATTGCGTGGGTGACCCTGAACCGACCTGAAAAACGTAATGCGATGAATCCGAAGCTCAACGAGGAGATGATTGAGGTTCTCGACGTCATCGAGTGTGACGACAGCGTCAAGGTACTCGTTCTTACTGGCGCGGGGGAGTCTTTCTGCGCGGGAATGGACTTGAAGGAGTATTTCCGCGAGATCGATGCCGGTGGGCCGATAGCGCGAATCCGCTCTCGTCGAACCTCTAACGAGTGGCAGTACCGCCGTCTCATGTTCTTCGCCAAGCCCACCATCGCGATGGTGAACGGCTGGTGCTTCGGCGGCGCGTTCACACCCCTCGTCGCGTGCGATCTCGCGATCGCCGCTGACGACGCAATCTTTGGTCTTTCCGAGGTCAACTGGGGCATCCCGCCCGGGTCCGTGGTGTCGCGCTCGCTGGCGGAGATGATCCCCGCCCGCGACGCGATCTATTACATCATGACGGGCAAGACCTTTACCGGGGCGCAGGCTGCGGCGATGCGCCTCGTCAATGAGGCGGTTCCGAGGGAGGAACTCCGAGAGCGTACGGCCGAACTGGCGAAACACGTGGCGATGATGAACCGAACCGTTCTCGAGGCCGCCAAGACCGGCTTCAAGCGGGCGCGCTCGATGCAGTGGGAGACCTCGGAGGAGTACCTCTACGCCAAACTCGACCAGTCCATTGCGAACGATCCCGAACACGGGCGTGAACAGGGAATGAGCCAGTTCCTCGACGACAAGACCTTCAAGCCAGGTCTGGGGGCTTACAAACGTGACTGAGGCATCTCCAGGCCTACCCCGGATCTCGCGTGACGCGATTCGCCGCCTGCTGCACCCACGATCGATCGCCGTCGTGGGGGCGTCCGATATGCCCGAATCAATCGGTGGGGCGCCGATTGCCCTGATGGAACGATTCGGTTACGGGGGCGACGTTCATTGCGTGAGTCGCACCCGGGCCGAGATCAACGGGCGACCTTGCGTCGACTCGATCGACGCACTCCCGTATGGAGTCGACGTAGTCATCCTCGCCATCCCCAAGGCGGGCGTGGCGCAGGCCATCGAGGCCGCGGGGCGCCGAGGAGTGGGCGGCGCCATCGTGTTCTCGTCGGGCTACGGCGAAGCAGGTCCCGGTGGCGCCGCCGAGCAGCTCGAGCTCGCATCCTTGGCGACCTCGTACGACCTTGCCCTCGCGGGGCCGAACTGCCTGGGTCTCATCAACTTCACGCAATCCGTTCCGTTGACGTTTGGCGACGCCTCGCCGAATCGACGTGTCGGCGGACCTAGTCTCGCGATCATCTCGCAGAGCGGGGCCATGTCCCTGGCGCTCACGTACGCGGCGATGGCTCAAGACATTGCGTTGAGCTACACCATCTCGACCGGCAATGAGGCCGTTCTCGGCATCGAGGACTACCTCGGGGTGATCCTGGGCGAAGAGGGCATCCGTGCGGTGGCCCTCCTGATCGAACAGATCCGGCGACCGGCTGAGTTCATCGATCTGGCCCGAGTTGCGCGCCAGCGCGGCGTCGCACTGTGTGTCCTGCACACTGGTCGCAGTGCACGCGCCCAAGCTTCCTCGCTCTCGCACACCGGGGCCATCGCCGGGGATCAAGAGGTCATGCGGACGATTCTTGGCCGAGAAGGTGTGTTGTTCATCGATTCGCTCGACGAACTCATCGATACCGTGGGCGTCGTGGTCAAGTGTCCAGTGCCGAGGGCTTACGGCGTCGCCTTCATGACGGACTCGGGTGCCGCCAAGACCTACGCCATCGACGTGAGCGACGACATCGGTCTCCTCCTCCCGGAACTGTCGCCACCGACTTTGGCGACATTGAGCGACGTGTTGCCCCCTTACGCAACCGCCAGCAATCCCGTTGACATCACGGCGATGGGGCTCAACGATCCCAGTCTGTACGCTCGCGTCGCCTCAACGCTCCTCGACGACGACGACGTCGGTTGTCTCGTGGTGTCATCGATGCCCGGATCCGACGTGCAAGGGACCCAACAAGTCGATGCTCTCTTGCCGGTGCTGGTCGCGGCCGCCAAGCCCGTCATCTACACCATCATGGGTGGCGAGTCGCCGTTACCTCGGGAGAACAGGCTCAAGATCTTCGATGCCGGTCTTCCCCTATTCCGTTCACCCGAGCGGGCCCTACGCGCGGCGCGAAACGTGACCCGTCGTGCGCGGACCTTGGTGGAGCTGGAGTCACGCGTCGCTCCAGGAGATTTCGGCGCCCTCGAGGTCGATTCGAAGGAGGGAGCGTACGTCAGCGAATACGCGGCCAAGGCATTGCTGTCGCGCGCGGGAATACGCGTACCTTCGGGCGAACTCGCGACCGATGTTCACTCCGCCCGGGCCATCGCCGCGCGTCTGGGCTACCCCGTTGTCGTGAAGGTCGTCTCGGCGCAGATACTGCACAAGAGCGACGTCGGCGGAGTCGTCGTCGTTGCCGATGAGGAGGAACTCAGCCGAGCCCACGCGCAGATGCGCGCTCGAATCGCTGCGACCCGTCCTGACGCCGTGGTTGACGGTGTCCTCGTCGAAGAGGTCGTGAACGGTGGCGTCGAGATGATCGTCGGGGCGCGTAGAGATAGCTCCTGGGGGGATAATGTCCTCATCGGCCTGGGCGGCGTGTGGACCGAAGTCATCAAGGACGCGGTCGTGGTGGCCGCCGATGCCGATCGAAGGGAAATTGTCGCAGGGATCGATTCGCTGCGTGGGGCCGCCACGTTACGCGGAGCCCGAGGTGGAGTCATGTCGGACATTGACGCTCTCGTGGATGCGATTGAACTCATTGGCGGTCTCCTTCGTGCGACGCCAGGAATCGCGGAGATCGAGGTGAATCCGCTACTCGTACTTCCAAGAGGTGAAGGCGTTGTCGCACTCGATGCCCTCATGGTCAGGCAGCCCTGACCTGAACCGACCGTGCACGTCAGGTCAGAGGGTGAAGCCGCGTCACGTTATCTCGAAGGGGCGTCACCAGTTGGCGCGAATGTCGTGGTGTCGGCTCCCGACATTGTGGATTGGCCGATCAATCGATCACGACGCAATCGCGTGGTTGCGAGGTGGGTATTGTCTAGATGGGTACGCAGGTGGCAGAGGCAGGAAT
>JABBOA010000151.1 GCA_019352075.1 Acidobacteriota bacterium | reverse complement strand
AGGTCGCCCAGGAAGGCGATGCGGCGATGTCCGCAGCCGATCAAGTGCTTCACGGCCAATGACGAGCCCTCTCGCGAATTCGAGAGCACGACGTCGGCGTCGAGGAGATGGGGTGGGCGGTCGACGAAGACGAAGGGGACGCCCGCCACCTGCTCTTGGCGCAGATACTGGTGATCGCGACTGGCCGGCGCGATGATCACCCCGTCGACGCGGTGTCGCGACATCGACGCCGTCAAGATGTGCTCACGCCGAGGATCCTCGTCGAAACTGCCCCCCAGGACCGACACACCGCGGGCGATGGCGACCTCTTCGATCGCGCGGTAGATCGTGGCGGAGAATGGATTGGCGAGGTCCTCGAGCAGCACCCCGATCGTCGAGGACCGTCCGTCACGTCGGCGCAGGGCGCTCGCGCCGAAATTGGGCTGGTAGTGCAACTGCGCCGCCGCTCGTCGGACGCGCTCCACCAATTCGGCGTTGACCGTCGGCTCGTCGTTGATGACCCGAGAGACCGTCTTGAGGCTCACCCGCGCCAGGGCGGCGACGTCCTTCATCGTCGCGCGCGAACCAAGGCCCCGGCCCGGCACTACGTCGACCATCGCTCATCCCCCTCGATCGCCCCCGCGAGGAGCATCCCCCGATGGTAGTGAGATAACGTTGTCTCCACAAGAGCCGAGCGCCAGATTTTCCATGGAGCGCCAGCTCGACCGCCCTCGATGGTCGCGGAAGGAAGTGGTGCCACGTTGAAAGTACATCCGATTGCCGTCCTGGGTGAGAATCTCGTCGACCTGCTCGTCTCCCCCGACGCCACGGTGAACGCCGTCATCGGTGGTGGACCCCTCAACGTCGCTCGGACCGTGGCGCGCCTGGGCGCGCAGGCCCACTTCGTCTCGGGTATCTCGAGCGACGCCTTCGGCGTCTTGATACGCGACGCGCTCCTCGAGAGCGGTGTGCGCCTGACGCTGGGCGAGGCCCTCACTAAGCCGACGACCCTCGCGGTGGTGGAACTCGACCCTGGCGGACCGCGTTACCACTTCCACCTCACCGACACCGCCGCCTTCGCCCTCGACGCCCGCACGACGACTGCGGCGCTCGACGAGGTCGCACACTGGTCGGCGATGTACTTCGGCACCCTCGGACTCCTCGTCGAACCCATGGCGTCCCTCGGAGAGGCCATCATCATGGGCGCCCCGAGCGACACCCTGATCGTCATCGACCCCAATTGCCGACCGAGCGCCGTGCGCGACGCCGACGAGTACCGCGCGCGCGTCGCGCGCCTCTGCGCTCGGGCCGACGTGGTGAAGGTCTCCACCGAAGACCTGGACTTCCTCTACCCAGCGCGCACCCACGACGAGGGCGCCCGCGAGATCCTTAGTCTCGGGGCCCAGTGCGTCATCGTCACCGACGGCCCCGCGCCGGTGCGCGCGAGCACCGCCCATCTCGAGGTGAGCGTGCCCGTCGAACCCACGGACGTGGTGGACACCGTCGGCGCCGGCGACGCGCTCGTGGGGGCGTTCATCACGTGGTGGACCGGGCACGACCTGCACCGCGACGAATTGAACGATGCGCCCACGCTGAGGACCGCACTGGCCGCGGCCATCGACATCTCTCGCCTGACGTGCCAACGGGCGGGGGCCCAGCCCCCGTGGCGCGACGAGGTGCTCTCCCTAGAGAACTGGCGATGGCTCTAACGTCGCCATGACCCTCTCCATGGTCTCCATGATGGCGACCGTCTCGTCCAGGGGCATCACGGGGCTCTCGAGCAGGCCCGCCTCGAGACAACGGGCGACCTCGATAGCCTGGAACCGCAGACCGCGCGGCGCGACGTCGAATCGATAGTCGGTGACCTCACCGGCGCGCGTGATGAGTCGAAACGAGGTCGGCGCGTAGAAATCGGCGTCGATCTCGATACGCGCCTCGGTCCCGGTGATGCAGGCGCGCGTCGCGCTACGCGCCCTCGAGGTGCACGTGAGCAGAGCCTGAGCGCCGGATTCGTAGCCGAAGATCATCGACGCCTGACCGTCCACGCCGGTGAAGGCGGGGTCGACCATGGCGACCATGCGCGAGGGTGGACCGAGCAGCATGGACGCGAACGACACGGGATAGACCCCGAGGTCGAGCATCGCACTGCCGCCGAGTTCGGGCGCGAAGAGACGGAAGTCCGGATCGGGCGCGAACCACTTACCGTGGTCGGCCTCGACCATCACGAGGTCGCCCAACTTGCCACGCGCCACGATGTCGCGAAGGGCGACGACGTGAGGCAGGAACCGTGTCCACATCGCTTCCATCATGAAGAGCTTCTTCGAGCGCGCCAGGGCGACGAGTTCGCGGGCTTGCGCGCCGGTCATCGTGAAGGCCTTCTCCACGAGCACCGGTTTGTCGTGCGCCAGCGCCAACGTGGCGTTCTCGAGGTGCAGGGGGTGCGGCGTCGCGACGTAGACGGCGTCGACGTTGGAGTCGGCGGCGAGCGCCTCGTAGGAGTCGTAGCGTCGCGCCACGCCGAATTCGTCGCCGAAGCGTTCGGCGCTGCTCTGGCGTCGTGAACCGACGGCGACGACGTCGCCCTCCTCGATCAACTGCAGGTCACGCGCGAACGTCGCGGCGATCTTGCCCGTACCCATCACGCCCCACCGCACTGCTCTGGTCATGTTCTCGCTTCCTTGAAGTACCCACACCACAGTAACCAGTGGGCGCCGCGGCGACACGTCGTCTGCACCCGCCATAAAGTGGTGGAGACATGCCCCTGCTTCGTGACTGCGTCTCCGATCTCGCTTCGTCGTACCTGATCTCACACGCGGACAATCCCGTGGACTGGTGGACGTGGGGCGATGACGCCGTTCGCGAGGCGCGCCGCCGCGACCACCCCATCTTCTTGTCCGTCGGATACGCCGCCTGTCACTGGTGTCACGTCATGGCGCACGAATCCTTCGAGGATCCGGCCCTGGCGGCCCTGCTGAACGAGAACTTCGTCGCCGTCAAGGTCGATCGCGAGGAACGCCCCGACCTCGACCAGCTCTACATGGCGGCTACCCAGCTCATCAGCGGCCACGGCGGCTGGCCGATGTCGGTGTTCCTCTTACCCGACGGCCGACCGTTCACCGCGGGTACGTACTACCCCCCCACCGACCGTTACGGTCAGGTGGGCTTCGCCACTCTCCTCCACGCCGTCAGCGACGCGTGGCGTAATCGTCGCCTCGACGTCGAGGAGCAAGCCCGCACCCTCGAGGCCGCGCTGTCGCGCGAGATCGCCGTCATCGACCACGTGGCGCCGCGATCGACCCCCCTGGACCTCGCCGCGGTCCGCGATCGCCTCGCGCACGAGATCGACGCGGACACGGACGCCGACGGCGGCTCGTCGGCGCCGCGCTTCCCGCGACCCAGCTACGTCACGGCCCTCCTCGCCGCCGCGGACCCGGCGCCGCGCGATGCCGCGACGCGGATCCTTCGGGCCATGTCGCGAGGCGGTCTCTTCGACCACCTCGGCGGGGGTTTCGCACGCTACAGCGTGGACGCGCACTGGCGCGTGCCGCACTTCGAGAAGATGCTGAGCGATCAGGCCCTGCTGGCCGACATCTACTTTCGCGCGGCGCGCGCCGGGGGCGACACGGGCGAGTACGAACAGGTCGCGCGG
>JABBOA010000150.1 GCA_019352075.1 Acidobacteriota bacterium | reverse complement strand
GCGGCGACCGCGCTCGAGACCCTGGACTTCAACCGGACCATCCACGACAACGAGGTGCGGTTGCGCATCCTCGTCGACGCCGCGCCCGTGAGCATCGTCGAATCCGACCCGAGCGGACGCGTGCAGTGGTGGAATCGCGCCGCGAGCCGTCTGCTGCGCTGGCCCGATTTCTCCGGCGACCTCGTGGAGGGTGTCTCGTGGACCGATGACCTCCTCTCGCCTCTGGTGGACTTATGGGGCGACCTGCTGTCCGGCGGCCTACACGACACCCGAGAATTCAACGCGACCGTGGGGGGGCGTGCGCGACTGCTCGCCGTGTCGGCCGCCGTCTTACCCGGCAACGGGGAGCCCCGCGTGTTGACGCTCATCGACGACGTCACGGATCAGCGCGAATTGCGCGAAGAAGTACGTCACGCCCATCGGATGGAGTTGCGAGGCCAGGTCGCCAGTAGCGTCGCGCACGACTTCAACAATCTGATCACCTTGATCATGGGTTACGCCGAACTCCTGTGGCGCAACGTGGTGGGCGACGAGAAGTCCGAGGCGCTGGTCAACGAGATCCAGGCGACGTCGTCACGGGCGTCGACTCTCACGGCGCAACTCCAGAGCATCGGACGCACCTCGCCTCCCGCGCCGGTGAAGGTGGACATCGCGGCGACGTTGCGACGCAACGCCGAGGTGCTCGAACGCATCATGGGTTCGCGGACCAGCGTGCGCTGGGCGCTGGGCGCGACCACGCCGGAGGTGACCGTGGACGCCGATCTCTTCGAGCAGATGATCTTGAACCTCGCGATCAACGCTCGCGACGCCATGCCCGAGGGGGGCACGCTGACACTGCGCACCGACGTGCACAACCTCGCCGACGACGACCCGCGGGCCCCCGGCGCCACGGGCGGTCCGCACGTCGCACTCAGTATCGCCGACACCGGGACGGGAATGGACGCGGCGACGTTGGCGCGTTGCTTCGAACCACTCTTCACGACCAAGGGGCCCTTCAAGGGAACGGGTCTGGGGTTGGCCTCGGCCCGCCGGCTGGTCGAGGAGAGCGGTGGGGTCATCACGTGCGACTCGCGGGTCGCCGGGGGGACGACGTTCACCGTCTGGCTGCCGATCCGCGAACCCGCCGCGCCCACGACCGGGGTCGACGACGCCATCGACGTCGAGGCGCCGCACCGAGTGCCACGCGATCCCACGTCGGGCACGGTGCTGTTGTGCGAGGACGACGACGCCCTTCGCCACTTGGCCCTGCGGGCCCTACGCCGAAACGGCCTGACGGTGCTCGAAGCCGTCTCGGGTGAGGAGGCCCTCGAGATTCTCACTCGATTCGACGGGCCGATCGACGTGTTGGTCAGCGATGTCGTACTGCCTGAAATGAAGGGACAGCAGCTCGCCGAACGTCTGCAGCGCGATCGACCCGACCTGATGATTGCCCTGATGTCGGGCACCGCGTCCCCGGAGGTCATCGACGGGCTCGCTCCGGGTTCGGCCGTCTTCATCGCCAAGCCCTTTCGACCCAGCGAACTCCTCGACCACGTGTTCGGCCTCTTAGAGCGTCGAACGCCCAGCGCCTCGTAAGGATACCGACGGGTTCGACCCAGCGGCGAAGTGCACGTAAACCACCAGACGTCGACGAATCGCGAGGAGCGATCAACAAATGAGGACGGTGTGGTGCTAGGCCCCGACGGGCTCGAAGCGATAGCCGAATCCGCGCACCGTGGTGATCCATCGGGGGCGGTCAGGGTCCGTCTCGATCTTGAGACGCAGACGTCGAATGTGCTCGGTCACCGTGGCCTCATTCTGCCACTCGGGCGAGGAGGCCCACACGTGTTCGAGCAATTGCTCGCGCGAGAACACTTGGCGTGGCGAGGCGGCGAGAAAGGCGAGCAACGAGAACTCCTTGGCGGTGAGCTCCAGCAACGTGCCCTCCAGGCGTACTTCGTGGGTCTGCTCGTTGATCTCGAGTGTCCCGAATTTCATGTTGGGTGCGTCAATGGAGTGCTGAGCGCGGTTCGCCCCGCCGCGACGAAGCACCGACTCGATGCGCGCCGAGAGTTCGCCGAGCGAGAACGGCTTGACGATGTAGTCGTCGGCGCCCATTTTGAGCCCCGCGATGCGGTCCGACTCGAGTCCGCGTCCGGTCAGGAAGATCGCCGGCACGTCGTTGACCTCACGGATCTCTCGCAGGATGTCGCGACCATCCTCGTTGCCCAGCACGATATCGAGCAGGATCAGGTCGGGCTCGAATTCCCCGAGAGCGCGCAACGTACTCGCCATGTCGCCCGCCACCCGCACCTCGTAGCCCTCCTCGGGCAAGAAACGACCCAGCAGGCCGACCATCTCAGCGTCATCTTCCACCAACAGGATTGCGGTCATCGAGTTCCCCGTGTACGTGCGCGAACCGTGGCGTCCTTCACCGTGTGACGTACCCCACCATTGTAGGAGTCTTCGCTGGTGAACCCGTGTCGTCCGACCCCTCGCACCGAGGTTTCTTCGGGGTTGTCCGTATACTGAGAGGCGAGGCGCACGCCCTCTCGCACGAGGGAGGGCGCCGGTGTACTCGTCGATTCCACTCACTTCCCCGGGAGATGCATGAAAGTCCCACGTCTGGCCATTGTCCTGCTCGCGGTGGGTACCTCACTGTTACCCCTCACGAGCGCGGCGGCCCTGAGCGTCCCGCGCGCCGCGGCGCTCGCCCTGCCGAAGCCCAACGTGGGGCTGAACCAGGGCTATCTCCCGTTCCAGTCGTGTTCGTCGCTCGGCAACTGCGCCGTCGCCGGCATCTACGTCGCCGCGCGCGGCGAGACGGCCAGCGTCATCGAGTCCGAGGTCAAAGGCGTCTGGCGCGCTCCGGTGCACGTCAGCGCGCCGAGCGGCGCCGCGGCGGCCAAGGGCGTGACGATGGACGGCGTGGCCTGTCCCGCCAACGGCACGTGCGTGGCCATCGGCCACTACATCGCCACCACCAACCAACTGCCCTTCGTGGTCAACGAGGTCGCGGGCAAGTGGCGCAGGGGCGTCGCGCTCTCCCTGCCCGCCAACGCGCTCGCGACGGGCGAGATGGCCACGGCGCACTCGATCGCGTGCGCGAGTGCGGGCAATTGCACCGTCGTCGGCACCTACAGCACCAGGGACACCTCCTTCGGCAGCGAGGGCTTCATCGCGAGCGAGCACGCCGGCGTGTGGCAACACGCCCGCGAACTTCTGCTGCCGCCGGGCGCCAACGCCAACCCCCTCGTGGCCCTCGCCCAGGTCTCGTGCGGCACGCCCAGCAATTGCGTCGCCGTCGGGTCCTACGTCGACAACAACAACGTGTCGCGGGCCATCGTGGTCACCGAGGTCGCGGGATCCTGGAAGCGGGCCTTGGCCCTCGGTCTTCCCGGCGACGCCAGCGCCTACGCGGGCGCCACGTTCAGTGAGGTCGACTGCACGACCGCGGGTTCGTGCTTGGCCGCGGGCACCTACAACACGTACGCCGGTGCGGTGCAGCCCCTGGTCGCCCTCTCGGTGAACGGTGCGTGGGACCGCGCCCTCGCGGTCACCCTGCCCGAGCGCGCGAAGAACCCCGCCACCCTGCTCTACGGCTTCAAGGGGGTGGCGTGCGCCAGCACCGGCAACTGCGCCTTCGGCGGACAATACCTCGACAAG
>JABBOA010000149.1 GCA_019352075.1 Acidobacteriota bacterium | reverse complement strand
GACTCGAGGTGCGAAGCGACGCGGGGCCACTCCTCGTCGATGATGGAGAACATCGCGGTGTCGCGAAAACGCCCCTCTTCGCCCGCGGCGACCGAGGGTTGCCAGTGTCGAAGGACCCCCTCGAACGTGGCGCCAATGCGAGTGATCGCCGCTCGTGAGCGGTCGTTGCGACAATCGGTCTTCAGGTCGACCCGCGACACCGACCAGACGTCAAAGGCGTATCGCAAGAGCAGGAGTTTGGACTCGGTGTTGATGCGGGTACGTTGGGCCGAGGCGGCCAACCACGTGCCCCCGATCTCTACCGCGAAGGGCGCCGCTCGCCCGGGGAGAGCACGGATCGTCATGAACCTGGTCATCCCCACCACACGTTGTGCGGCGACGTCGACTTGAGCGAAGGGAACCGCGAGACCCACCTCGAACTCCCATCGAAGGGCCTCGACAAGTTGCGCCATCGCCGCGCGTTGGTCGGGCACCATCGTGAAGTCGTAGGCCGTCCGATCCTCGTTGGCGGCGTCGACGAGCGCCGCGATGTGCCCCTCGCGCAGCGGATCGAGTCTGACGTACCCACCCGAGAGTGGGGGCACCGCGTAGGGCTGGGGCACAATGACTCCTCCTGGTCAGTGGTTCACGCTTGAGAGGAACCACGTCGCCCCGAAACGCCGAGTCCGCCCGGCACCCACCAGGTGCGACATCATCGATGCTAACGAGCGCCGCACGCGGTGACGGAGCGAGGAACCGAGTGTGGGCCCTGGCGGTCGCACCGATCTGACAGCGGCACCGTGCGCCGGAGCGAGGGGGCGACCCTGGGTGCACGGCGCCGATCGACGGCGATGGACCAGCGCTGCGTCGTGCGAGCGCACGCGACGAGCGCGGGCAAGTCGGGCCGGTGTCGAGGGTCGACTCCCATTTGCTTGAGACCGAGGATAGGAGTAGGTTCCGCCATAGAGGCGGTTCTCGCACGGTTGGGTGGTACGGATGGAGGTCTACTCAGACAGACGTGAGGCGGGCCGAGTGCTCGCCCAGCGACTGGGTTTCCTGCGAGGTCCGGACGTTGTGGTCCTAGGCCTGCCGCGCGGCGGCGTTCCGATCGCGGCCGAGGTGGCAATCGCCCTGCACGCCCCCTTGGACGTCATCGGCGTGAGAAAACTCGGCCTGCCGTTCCAACCGGAGCTGGCCATGGGGGCGATCGGCGAAGAGGGCGTCACGGTCCGCGAGGAACAGGTCCTCGCGGCCGCGAGGGTGTCGCCGAGCGAGTTCGCCACCGTCGAGCGGGCGGAGCGACAAGCGCTCAATGCCGCAGTGGCGCGCTTTCGACGCGGTCGGTCCCCCCTCGTACTCACCGGCAAGGTGGCGGTCATCGTCGACGACGGACTCGCGACGGGCTCGACGGCGCGAGCTGCTTGCCACGTGGCACGCCAGCGTGGCGCCGCGACAATCGTCGTCGCGGTGCCGGTCGCGCCCGCGGAGGTCGTCGCCAGTTTCTCCGAAGCGGACCAGGTCATCGCGGCCGCGACCCCCGAACCATTCTCGGCGGTCGGCTACCACTACCGAGACTTTCGCCCCACCTCCGACGAGGAGGTGGTAACGGCCCTGGACGCGGCGGCGCGGCGGGTACGCCTCGCCACCGAGGACCCAACACCCGCCGACTTCGACGGAGAGATCACGTTCTCGGCCGACGGAGTGGAACTCGCGGGTCACCTGCATCTCCCCGAGCCGACGAGGGCCGTGGTGATCTTCGCGCACGGCAGTGGGAGCAGCCGATGGAGCCCGCGCAACCGCTACGTCGCTGAACTGCTGTACGAGGCGGGGATGGGCACGCTCCTCATGGATCTGCTCACGCCAGCCGAGGAGAGAAACCGCGATTTCGTCTTCGATATCGAACTCCTGGCCCAGCGGCTCGTGGCGGCCACCCACTGGCTGCGCGCGCGACCCGGCACCGTGTCGGCCGCCATTGGCTACTTCGGGGCCAGCACGGGGGCGGGCGCCGCATTGGTCGCCGCCGCCGAGGTGCCGGGCGAGGTCAGCGCCGTCGTCTCGCGGGGTGGGCGCCCTGACCTCGCCCGAGACCACCTCGAACAGGTGCGAACTCCGACCCTGCTCATCGTCGGGGGCCACGACCCCGACGTGCTCGCGCTCAATCGCCAGGCGCTGGCTCGGATCACGGCGCCCAGTCGATTGGCGGTGGTGCCCGGTGCGACCCATCTCTTCGAGGAGCCCGGCACGCTGGCGGAGGCCGCGGGACTGGCTCGGGACTTCTTCGCCCTGCACTTGCTGAGCCGAGGCGACGCGGGAGTCGAGCGATGAGCGACGTCGAGCAAGCGGGGATGCTCGACGAGATCCGCTCGGTGGCGAGACCGCTATCGCGGCCCGCTGACCTCGACGCGCTCGTCGCACGAGCGGGCGCGACCGCACTGGTGTGCATCGGCGAGGCTTCGCACGGTACCCATGATTTCTATTCGTGGCGCGCCGCGCTGAGCAAGCGCCTCATCGAGGAGGAGGGATTCTCCTGGATCGGTGTCGAGGGTGACTGGCCAGATTGCTGGCGGCTGAACCGCTGGGTGAAGGGCCTGAGCGACGTGGACCTTACGGCGCACCACGTTCTCGCTGGCTTCTCGCGTTGGCCCACCTGGATGTGGGCCAACGAGGAGGTGGCTGAATTCCTCGACTGGCTGCGAGAATACAACCGAGGTCGGTCGATGGAAAGACGGGTGGGCTTCTACGGTTTGGACGTCTACTCCCTCTGGGATTCCCTGCGCGAGATCATGGCGTGGCTGAACGTGAACGAACCCGCAGCCGTCCCAGCGGCGATGCAAGCGTGGCGGTGCTTCGCCCCCTACGGCGAAGATCCCCAACGTTACGCGTGGAGCACACGCATGGTTCCCGAGAACTGCGAGACCGACGTGGTGACCTTGCTCGTCGAGGTCCGCCGGCGCGCGGCGACGCGCGGCGTTGACGACGAGGCAGCCTTCGACGCGTGGCAGAACGCCGAGGTGGCGGCCGGGGCGGAGAACTACTACCGCACCATGGTCCGAGGGGACCGCGAGTCCTGGAACATCCGCGACCGCCACATGGTCGACACGATCGAGCGGATCAATACCCACCTCGGGCCGGCCGCCCGAGGTCTCATCTGGGAGCACAATACGCATGTCGGTGACGCCCGCGCCACCGACATGGTGAGCGCCGGCCTGCTCAACGTGGGCCAGCTGCTGCGCGAGCGCCACGGCGCGAACGAGGTGACGCTGATCGGTATGGCGACGCGGCGCGGCACCGTGATCGCGGCTCGCGCGTGGGGGGAACCCGAGCAGGTGATGGTGGTGCCCGAGGCAATGGCGGGGAGTCACGAGGACCTGATGCACCGCGCGTTGGGCGTTGACGCTGTGCTCGACTTCGCCACGCGCCGCTCGGGCTCCTGGTTCGCGACTCCGTTCGGCCATCGGGCGATCGGAGTGGTCTACGACCCACGTCGCGAGAGCGGCAACTACGTCGCGACGATCATGGGGACGCGCTACGACGCGTTGCTCTGGTTCGAGGAAACTACGGCCCTTGGGCCACTGCACCATGAGGGACCACCGAGCGAGCCCGAGTTCGAAACGGCGCCCAGTGGCTATTGACCCGGGCGGCGAGGTGCCAGGAACATTGGAGAGACG
>JABBOA010000148.1 GCA_019352075.1 Acidobacteriota bacterium | reverse complement strand
CGCGCACCTGGGCGATCTCCGCCTCCGCAATTGCCATAGAAAGAACGTACAGGTTGTGCGGTGGGCATTCTGCGGCGGTCCCGACGCACGAACCCTAGACTTCGCACCATGTCCGATTTCGCCGTGGAAGCGACCAACATCGTACGCACCTTCAACGCCGGTGACGTCCAGGCCCTGAAGGGCGTCAGCCTGCACGTGCCGCGCGGGCAGGTCTTCGGACTGCTCGGCCCCAACGGTTCGGGCAAGACCACCATGGTGCGCATCCTCTCGACGATCCTCGCGCCCACCTCGGGCACGGCCACCGTGGAGGGCTTCGACGTGGTCAAGCAGCCCGACGAGGTGCGCCGACGCATCGGACTCGCCGGCCAGTACGCCACGGTGGACGAGAACCTGACCGGGCTCGAGAACCTGCGCATGATCGGATCGCTCAACCACCTCAACAAGTCCTTCGTTGCGACCCGGTCGAAGCAACTGCTCGACGAATTCGGCCTCGCCGACGCCGCACAGCGCACCACCAAGACCTACTCCGGCGGTATGCGACGGCGTCTCGACCTCGCGGCCGCCCTGGTGGCGCGCCCGCCGGTGCTCTTCCTCGATGAGCCCACCACCGGGCTCGACCCCCAGAGCCGCCAGGACCTGTGGACCATCATCGAGGGCCTCGTGGAGGGCGGCACCACCGTGCTACTCACCACGCAGTACCTCGAGGAGGCCGACCGGCTCTGTCGGCAACTGGTCGTCCTCGACAAGGGGACCATCATCGCCGAGGGCACCAGTCAGGAGCTCAAGACCCAGCTCGGCGCGACGGTGCTCTCGCTGGCGTTTCACACCACGGCGGACGCCGCGAGAGGCGTGGAACTGATCCGCGACGTCTCGAACAAGCCGGCCAACGTCGAAGGCACCGTGGTCGAGCTCACCGTCGAAGGGGGTCCGGCCTCGGCCGCCGAGGCCCTGCGCCGTCTCGACGCGGCGGGCATCACGCTGAGCGGACTGACGTTGCGCGAACCGAGTCTCGACGACGTGTTCTTGAGCCTCACCGGGCACCGGGCCGAAGCGACCATGCCCCAGGACACGGTCGTCACCACGCGGTCGGGGCGTTGATGAGCAGCATCGACCAATCGATCCACGACGAGCGCAGCGCCCTGGCCTGGGCCGTCAGCGACGTACTCACGATGGCGCGACGCAACCTGCTGGCCCTCGTGCGCATCCCGACCGCCTTGGTGTTCTCGGTGATCCAGCCGGTGATGTTCGTCCTGTTGTTCCGCTACATCTTCGGTGGCGCGATCCCGACCTCGCAGGCCGGGGGCTACGTCAACTTCCTCATTCCCGGCATCCTCGTGCAGACCACCATCTTCGGCGCCGTCGGCACCGCCATCGGACTGGCCGAAGACCTGCACCGTGGTCTCATCGAGCGGTTCCGCGCACTGCCCATGGCCCGCATGGCGGTGCTGGCCGGACGCACCGTCTCGGACCTCGGGCGCAACGTCCTGGTGCTGGTCATCATCACCGTGGTCGGCATCGCCGTGGGTTTCCGCCCCCACGGGAGCGTGCTCGCCTACGTCGAGGCCAGCCTGCTGATGCTCCTGTTCGCCTACTGCATCTCCTGGGGCTTCGCCTTCGTCGGACTCGCCGCACCTAATTCTGAGACCGCGCAGGCCATGACCTTCCCCCTGATCTTCCCCCTGACCTTCGCGTCGTCGATCTTCGTCCCGCTCAAGACCATGCCGGGATGGCTGCGCGGCTTCGCCAACAACCAGCCGGTCAGCGAAGCGGCGCACGCAGTGCGGGCGCTCATGACGGGCACCCCGGTGGGCAACTCGGTCTGGGTCACCCTGATCTGGGCCATCGCGCTCATCGCCCTCCTCGGGCCCCTGGCCACCGCGAAGTACAAGAAAGTCGCCTAAGCGGCACTCGTCGATGGCGCAGGCTCCAGAACAACGTCTCTCCTCGACCCTGGTCGCCGTGATGGCCGTGGCGATCGGCGTGATCGTGGCGAACCTCTACTACCTGCAGCCGTTGCTGCACCAGGTGCGCGGTGACTTCCACGTCTCGACCGCGTCCACGTCGCTACTCATCACCCTGATCCAGGCGGGCTACGTGGTCGGACTGTTCTTCCTCCTCCCCCTCGGTGACCTCTTCGTGCGCCGTCGCCTGATCGTCGCCATCTTCCTGGTGGCCGCCGTGGCCATGGCCAGCGCCAGCTTCATCCACTCGTTCGCCCTCTTCGCCGCCTTGACGGTGGTGATCGGCCTCTCCTCGGTGGCCGGCCAGGTGATCATCCCCCTCGGCGCGGACCTCGCACCCGACACCCAGCGCGGTCGCGTGCTCGGGCGCCTCATGACCGGACTCCTGGGTGGCGTCCTGCTCTCGCGCACCCTCTCGGGGGCGGTCTCGGAGGCGATCGGCTGGCGAGGGGTCTACCGCGCCTCGGCGGTGCTGCTCGTGGCGATGGCGGTCGTCTTGCACTTCGCGCTGCCCGAGGAGCGACCGCGCGACCGCTTCGAGTACCGCCACCTCATCACTGGCGGGTTACGGATGATGCGCGAGTCGTCCGAGTTACGTCGTCGCGGATGGTTCGGCGCCACGGCGTTCGGCGCCTTCAGCGTCCTGTGGTCGACCTTGGCCTTTCACCTCTCGAGCGCCCCCTTTCACTACTCCAGCGGCGTGATCGGGCTCTTCGGGCTCTTCGGTCTCGCCGGGATCACGGCGGCCAACGTGTCGGGTCGACTCGCCGACCAGGGGCGTACCCGCCTCGCCACGACGTCGGCGGCGGTGGTCATCGCGGCCGCCTACGCGGTCCTCTACCTCGGACGCCACCAGGTGGTGCTCATCGTCGTGGGCATCATCCTCCTCGACGCCGGGAGCCAGGGCATCCACGTCGCGAACCAGTCGATCATCTACGCGATCGCGCCCGCGCAGCGCAGCACCATCAACAGCATCTACATGGTGTGCTTCTTCACCGGTGCCGCGGTCGGCTCGCTCCTCGCGGGCTACGCCTACGCCCACGACGGCTGGCGCGGGACCTGCGCCGTCGGCGCACTCTTCGGCCTCGCCACCATCGCGCCCGCGATCGCCTGGCGCGCGCCGTCGCGCGGGGCGATCGCCGCGCACTGACGCTGCGCCCGGCGCCTACGCCTGGTTGGTGCGTTCGCGCAGGTCGGCGAGTAGCGAGGTGATCGGCACGCGGACCTGCTGGGTCGAATCACGGTCGCGCACCGTGACGCAACGATCCTCGAGCGAGTCGAAGTCGACGGTGACGCAGAACGGCGTGCCCACCTCGTCCTGTCGGCGGTAGCGCCGGCCGATCGACTGGGTCACGTCGTAGTCGCAGGCGAAGTGCGGCTGCACGATGGCCAACACCTCCTTCGACACGCCCTCGAGTTCGGGCTTCTTCGACAGCGGCAACACGGCGACCTGGTAAGGGGCGAGGCGCCAGTCGAGGCGCAGCACCGTGCGGGTCTCGCCCTCGACCACGTCCTCGTGGTAGGCGGCGAGTAGGAAGGCCATCATGGCGCGCGTGGCGCCCGCGGCGGGCTCGATGACGTAGGGGGTGTAGCGCTCGTTGGCGGCCTGGTCGAAGTACTCGAGCTTGGTGCCCGAGGCGTTCGAGTGCTGGGTCAGGTCGTAGTCACCGCGATTGGCGATCCCCTCGAGCTCGTCCCAGCCCCAGGGGTAGGCGAACTCCACGTCGGTGGTGCCGCGCGAGTAGTGCGAGAGGTCCTCGGGGGCGTGCTCGTGCAGGCGCAGCTGGTCCG
>JABBOA010000147.1 GCA_019352075.1 Acidobacteriota bacterium | reverse complement strand
CGCGCACCTGGGCGATCTCCGCCTCCGCAATTGCCATAGAAAGAACGTACAGGTTCCAGGGCAGGAGTTTTGCGGTCCCGATGTCCTAGTCCAACCCTAGACTTCGCACCATGTCCGAATATGCCGTCGAAGCGATCAACGTAACGCGTACGTTCGACGCCGGTAACGTACAGGCCCTCAAGGGCGTCAGCCTCCGGGTCCCCAGGGGCGAGGTGTTCGGCCTGCTCGGCCCCAACGGGTCGGGCAAGACGACCATGGTGCGCATCCTCTCCACCATCCTCTCGCCCACCTCGGGCACCGCCACCGTCGACGGCTTCGACGTGGTCAAGCAACCCGACGAGGTGCGTCGCCGTATCGGCCTCGCCGGCCAGTACGCCACGGTGGACGAGAACTTGACGGGACTGGAGAACCTGCGCATGATCGGTTCGCTCAACCACCTCGAGAGGTCGTACGTCATCCGCCGCGCGAGGGAGCTTCTGGAGGAGTTCGGCCTCGACGAGGCGGCGAGCCGCAATGTGAAGACATATTCCGGTGGGATGCGGCGACGACTCGATCTGGGAGCCGCGCTCATGGCCAGACCCCCGATTCTCTTCCTCGACGAACCAACCACCGGACTCGACCCGCAAAGCCGCCAGGACCTGTGGTCGATCATCGAAAGACTCGTCGAAGGTGGAACGACGGTGCTGCTCACCACCCAATACCTCGAAGAGGCTGATCGACTCTGCAAGCAACTGGTGGTGCTCGACAAGGGAACGATCATCGCCGAGGGCACGAGTCAGGAACTGAAGACCAGCCTGGGGGCCACCGTCCTTTCACTCACCTTCCATTCCACTCAGGATGCCACACGCGGACTTGAAATCATCCGCGCCATCTCGGCCAAGCCCGCGAACATCGAGGGCACGGTGGTCGAACTCACCGTGGACGGAGGACCTTCCTCGGCGGCGGAGGCATTACGCCGTTTGGACGCCGCGAACGTCGCCCTCGCGGGTCTGACGCTTCGCGAACCAAGCCTTGATGACGTCTTCCTCAACTTGACGGGTCACAAGACAGAGGAGAAGAGTCCGACCGCGGAGGACGCGTCGACGAAACGGCAGATGCGAAACTCATGACGAACAACACCGAAACCATTCACGCGGAGAAGAGCAGCCTGCGCTGGGCCATATCCGACGTCTTGACGATGGCCCGACGAAACCTCCTGGCCATCGTACGAATTCCTACTGCGTTGGTCTTCTCGTTCCTTCAGCCAATTATGTTCGTGCTGTTGTTCCGCTACATCTTCGGTGCGGGCGCGATCAACGTGCCCATACCGGGTGGTTACGTGAATTATCTCCTTCCGGGCATCATCGTGCAGACCACGATCTTCGGCGCCGTCGGCACGGCGATTGGCCTCGCCGAGGACCTCCAGCACGGTCTCATCGAGCGTTTCCGGGCGCTGCCGATGTCGCGCATGGCCGTACTGGCGGGACGCACAGTCTCGGACCTCGGTCGAAACGTAGTCGTGCTCGTCATCATGACTGGCGTTGGTATCGCGGTCGGGTTCCGCCCTCACGGTGGGTTCGTCAACTACATCCTTGCGTGCCTCATCACCCTTCTCTTCGCCTATTGCCTCTCCTGGGGATTCGCCTTCATCGGACTCGCCGCACCCAACTCCGAGGCCGCCCAGGCGATGACCTTCCCGCTCATTTTTCCCCTGACCTTCGCGTCAGGCATCTTCGTGCAGGTCTCGACCATGCCCGGTTGGCTCCAGCCATTCGCCACGTATCAGCCGGTGAGCGAAGTCGCTAAAGCCGTCCGCTACCTCATGAACGGCCCGAACGCGATCCTGCCCAACCCGGGAAACTCGGTGTGGATCGCCATACTCTGGTCGGTCGGCCTCATCGCCGTCCTTGGACCCCTCGCGACCGCGAAGTACAAGAAAGTCGCCTAAGCGGACCTCGTCCATGTCGCAACACCGAGAACAGCACCTGAGTTCGACCCTGGTCGCGGTGATGGCGGTGTCCATCGGCGTCATCGTCGCCAACCTCTACTACCTGCAGCCGCTGCTGCACCAGGTCCGCGGTGACTTCCACGTGTCGACCGCGTCGACGTCGCTGCTGATCACCCTGATCCAGGTCGGCTACGTGGTGGGACTGTTCTTCCTCCTGCCCCTCGGCGACCTCTTCGTGCGACGCCGACTGATCATCGCCATCTTCCTCGTCGCGGCCCTGGCGATCTTCGGGGCGAGCTTCATCCACTCTTTCGCACTCTTCGCCATGATCACCGTGGTGATCGGGCTCTCCTCGGTCGCCGGTCAGGTCATCATCCCCCTGGGCGCGGACCTCGCACCCGACGCCGAGCGCGGTCGCGTGCTCGGTCGCCTCATGACCGGGCTGCTGGGCGGCGTCCTGCTCTCGCGCACCCTCTCGGGCTCGGTGTCGGAGATCATCGGCTGGCGCGGGGTCTACCGCGTCTCGGCGGTCTTGCTCGTCGTGATGGCGATCGTCCTGCACTTCGCCCTCCCCGAGGAGCGCCCGCGCGACCGGTTCGAGTACCGTCACCTCGTCACGGGTGGCCTCACGATGATGCGCGAGTCCGCCGAGCTGCGTCGTCGCGGTTGGTTCGGGGCCACCGCCTTCGGTGCCTTCAGCGTACTCTGGTCCACGCTCGCCTTTCACCTCTCGAGTGCGCCGTTTCACTACTCGAGCGGCGTGATCGGTCTCTTCGGTCTCTTCGGACTGGCCGGGATCACCGCCGCCAACGTGACGGGACGACTCGCCGACCAGGGGCGCACCTCACTGGCGACCACGTGGGCGGCGGTGCTGATCGCGGGCGCCTTCGCCGTCCTCTATCTGGGGCGCCACGACGTCTGGCTGATCGTCGCGGGCGTGGTGCTCCTCGACGCCGGCAGCCAGGGCATCCACGTCTCGAACCAGTCCATCATCTACGCCATCGCGCCGGCGCAGCGCAGCACGATCAACAGCATCTACATGGTGTGCTTCTTCACCGGTGCCTCAGTCGGCTCGCTACTCGCGGGTTACGCCTACGCCCACGACGGCTGGACCGGCACCTGTGTGGTCGGCACGCTCTTCGGCCTCGCCACCATCGCCCCGGCCATCATGTGGCGCGACTCCCCCGCACGCGAGACGGCCGCTCGCTGAATGTGCACCCGCCCACCTCACAGGCGGGTGCGACGCCAGTGCTAGTCCTGGTGGGTGCGCGCACGAAGGTCCGCGAGAAGTGCGCTGATCGGCACGCGCGCCTGTTGGGTCGAGTCGCGGTCGCGCACCGTCACGCAGCGGTCCTCGAGCGAGTCGAAGTCGACGGTGACGCAAAAGGGCGTGCCCACTTCGTCCTGACGGCGGTATCGTCGCCCGATCGACTGGGTGACGTCGTAGTCGCAGGCGAAGTGCGGCTGCAGGATCGCCAGCACCTCCTTCGACACGCCCTCGAGCTCGGGCTTCTTCGACAGTGGCAACACCGCGACCTGGTAGGGGGCGAGGCGCCAGTCGAGGCGCAGCACCGTGCGCGTCTCGCCCTCGACCACGTCCTCGTGGTAGGCGGCGAGCAGGAAGGCCATCATGGCGCGCGTGGCGCCGGCGGCCGGCTCGATGACGTAGGGGGTGTAGCGCTCGTTGGCCGACTGGTCGAAGTACTCGAGCTTGGCGCCCGAGGCGTTGGAGTGCTGGGTCAGGTCGTAGTCGCCGCGATTCGCGATGCCCTCGAGCTCGTCCCAGCCCCAGGGGTAGGCGAACTCCACGTCGGTGGTGCCACGCGAGTAGTGCGAGAGGTCCTCGGGGGCGTGCTCGTGCAGGCGCAGCTGGTCCG
>JABBOA010000021.1 GCA_019352075.1 Acidobacteriota bacterium | reverse complement strand
ACGAGGTACCTCTGAAAGACGAAGAAGAGTACCGCAATCGGGATCGTGGTGAGCAGGGAGGCCCCGAGTTTGAGGGGAAACTGGTTGCCGGCGGAGAGTCCCCCGCCGACGATGTTGGCCAGGCCGGTCGTGAGCGTGAAATATTTCGGTGAGATGGTGGCCACTTGGAAGAAGGCGAACTGATTCCACGCCCCCTGAAACGAGATGATCGTGAGGGTGATCAACCCGGGTCGCACGACGGGCAGAACGATCCGCCACCACGTCGTGAAGACCCCCGCGCCGTCCATGCGCGCGGCTTCCTCGAGCGCAACGGGCACCTGGAGGAAGAACTGGCGCATCATGAATATTCCAGTCGCCGAGACACAGATCGGCAAGATCATTCCCGCATACGTGTTGAACAGGCCGAGCTCCTTCAACATGAGAAATTGCGGAATCAGTAGTACGACGCTCGGCACGGCCAAGGTCGCGATCACCAGGCCAAACACGAGGCGTCGACCCTTGAACTCCAGTCGCGCGAGCGCGTAGCCCGCGAGGCTCGCGAGAACGACACTCCCGATGGTGATGAAGGTGGAGACGAGAGCGCTGTTGAAGAGCCACCGCGGAATATTGGTGACACCGTTATTGCTGATGCCGAATATCTGGTCCCAGGCGGAGACCGTGGGTGGATGCGGAATGAGCGAAAGTCCGTTCGCGCTGGCGTCGCCGTCCGTCTTGAACGAGTTGGCGGTCTCGAAGGCGAAGGGCGCCAAATAGAGCAGGGCGAAGACGATGAGCATCGCATAGGCGACGACGCGAAGGTACCTCGAACGGTAGCGATTGATCATTTGGTGAGGTCCTCCTTCACGAACTTACGTTGCACGAGCGTCAAGACAACGATCAGTCCAAACAGCAAGAAGGCGATTGCCGCACCCTCTCCGAATGCAAAATTCGAGAAACTGACCTGATACGCCAGATAGGCGGGGGTGACCATCGTCGGGTTGTTGGGACCGGTGAGGAAACTCTGGTCGAAGACCTGCCACGTGCCGATGAACCCGAGGGTGGCCACCAGCAGCACCACCGGACGCAGCATGGGTAGGGTGACGTAGCGAAACCTCTGCCACGCAGTTGCTCCGTCCATCTCGCTCGCCTCCTCGGCCTCTTCAGAGATGTTCTGTAGCGCCGCCAGAAAGAAGAGCATGAAGGTACCCGAGGTGGTCCAGATTGCGAGGATGATGATCACGCACATCCCGAACGACGGTCCGGCCAACCAGTTCCAAATGGAAAGTCCCAATATCTGGAAATTGGCCCACGAGGGCGGGTTATGAACGCCGAGCGACGACAGCAAGGTGGTGAAGATTCCGTTCTGGTCGTAGATCCAGTCAGGGCCTTTGATGCCGACAAAGCTGAGGGCCCGATTGACTGCCCCTGTTCCCGAGAACAAGAAGATGAAGACCGTGGTGATGGCGATTGAACTCGTCACCGACGGGAAGTAGAAGGCGGTCCGGAAGAACCCCTTGCCCTTGAGGAACTTGTTGTTGACCAGGATGGCGAGCCATAGGGCGAGCGCCGTCTGGAGCGGCACGACGAAGATCACGTAGTAGAAGTTGTTGCGAACCGCCGTTCCGAAGTTCTGTTGAGCGAGTCCGGGCTCGGTGAGGATCGTCTTGTAGTTCTTGAGACCCACGAAATGAACCGCGCTGGCGAAGGGACTCGTGATGCCGGTCCAGTTCGTGAAGCTGATGTACAAGGCGAGGATGATGGGGATGACGAGGAAGACGATGAGGATGGCCAGGGCGGGAGACACGAAGATCCAGCCGTAGAGGTTTTGCCCGCGCCTCGCCGCACTACGACGCCGTTTCTTGCGCGGGTTGCGCTGCGAGGTCGGCGCACGTGCGACGTCGCTCTTCGCAGTTTCGTCGCTGAGGGGAAGATTTTCCATCCGCACCCACCTCCTCCTCGATCTTTGCGGGGGCGAGACCTTCGTGGGGCCACTCTAGGGGCAACCACCCCATGGACGCTGACGACAGTCAGGTCCATGGGGTGGTCCGGCTCAACTACGGCCGCAGAAGAGCCTCGGCATTGCTCTGCAACTGGTTGAGCATCGTGACCGGATTCGCTGATCCGGTCGCCAGGCCCAGCACTTGGTTGTCAAACGCCGCTTGCACCGTCGGGAAGCCGACCGTCGACACCTGGGGCATCGCATATTTCGCACCCTGCACGAAGGCGGCTACGGAAGGATTCTTCTTCGCGTAGGCGTTCGCCGCGGCGATACGTGACGGCAACACGCCGAAGGCGTTCGCGAAGCGCAACTGCTGCGCCACGGACGTGAGGTACTTGACGAAGTTCACCGCAGCGGCACTGTCCTTCGTTTGATTGGCGATACCCCAACAGTTGGTGAACGTCAAAGTTCCCCTGGTCCCTTTGGGACCCGCCGGCATCGCAACGGCCTGCCACTTGATCTTGGGGTAACTGGAGGCCATCGCGCCGATGATCCAGTTTCCTTCGGTCGCCATCGCGGCCTTGCCGAGACCGAACGCTTCACCGGCCCAGCCCGCACTCTGCTGGGGAGGGAAGGCGAGGATCCCCTGCTTCGCCATCGACTGCACGTACTTCAGGGCCGCCACGTTCTGGGGTGAATTGAAGGTGAATTTGGTGCCCTCCTTGTTCATGTACGAACCGCCGTTCTCGGCGAAGAAGGCGCCCAGACGGTCCAGGGTGTTGCCGATGTCCAGGCCCACGACGCCCTTGTGCGTCAACTTCTTGGCGTCAGCGAGGAGTTTGGCCCACGTGGTGGGCAGGTCGGCGTTCGTCAGTCCCGCCGCCTTCCACATCGTGGTGTTGATCTCCAGGGCGAGATTGGAGAAGTCCTTGGGAACGCAGTACCAGGTCTTGTTGTAGGTGTACGCCTTCACGAGCGCTGGGTAGAACGCGCTGGGTGACGCCACGTGACTCGCGTACGGGAGCAGGTCTCCCTGCTTGGCGAACGTCTCTAATTGGCTCGACGAGAGATAGAAGATATCCGGCGGCGTGCCGCCCGCGAAACCTTGGGCGAGTTGCTGGCTGAAATTGGATGCGCTGATGACGCTCACCTTGTTGCCACTGGCCTTGCCCCAGGCGGCGGCCGCCGCGTTGACCGCCTTGGTCTCCGCGGTCCCCGACGAGCCGTACATGAGGGTGAGTTTGGCCCCCTTCGTGGGACCACTCAACTTGACTGTCGTGGCCCCCGACGCCACCGTTCCGCCGATCGTCGCGACGAGGGGTACCATTAGCGCCGTACTGAGCGCCACCACCCCTACGATGTTTCTTTTCTTCATTGAGCTACGCCCCTTTTTTCTTGATTCTCTCAGGCGTTTGCTGAGACTTCGTGTCGAAATGGCTGCGTCGCGCGAGCACCGAGTGTGACGGGCCCGGCGCTTCGTCGAACGCCGTGATCTCGGGCGTACTGAGTCGATCGCCGCTACTCTCACGCACGATCAATCGTGGCGCTCGCAGGATGCGCGACGGTCGCCGCTTGACCCCTGACAATTCGGCGATGAGCTCACTGACCAGTTCCCCGGCGACGGCCACGATGGGCTGGCGGACACTGGAGAGGCTGGGGCGCAGTAACGAGGCGATGGGGCTGTCGTCGAAGCCGACGATGGCCAGATCCCGACCCGCGATCCATCCTCGATCTTCCACTGCCCGGATCGCTCCCACGGCCATTGAATCACTCACGCACACGAGGCCCGTGGGTGGTCGGGGGCCGTCCAGTAATTTTTCAGTCAGCGCCCGCCCGGATGCGATGCCGTCTTCGGCGCGCCCCACCAGGCCCGTCGTGGCCAGACCAAGGGCCCGCATCGCTGACGCCCAGCCCTGGAAGCGGTCGTCGCAGACGCCGCTGCCCTTGTTGAGCCCGAGAAAACCAATCCGTGTGTGCCCCAGATCTGCGAGATGTCGTACGGCGTCCGCGGTGCCACTGGCGCCGTCCACGTCGACCCACGAGTGCGTGGCGTTCGCCGAGCCCCAGGGTCGCCCGAAGGCCACGAACGGCACCTCGTGCTGGAGGAGCCACGCGGGGCGTGGGTCGAGATAGTGCGTGTTGGTCAGGATGATGCCGTCGACGGCCCGACGGCGCAAGAGGTCGTCGTAGACCTCGATCTCCTCGTCGTCCGTGGCTGCCGCGAAGGCGAGGACGTCGTATCCCCCCGAGCGCGCCGCCGCGCACAGGGCGTGAAACCATCCGTCGAGGACGCCACCCGTGCCGCTGTGGCTACTTGGCAGGAGGCGACATCCAATGACGTTGGTGGCGTGGGTCCGCAACGAGCGCGCGGCGTGGCTGGGCCGATAGCCCAACTCTTCAATCGCCTGGAGGACCTTGTGCAGTGTCGCGGGGCGCAACCGATCGGGAGCATTGATCGCGTTCGAGATCGTCTGACGAGACACTCCGCAGTGGCGCGCGACCATCTCGATGGTCGCGCGCGGGGGGACGGCTGACGGCAAGCGCCTAATGGCGCCGCTGCCTCGGTCCCCCCCGGTCTCGACCATCGCGCTCCTCGCATCGGCGTACGTACGTCTTGGAATCCTTCTGCCGAACTAGTCAGAAGTATTGCATATGAACGTTCAAAATCGCTAGTGTTGATTCTTACAATTGCGTCTCGAAAGGTCTGGACATGCACGGCGACGACCGAGTGAGCGCGGCAGTTTCGCCCCCCGTGGCCGAGTCGGACACCGCTGGCCAGCGCCAGCCTGCCCTGCACCAGTTGATTTGCGCGGTGGGGGCACCGGCGACATCACTCTCCGCCCACGACGGACAGATTCGTCCCGGGGGGGCCCAGGGTCTCTACGTGCAAGACGTTCGCGTGTTGAGCGAGCTCATCGTGACGGTGAACGGCGAAGAGCCGGTGCCCATCGGCGTGGACATCGAGGGGGGGAGCCACAATCGATTCGAGGCCGCCGTTTTCAACGTGGGCTCGGAGTCACCGGACCCCGTCATCTTCCTCACCCGTCGGCGCAGCGTCACCGCGAAGGGAATGGTGGAGGAGATCACGTTCTCGTCGGTCGCTCGCGCGAGCGTGAACCTCCGGCTGCACCTGCGACTCGCCTGCGATCTGGCCGACATCGCCGCGGTCAAGTCCGGACAGCGGACCTCGTCGATCGTCGCGAACGTCGAGGGAGCACGACTGCAGTGGGGGGCGCCCGGGTTGAGGGGCGTCCAGGCGAGTGGCGCGCCGGCACCCGACGTCATCGATCCGTCGAGCGGCAGTTTCGCGTGGGACCTCACCGTGGCGCCCGCATCGACGAGCACCGTGGTGCTCTCCGTGCAAGGACCGGGGGAATCTGAAGGTGTGGTGATTCCTTGGTCCCACGATCCGCACCTCAACGACGGTGCGGGGGAGCCGATCTCGGTGGAGGCCAGTGATTCGCGCCTGGCGCGACTGTTCAATCGCGGTGTCGCGGACCTGGCGGGACTGACCATGGCGACGTCGTTATCGCCCGACGACGCCTTCGTCGCGGCCGGGGCTCCGTGGTACCTCACCTTGTTCGGTCGCGACTCGATTTGGGCGGCTCGAATGATGTTGCCCATGGGGACCGACATCGCGCTGGGCACCCTGCGAACGCTCGCCGGGCGACAGGGAAGTCGGATCGACCGGGTGAGCAACGAGGAACCGGGCAAGATCCTCCACGAGTTACGACAGCAGGCCGTACGCCACGAGGCCTTCACCACGACACCCGGTGGTGCCGCGGCGCTGGTGCTGCCACCCGTGTACTACGGCACGGTGGACGCCACGCCGCTGTGGGTATGCCTCTTGCACGATGCCTGGCGCTGGGGACTGGCGGAGTCTGAGGTGGAGAAGCTCCTCACCCCACTGCAACGATGCCTGGACTGGATCGTCGACTTCGGATGTGGCGATCGAGCGTTCGTGAGTTACGTGGACCAGAGCGGTCACGGACTGGCCAATCAAGGGTGGAAGGACTCCTTCGACGGAATCCAATTCCGCGACGGTCGGATCGCGGCTGCGCCCATCGCATTGTGCGAGGCCCAGGGTTACGCCTACGAGGCGGCGATGCACGGCGCTGATCTATTGGACGCGTTTGGTCGTCCCGGTGCCGATCGGTGGCGTGAGTTCGCCGACGGTCTCGGCCACCGTTTTCGTCAGGCCTTTTGGGTGGAGGACTCCGATGGTGCGTATCCCGCAATCGCGCTGGATGTCCACGGTGCGCCCGTCGATTCCCTGAGCTCGAATATCGGCCACCTTCTGGGCACCGGTCTGTTGGACGTGGATGAGGAACAACTCGTTGCCCGACGTCTGGGCGAGGCCGATCTCAATAGCGGTTTCGGCCTGCGCACCCTGGCGCAATCCTCAAGGGGATACAACCCACTGAGTTACCATTGCGGCTCGGTGTGGACTCACGATACAGCGATCGCGATTACCGGTCTGCGCACTGTTCCCGGACGCGAGGCGGAAAGTGCGGCGCTCTCGTTGATCGAGGGGCTGCTGAGGACCGCTTCGCACTTCGAGTACCGTCTGCCCGAACTCTATGGTGGTGACGCACCGTCGCAGCAATCTCGTCCCCGTGCTTACCCCGCATCGTGTCACCCCCAGGCGTGGGCCGCGGCCTCCGCCGTCGCCATCCTCAGTGCGGTCGTCGGTGTTCACCCCGACGTGCCGCGCGGAACCGTCGCGTTCGCGCCACTCGCGTGGCCCGATCGCCTCACCGTGCGCGGCATGCGGATCGGCGATGGACGCGTCGCGATACAACTGGCGCCGGGTGAACCCCCGCTCGTCACGGGCCTCTCGACGAAGTTGCGCAACCTCCACTGAACGCGCCACATGGCGTGGAGGGGTTGTGCTCTTGTTTCTCCCCGACCCCGGTGGTCGCGACCGCACTCAGGAGTTCGCGCCGTCCAACGCGCGACGCGCGGGATCGACCCCGTCGCTCCGATTAGCGGTTGGTGTCTCGAGCGAAGGTTCGCCCCTCCTGGTTCGCCGTGGCTGGCGGGTGCCGCGCGGCGTGGGGTTCAATGGACCCCTCGAGTCGTCACGCCGGGTCCAGGGCCGACGACGGCGTGCACGGGTGCGCGACGTGGGATTGACCACCCGAGTCAGGATCGCCCACGTACTGCGGACAAGTTCTCGACTCTCTTGGACGGCGACCATCACCCTCCTCTGGCGGTCCCGCGCGGGTTTGTTGGCGGGTCTCTAGATTTGCTGCATGGGTTTCTACGCCGATCAGGTGGTGCCGCGGGCCGTGGGGTTGGTGTGCGGGACCCACTACTTTCGGCCGTGGCGCCAGCGGGTCTGCGAGGGGTTGAGCGGTGACATCGTGGAGATTGGCTTTGGATCGGGCGCCAATCTGGCGTTCTTGCCCGCGAGCGTGCGTCGCGTCGTCGCGGTCGAACCCGCCCTCGTGGCGCGGCGACTCGCCGGTTCGGCCGCGTCGCGCAGCGCGGCCGCGATCTCCTTCGTCGAGGTCGAGGGAGGACGACTTCCCCTCGAGGACGATTCTCTCGACGGTGCCCTGTGCACGTTCACCCTTTGTACCGTGCAGCGCCCCGACATCGTGCTGGGCGAGATCCGCCGAGTGCTCAAGCCCGGGGGCGCACTGCACTTCTTAGAACACGGACTCGCACCCGATGCACGAACGGCGAAGTGGCAACGGCGACTCAACGGATGGGAACAGCGACTCGCGGGAGGATGTCAATTGACTCGCGACGCCGCGACGCTCGTCCGCGATGCGGGACTCGAGATCGAGGCGATGGAGCAACGCTACGCCGGGGGACCTCGGCCGTGGACCTATTTCACGCTCGGGGTGGCGCGCAAACCTCGCGGTTGACGCCCTCGACGTGCGTCACCTGCGCCTGGGCATCGAGCGTCGCCGATTCGTCGTCGGGTCCAACCAGTCGTCGAGATGCGCACCGAGGCCGTGGTGGCCGTCGTGGCCCTGGTCCGTTGAACCACCCCGAACCCGCCGTGGTGCCCGCGTCGTCTTGAGGGACGTCGTGGCGCTGGGTCCGTTATCCTCGGGGATCGACCCCGTACTTCTCCTCGTCGACCTCTTCGACCTCGTCGACCTCTTCGACCTCGTCGACTCCCGCTCCATCGATGACCACTTCGCTCACGCGCAGGGGGACCGGGATCCACGCGAATTCGCCGAACCGCCGAGGAGCGCTCGTCGACTCTCGGACGTGATCGCGCGACCCGGCAGCTCAGTCGAACGAGAAGATGAGAATCTTTTCATCGAAGTCACATCTCGGCGCAAGGAATGCTTTCAATACTGGACCTCATGAACTATCCGCAGAGTCGAGTGAGGGGCCGGGGTCACCGCGTGGTCGCGTTGTCGTCGCCGTCGGGCACGGCGACGCCCACACCATCGCGCACCGGCGTCGCCCCTCATGACTCTCACAGTGAGGAGGAGCGATGAAGGGACGAATTCGTTGGGTGGGCGTCGTCGTGACGACGAGTGCCATCGTAGGTGGGGCCGCCGCGATAGTGAGGTCGCCGGTACCTTCGTCGGCCGCCGCGGACCACGTCACCGCGACGACGGTGGCGCGTGACGTGGTGACCCCTGAAGTGGACTACCTCGCCGCGCAGGCCCAGCAATTGGGCACGGAGATCACTGCGGCGCAGGCCGAGCTCGCACACCTCAAGCAGCAGGTCGCCTACGAGGCGTCACTGAGCCACTTCCGCGTGGCGGTTCCGGTGGTCACCCGTGTGTCGCACGGCGCGACGACGACCACGTCGGCGCCGCGCCGTGAAGGCGAGACCACCACCACCGAGCGCGCCACCCACGCCACCACCACCGAGGGCCCTACGGCGACGAGCAGCACCACCAGCACCACGCTCGCGCCGGTGACCCACACCACGACGGGGGCCTCGGGCGCCGGGGGCTCGTCGAACACCGACGGGGAGCAGGGCAATGACGACTGACCAGTCCGGATCGCGCTCGATCCCGCCGGGTCACGACTACGACGTCGTCCCCGACGAACTCCTAGCCGCGAGTCATCGCCGCGCGGCCAGCCGGGCGCGCACCTCGCGCACGCTCGACCGGTCCACCATGCGTCGTCGCATCCTGCCCACGGCGGTGGTGACCTCGGTCGCCATCATCGGCACCGGACTGGCGAACGCCTTCGTCGGCGCGACCGTCCCCACGGTCGCCACGACGACGACCACCGTGCCGGTCTTCGTCACACGACAGAGCGCCCTGAACGCGCAGAAGTTGGCGCGGCTCAGCGCGACGCTGGCCAATGACCGCCGCATCGTGGCGACGCTGACGGCCACCGCGCAAAATGCCAGTGCGACCGCCTCGTCGATCACGACGTCGATCGCCGCCTCGATCGCCGCGGCCTCCGCCCAGGCGGCCGCGGCGGTGGCGCAGGCGGGTGCCTCCAGTGGCGCGGTCACACCCTCCACCTCCACGCAGTCGCCCTCGCCGACGGCCCGCGTCGGGTCGAGCGCGGGTCCGTCGACGACGGCGAGCACCGCGCCCACGGCGACACCCACGTCCCCGCCCCCTCCGGTCGCCGCGCCGGTCGCGCCGGTGACGACGACGACCCCGCCCGCGCCACCCCCTGCGCCACCCGCGCCCGTCACGCAGGCCACCACGGGAGCCTCCGGTGCCGGTTGAACTACTGAACGATTCGGTGATCGCGTCCTCGCGCGCGATGGCCAGCGCCGTGAGCATCACGGTGCCGCGCGCCACCGCGACGCAGGTGCAACTCGAGGCGCTCCTGCACCGCGCGCTCAGGGTGTTCGAGGACGTCGAGGTCGCGTGCACGCGCTTCAATCCGTCGAGCCCCCTGATGCGGACTAACGAGTCACCCGCGCGGTGGCACCGGGTGCCCGCGGTCCTGTACCGCGCGCTGCGCGAGGCGTACGAGGCCTACGAACGCACGGGGGGAGTGTTCGACCCACGCGTGCTCGACACGCTGGTGGCCCTGGGTTACGACGCCACGCTCTCCTTCGAGGGTCCCGACGTGCGCGTGGGGGCCCGCACCGTGGCGCGCGCGCACCGCGGCGCCTGGCGCCCACGCTTTCGCGCGCACAAGTGTGACGTCTGGCTCGGTGACGCGGTCGAACTGGGCGGTATCGGCAAGGGTCTGGCGGTGCGGTGGGCGAGCGACGTCCTGGCGCCGCGGCTGCGCGACTACCTCATCGAGGCCGGCGGCGACTGCTACCTCGCGGGCCGCGCGCCCGACGGCGAACCGTGGCGCGTGGGGGTCGAGGACCCGGGGGGCGCGACGACGCCGGTCGCGGTGTTGGCGCTGAGCGACCGGGCCGTCGCCACGTCCTCGACCCGACTTCGCCACTGGCGAGTGGGCGAGCAACGGGCGCATCACCTCATCGACCCGCGCACCGGGGCCTGCGGTGGCGACGGTCTCGTGGCCGTGACCGTCGTCGGCGCGGACACCGCCCGCGCCGAGGTGGACAGCAAGGTGCTCTTCCTCGCCGGTCGTGAGGCCATCGCCGACGCGGCCGCCGCGACTGGCGTGGCCGCACTGTGGTGCGACGACGAGGGTGGCGTCACGATCAACGAGGCCATGAGGCCTTACGTCGCGTGGGAACGCTCGTGAGCGCCGGCCTCGAACGCGGTCGCGGTGCGGCCGCCTGGGTCCTGACCGCGGTGGCGGCCGTGGCCCTGCCGCTGGCCGCCGGCTACGGCTTCGCGCGACTCTTCACCCCCACGTTGCAGAGTCGCTACTTCCCGTGGCTGACCGGCCGCGCTCTGGGAATCGCCGCCTACGTCGCCCTCACGGCGTTGGTGGTGCTGGGGGTGTGGATGCGCCATCCGTGGCGCCTGCGCCGACCCCTCATGCACGCCGAGACCCGACTGCGGGTCCACGCGACGCTCGCCACCGCGACCATCACGCTAGTGGCCGGGCACCTGGTCACGTTGGCCTCGGACAAGTACGCCGGCGTCGGCTGGGTGGGGGCGTTCGTCCCATTTCGGGCCCAGTACCGCCCGACCGCGGTCTCCCTGGGCGTCGTCGCGATGGTGTTCATGGTCGTGCTCTTCGTGACGGCGCGGTCCGCCGGACGCCGCGGCGCGCGCCACTGGCTGGCGTACCACCGCCTGGCCGCCGTGAACTTCGTCCTGGTGTGGCTCCACGGCATCATGGCGGGCACCGACACCGCGGCCCTGCGCCTGTTGTACGTCGTGAGCGGCGCCGCCGTGGTGGTGCTCACCAGCACGCGGTACCTGTTGAGTCGACGACCGCGCGAGCTCGTCGAGGAGTTCGTCGCGACGTCGAGCGCGGAGGCGCCGCCGCGCGCCCCCGCGGCGGAATCGGTGGCCTCGTGACGATGACCAACCTTGACAACGCGTGCGCGTCACGCCCGCCCGCGTCGCCCCTGGCCGACGCCGCGCGCATCGTGCTGGCCGGCGACGCTGGTGCGCGGTTGCTCGCCGGTCCGCCGGCGTCGCAGGGACGCGAGACCTACGACCAGTACCGAGCGCGGGTGGGTGCGTTGCGCCTGGAGGGTCGTGATCCGCGCGAGTTGCGCCACACGGTGCGCGCGAGCGGTCTGCTGGGGCGCGGCGGCGGTGGATTCCCCGCGGCGACCAAGTTCGACGTGGCGGCCGACGCCCCGGGGACGCCGATCATCGTGGTGAACGCCAGCGAGGGTGAGCCCGCGAGCCGCAAGGACCAGACGTTGCTCGCCCTTCGCCCCCATCTGGTGATCGACGGCGCGCAGTGGGCGGCTCACGCCGTGGGCGCCGACGACATCGTGGTCTACACGCACCGCTCGCACGTGGCGGCCAACGCGGCGTTGCGCGCGGCTTTGGCCGAACGCGGCGATCTGGCCGTGCGGATGCGCATCGTCGACGCCCCCGAGACCTACATCGCCGGCGAGACCAGTGCGGTGGTGTCGTACCTCGACGGTCGTGGGGCCCTGCCGAGCCGCGGGGTGATCCCGGCGGCGCGCGTGGGCATCGCTCGGCGTCCCACGGTCGTCAACAACCTCGAGACGCTGGCGCACTTGGCCCTGATCGCGCGACACGGCGCGGCGTGGTTCTGTGAGGTCGGCGCACCCGAGGCACCCGGATCGACCTTGTTGACCCTCGTGGGCGCGGTGCGCCAACCAGGCCTGGTGGTGGAGGTCGTCGGTCCCGCGACGATCGGTGAGGTCCTCGCGACCTACGGGGGGCTGCACGACGTGGCGCGCGCGGTCCTGCTCGGCGGCTACGAGGGCACCTGGATGTCGGGCGAGACGGCGTGGCGCGCGCCGATCGAGCGCCACCGACTCTCCGCGCTCGGGATGTCGCTCGGCTGCGGCGTGGTCGCCGTCCTCGGCGACGAGGTGTGCGGTCTGGCCCAGACGGCCCGGTTGGTGACGTGGCTGGCGCGTCAGTCGGCGGGACAGTGCGGACCTTGCGTCCTCGGACTGCCGCGCCTGAGCGACGAGCTCGATGCGGTGGTGGCCGGACGGTCGCGTCGTAGTGACCTGCGACGACTCCGCGAACTGGCCACGTCGGTGCGCGGTCGCGGCGCGTGCGGGCACCCCACGGGGGTGGTGGCCCTGATCGACTCGGCCCTGGACACGTTCGGCGCCGAACTGCGTCGCCACTTGCGCGGCGAGGTGTGCGCGCCGTCGTCGGCGCTGCACGACTTCCCCCTCCCGGGCGAGGACGTCGAACGATGACGCTCCACGAGGAGATGCGCCTGGTCGTCGACGGATCGAAGTGCGACGGTCACGGGATCTGCACCCTCGTGCTGCCCGAGGTGATCTCCCTGGACCCCTGGGGCTACGCGGTACTCGCCCCCGAGCCGTTGGACGACGCTCGCCTGATCGCGCGCGCGCGTCGCGTGGTGCGGGCCTGCCCCGCGGGGGCCCTGACGCTCCTGGGCGATCCCCACGCCACCACCGCGTTCGACGACCGCGATGCCGCTCCCTCGCCACCCGACCGGTCGTCTCGGCGCGGTCAACGAAAATGAGGGAGAATCGTATGATGAACGGTCTTCGAGGACGCCACGACGACGATGCGGCGACGTATCGCATGCCCGTGCACCACCGGGTCGCGCGGGTTCGGCGCTCGTGGTGGGCGGTGGCGGCGGCGTCGCTGCTCGGCGTCGCCGGAGCCGTGGCACTCATGGTGGTGGCGGGGACGGGCGGAGCCACCGCCGACGTCCCGTCGTCATTGCAGGTCGGATCCCAAGCCGCACCCGTCACCGTGGTCACGGCCGCGCCCCGCGCGCACCCCACCCGGGTGACCCCGAGCACCTCACCCGTCGCGGCGTCGACCACCACGCCCACCACCGCGCGGCCCATCACGGCACCGCCACGCACCCCGACGACGCGGCCCGCGACGACGACCACCGAGAGGTCGCGACCCGCGACGACGACCACCGAGTGGTCGCGACCCGCGACGACGACCACCGAGAGGTCGCCGAGCACCACGGCGACGAGCGCCCCGCTCACGATCGTGATACCCCAGTCCAAGGTCACCGACGGCGCCGACGGCGCATCGGGCTCGGGCGACGGGTCGGGTTCCTCGTCCAAGGTCGGCGACAATTAGGCGACGTCGCCGTGGCGAACGTCGCCGCACGAGGAGCGAGCGCCCGAGCGACGAGGGGAGCGGCCGCGACGCGGTGAGGCAGCGATGACATCTCGACGTTTGTTCCAGCGCGTGGGCAGCGCGGGTCGCCTGGCGGTGTTCAACTCCTTGATCCTCGCGCTGATCCTGGGTACGGTCGTGGCGGTCTTCATCCGAAACTTCACGTCGAGTTACCAGGCGGTGGCCGCGTCGAGTATCGGTATCGAACTCCACGAGTTCCAGCAACAGGCCCTCAAGCAAAAGCCCAGCAATCTCGAGGCGTTCTCGCGGGACTTCTTGGTCAACTACTCGCTGGCCCCCGGCGAGGTCGTGATCATCGCCTTCACCCGCGGCGGCGTGCTCTCCACGCCGGGTTCGGCACTGGTGCTGCGCAGTCCCCTGGTGCGCCAGTGGGTCGCGACGCCGCCGTCGCGCACGGTGGTCATGGCCACACGGATCGCCGCGAGCCCGATGGAGGTGGTCGCGGCGCCGATCTTCGCCGGACACACGGTCGTGGGCACCTTCATCGCCACCAGCGACCTCAGCGCATTCGCCGCGGAGCGTGCCCGCGAGATCCGACTGTCGATCGCGGTGGGGATCGTGGCGCTGGTGGCCGCGGTGTTGAGCACGTTCGTCTTGTTGCGACGCCTCCTGCGCAAGGTCGGGCGCATCACCACGACCGCCCAGATCATCGGCAGCGCGAACCTCGACGAGCGTCTGGGGGACCAGGGCAGCAACGACGAGGTGGGCGAACTCGCGCACACCTTCGATTCGATGCTCGACCGTCTCCAGGCGGTGATGACGGCGCAACGGCGATTGTTGTCCGACGTCTCGCACCAACTGCGCACGCCCCTGACCGCGGCCCGTGGCCACCTCGAGGTCCTGGGACGTGGAGCGATGGACGACCCCGCGGAGGTGCGTGAGACCTTGGATATCGTCATCGATCAGATCGACCACACGCGCTCGGTGGTCGAGCGACTACTCATGCTCGGGCGCGCCATGGAGCCAGACTTCCTCCAGACGCGTCCGACGGCGCTGGGGCCCCTCCTGAGTGAGGTGCACGGCGCGGTGGCGGTCCTCGCGTCGCGGGACTTCCGTGGTCCTGAGTCGCCCGACCTGGTCATCGAGGTGGACGTCGAGAAGCTGCGCGGTGCCGTGATGAACCTGGTCGACAACGCCATCCGCGCCACGCACGACGGCGACATCGTGGCCCTGGTCGCCGAGGCCGATGACGAACACGACGGGGTGCGCATCAGCGTGGACGACTCCGGACCGGGCATCGACCCGAGCGAACGCGCCGCGGTGGTGGAACGGTTCGCCCGACCCGGCGCGCGCGACCGTGACGGTTCGGGTCTCGGGCTGGCCATCGTCAAGGCGGTGGCCGAGGCGCACGGGGGATGGATCGAGATCACGACGTCGCCCTACGGCGGCGCACGGGTGACGATGGTGCTGCCGTCGACGCGGCGCCCCGAACGAAGAGAGGTGTGACGATGAGAATCCTGATCGCGGAGGACGACGCGGCGATCGTCTCGTTTCTGGTCAAGGGCCTCAAGGCCGAGGGCTACGCGACGGCGGTGGCGGCCGACGGACGTGAGGCCAGTCGCCTCCTGGCGTCGGACCTCGAGTCCTTCGACCTGGTCCTGTTGGACCTCGGTCTGCCCGGCCAGTCGGGACTCGACGTCTTGACCCAGCTGCGTCAGCGCGACGCGGGCCTGCCGGTGATCGTCTTGACGGCGCGGGCCGAAGTGGCCGACAAGGTGCGCGGCCTGGAGCTCGGTGCCAACGACTACGTCACCAAGCCGTTCTCCTTCGCCGAATTGCTCGCGCGCATCCGCGCCACGTTGCGCAGCGCCTCCCAGCCCACCACCAACGAGTTGGTGGTGGGTGACCTTCGCCTGGACCTCTTCACCAAGGTGGCCTGGCGCGGCGAGCGCCGCATCGACCTCGCCCCGCGCGAATGGGCGCTGCTGGAACTCTTCATGCGCCATCCCACCCACGTCCTGTCGCGCACGCGGATCTTGAACGAGGTGTGGGAGTACGGTTTCGATCCCGGCAACAACATCGTTGACGTCTACGTGAGCTACCTGCGCAAGAAGATCAACTTCGACGACGCCCCGGCGCTGATCCTGACCGTGCGCGGCGCGGGGTATCGTCTGGTCGCGCGCTGAGGCGACCGTCGCGTCGGGGTCCGTCGCGCCGCCGGCGCGCGCCTGCGCGGGCCCTAGAGTTGGTCTCGTGGCCGTTGCTCCCCGTACGACGACCGTGATCCGGCGTCGCGAGGTCGCGACGTCGCGTTTTCGCCAGCGCGTGAACACCCGCATCCGTCACGCCGTCGGCCTGACCCAGGATCCACCACCGGCCTGCGACGACCCGACGCTCTCCTACCTGCCCGTGGACGCGGTGGCGCGCCTGGTCCACGGTGATCTCTCGACGATGATCATCGGCGGACTCGCCTCGCTGTTCCTGCAGATGCTGCACCCTCACGCCATGGCCGGGGTGGCGCAGCACTCGCGCTACCAGAAGGACGCCCTCGGGCGACTCCTGCAGACCGCCAATTTCATCGGTCGCACCACCTACGGCTCCAAGTCGATGGCCGCCCTCGACATCGAGCGCGTCCTCGCGGTGCACGAGGCGGTGCGCGGCGTCGCCGATGACGGCGTCGCCTACTACGCCAACGACCCCCACCTCCTGGCCTGGGTGCACGCCTGCGAGAGCGCGATGTTCCTCGCGGCCTACCAGCGATACGCCCGGGTGCGCCTGAGCGCCGCCGCCGCCGACACCTACGTGAGCGAGATGGCCCAGTTGGCCCGTGACCTGGGCGCGCAGGCGCCGCCGCGCACCCTCGCGGAGCTCACGGCCCAGCTCGCGGCGTTCCGTCCCGAGTTGCGCCTGAGTGCGGCCGGTGTGGAGGCTCGCGATTTCGTGGCGCACGGTTTCGTCCACGGGGCGCTGCAGAGGGGGGCCCAGCGGCTCTTCGTCCAGAGCGCCTACGGGATCATGCCCGACTGGGCCCGCGACCAACTAGGCGTCGCTGCCTCGACGCGCGCGCGAACCCGGGTGGTCACCGGCGCGAGTCACGTCCTGTGCGCGGTGGTGCGCCGTTTCGTGCCCCCCACCGAGCGCGTGCGCGTGAACCTCTAGTCTCGGCCCATGGAGTACGCGACGTACTGCGACGAGTTGGCGCGCGAGGGCGAGCGCTTCATCGCGCTCGCGCGACGCGCCGACGTCGCGGCGCGCGTCCCCAGTTGTCCCGCGTGGCGAGTGGGCGACCTCCTGGCGCACGTCGGACTGGTGCATCGCTGGGCCGAGCACTTGGTGCGCGTTCGCGCCCGCGGGCGCATCTCGAACGACGACATGGGCTTGGTGCGCGGCCCCGTCGACGCGCCGTGGCTCGCCCAGGGTCTGGCGTCGCTGGTGACGACCCTACGAGGCAGCGACCCCGATGACGAAATGTGGGCGTGGGGAGTGGACCAGCACGTACGGTTCTGGGCGCGTCGCCAGTTGCACGAGACGCTCGTGCATCGAGTGGACCTCGAGGGGGCGATGGGCCAGCGTAGTGCGATCGACGCCGCGCTGGGCGCGGACGCTATCGACGAGTTCCTGACGAATCTGGGGCGGGCCGCCCGGTTCTCGCCCGACGTCAAGAACCTCGTGGGCACGGGTGAGGTCCTGCGCGTCGCCACCGACGAGGGGCGCCGCTGGTCGCTACGCCTCGACGCCGAGGGATTCACGGTGCTCGAGGGTGACCTCGCGGCCACCGCGATCCTGCGGGGTCCGACCGACGAGGTGTTGCCGGTGCTGACGCGGCGACGGGCGCTCGACCAGTCGACGTGCGTGGTCGAGGGCCACCGTGACTTGGTGCGGCACTGGCTCGCGAACAGCGCGCTGCGCTGATCGCGGGCGCCGCGACGCCATCTGGCAGAATGGGGGGAATCATGACCCGTCGCCGCGCGCCGCGCCCGAACGCGCGTGTGCTCGACCGCGTGACGTGGGCGCTCGCGCTCCTCGCCCTCTTCGCGGGATTCGCCCAGTTCGGGGCGGTGGCCTCGTTGGCCGACGTCGCCAAGCACTTCGGCCACGTGAGTCGGTCGACGTCGTTGGCCAGTCAGGTCGGCCTGTCGGGTTCGGTGCTCGGGGTGGGCCTGGCGGTCCTGCGACTCGCGTCGCTCGGGGCGCTGCCCCTGTCGTCGCTGGCCGACCGGTGGGGGCGAGTGCGCCTGGTGCGCCGCACGCTCTGGATCGGCCTGGCGATCACCGCCGCCGCGGCTCTCAGCCCGACGTACTGGGTCTTCGTGGCGTGCTTCGCCCTGGGGCGACCCGCCCTGTCCACGGCGTCGACGTTGCTGCAGGTGATGACCGTCGAGCTCTCGAGCACCGCCCAGCGCGTCGGGCGACTGGCCTTCGTCGCGGCCGGCGGCGGGGCCGGAGCGGGGCTCTCGGCCATCTTGCACGGGGCGATCCGCTCGGCGGGCTCGTTTCGCTGGCTCTTCGTCGTGGCGATCGCGCCGGTGGTGGCGATCGACGTGCTCCTGCGTTGGGTGCCCGAGCCCGCGACGCGCGACACGGCCCTGTTGGCGCGCGTGGGTGCGCTGCCCCGCGAGTTCCGGGGCCACCTGTGGCGCGTCGCGGTGATCATCGGGGTCCTGGGCATGATCGGGGGGCCGGCCAACGGCTTCGTCTTCGTCTACGGCGAGAGCGTGCTGCACATCGCGCCCACGCGGGTGGCCCTGATGGTGACCTGCGCCGCCCTGACCGGACTCGCGGGCCTGATGCTCAGCCGCTGGCTGGCCCAGCGCTGGGGGCGGCGCACGACCGTCGCGGTGGGGGTCCTCGCCTCGGGCCTCACCGCCACGCTCGCCTACGGGGGCGGCAAGTTCTGGTTCGTGGTCGGCTACTTGTTGGGGGTCGCGGCGGGTGGCTTCGTCACTCCGGTCCTCACGGCGCTGGGCACCGAGATCTTCCCGCACCACGTGCGCGCGACCGCAGCGGGTTGGCTGGTGGTGGCCGGAGTGCTCGGGGCGACGCTCGGACTGGGGATCTTCGGTTGGGTGGGCGGCGCCATCAACGCCTCGGGGAGCGCGGCCCTGCGCTGGCCGGCGATCGTCACCTTCGTGCCCCTGCTCTGGACGGTGCGACTCCTGCGCGCCCTACCCGAGAGCGGCCACGTCGACATCGTCTAGCGCGACGTCGCCGGTGAGGGCCCGGTGGTCGCTCCCGCCGTCGGTGGCGCTGGCCCCGAGACGGCGCCAGGGACCTCGCCCGAGCAGGTGGTCGATCTGGGAATGGGGACGGCGCGCGGGCCAGGTGCGCGCGCGCGCCAGGGTCCGCCAACCGGGCAGGAGCACGCGCAAGAGGGGGCGCCAGCAGTTGAAGTCACCACCCAGGATGATCGGCACCGTCGGATCGAGCTCGCCGACGAGGCTGGTGAGGCGACGATAGAGTAGCGGGGAACCGTGACTCAGGTGAGAACCGTGCACGGCCGCGACGTGGATCGGTCGCCCCTCGAGGTCCAGGCGTGCGACGATCAGGGCCCGGCGGACCTTCTCACGCGGCAGGCGACCCAGGGGGAGGACCGTGATCGACTCGATCGGCAGCGTCGTGAAGAGCCCGAGCCCCCAGTCACCGGTCTCGACCGCGGGACGCCGACGTCGGTGGGTGCGTTGTCGGGCGGTCAGCTCTCGGTGTTCGCGAAAGTACAATCCGCGTTCGCCGGTGAAGTGGGCCATCAACGGCTGCCAGCGTCGCGGTCCGCGTCCGGAGGTGACGCGCTCGGCGCGCGCGAGCGCTACGAACTCGCCGCGCATTCCCAGACGAGTGGTCAGCGTGGCCACCATGTCGTCGCCGTCGTCGCCGCGCCAGAGTTCCGGGCAGATGGCCACGTCGGGCGAGAGGGCGACGAGGTGATCCACGGCGCCGGTCGGTCGCCCCCACCCGTCCACGCCGGCGTGAAGGTTGAAGGTCACGACACGCACCCCAGCGACATTACGCCTTCGCACTCCCGCACTCCCGCACCCTCGCACTCTCGCACCTGGCGGTTGTGGCAAGGTCGTAGGGTGGAATCTCTCAATGTGGCCTTCGGACACCGGCTGTGGTGGGTCGACGCGTTCATCGGCGAGGGCGAGCGGGGAAATCCCGCGGTGGTCGTGCTCCTGGAGCGTCCCATGGAGGACCACGACCTCCAGCAGATCGCCTTCGAACTCGGCGTCTCGGAGACCGCCTTCGTGCGTCGCATCGGTGACGGTTGGTCACTGCGCTGGTTCACGCCCAGCGTCGAGGTGGACCTGTGCGGTCACGCGACCCTGGCCACCCTGCACGTGCTACTCAACGAACTCGGCGTGCCCGGGGGCGAACTGTTCTTCCAGACCCGTTCGGGGGTCCTGTCGGGTCGGCGTCTCAACGACGGACTCCTGGGGGTGGACCTCCCGCGCGCCTACGTCGAGCCGGTCGATCCCGGCGTGCTGGGCAACACCCTGGGGCCGCTGCAGGAGGCCTACCAGGCGGGGGCGTCGAGCGTGCTGGCGGTGGTGAGGGACTACGAGACGCTGTGCGGGCTGAGTGTGGACACGCTGGGACTGTTCCTGGTCCCGAGCTCCCTGGTGATCGCGGTGTGCGAGGGCGGTCCCGGCGTGGACGTGGCGATCCGGGTGTTCGCCCCGCGCCTGGGACTCGCGGAGGACCCGGTGACCGGAAGTGCGATGTGCGCGGTGGCGCCGTGGTGGGCCGACCGCACCGGCGCGCCCACCCTCTCGGTGCGCCAGGCCTCGGCGCGCGGCGGCGTGATGCACGCGCGCCTCTTCGAGAAGAACGTCGAGGTGGCCGGTTTGACCAGGACATTCTTTGGCGGTGATCTGCGCGCGTGAGCGAACCCCTGGGTCCCGGCGCGCACACGCGGGTACGTCGACTCGCGTCCAAGGCCGCCTACGACGACGACACGGTCTTCGCCATTGTCGACGCGGCGCCGTATTGTCACGTGGCCGGCGTCCTCGACGGCGTCGCGATGGCGCTGGCGACCCTGCACCGGCGCGAGGGTCGCACCATCTACCTGCACGCCAGTCGATCCAACGCCCTGCTGCGCGCGGTGCTCGACGCCGGCGTGGCCAGCGTGAGCGTCACCCTCTACGACGGGCTGCTCCTGGCGCGCAGCGGCTTCAATTCCTCCATGGCCTACCGGTCGGCGCTCGTCGTGGGCGGCGTGCGCGAGGTCACCGACGACCAGGAGAAGGCGCGGATCCTGCACGGATTCGTCGACACCGTGCTGAGCGGGCGCGCCGACGAGGTGCGCGAGCTCAGCGCCCGAGAAGTGGCGCTCACCCTGGTGGTGGCGGTGTCGATCGACGAGGCGTCGGCCAAGGTCTCCTCGGGTCCCGTCGAGGACGACCCCGAGGACCTGGACCTGGCGATCTGGGCGGGGGCGGTGCCCGCGCGCGTCGTCTACGACGCGCCGGTCCCCAACACCGACGGCGCCATGGCCGACGGCGGGGTCGACCTGCCGGCGTCGGTGCGGCGCCTCTACGAGGGCGAGGTCACGTGAGCGCCCCCGGTGACCTGGGCGCGGCGATCCTGGCGATCGAGCCGGTCGACGAACGCGAATCGGCGTCCATCACCGCGACGCTCGAGCGCTTGACCTGGCCGGGCGACCCCTTCGACGAATCCGCCCACGACCACCACCTCACCGCGTCGGCGTTCGTGCTCTCCTCGCGCGGCGTGATCCTGCACCGGCACCGTCGACTCGGTATCTGGGTCCAACCGGGCGGTCACGTCGACGCGGGCGAGGGTCCTGAGGAGGCCGCCGTGCGCGAGACCCGCGAGGAGACCGGGCTCGACGTCGAGCACACCGTGGTGCCCACGCTCTTTCACGTCGACGTGCATCCGGGCCCGCGCGGCCACACCCACTACGACCTGCGCTACGTGGTGCTGGCGCGTCCGATCGATCCGTGCCCGCCGCCCGGCGAGAGCCCCGAGGTGTACTGGTTCGACTTCGACCACGCGATCGAACGTTGCGAGAGCGCCATGGTCCCGGCCCTGGGCAAGCTGCGGGTGGCCGCGACGCGCTGGCGGATGCGAGACTGAGGGCATGGCACATCTCGACGACCTGCGCGCCCTGCTCGACGCGGACCGCTGGATCGAGCGCGTGATCGCTCAGCGCGAGCACCTGCCCGAACTCGAGGAGTTGTCCACCCTCGAGGGGGAGTTGCGCGCCCTGCTGGCCGCGCTGCACGAGGCCGAGTCGGCCGCCGAGCCGGTGCGTCACGCCTACGTCTCGGCCCAGGCGACCGCGGGCAAGCACCTCGAGCGCGCGCGCGACCTCGAAAGGGCCCTGGCCGCCTCGACGGGCTCGGCGCGTGAACTCGGCGCGATGCAGCACGAGCTCGAGCAGGTGCGCGCGCGCGCCGGCGCCGCCGAGGACGAGGAGTTGGACTCGCTGCTCGCGCTCGAACCGCTCGAGCAGACCATCGCCGCCATCAAGCAACGCGCCCAGCCCGGCGTGGCGCGCCGCGGCGAGCTACAAACCAGCGTGGCCCAACTGCGCCAGAGCCTCGACGAGGAGATCACCGCGCTGCGCGCGACCCGCGACGAGTTGGCGCACCGGCTCGCCGCGCCCTGGCGGCAGCGTTACGAGACCGCGCGCGAGCGCGCGGGGACCTCGGGGGCGGCCCGGGTCGACGCGGGCCGATGCGACGGCTGTCGCATCGCGCTCTCGCCCCTCGACCTCGACCGGTTCAAGCACCTCGCCGAGGGCGAGGTCATGGACTGCCCCGAGTGCGGACGGCTGCTGCTGCCGTGATCATCCTGATTCGCCACGGACAATCGACCACCAATGAGCTCGGTCTGCTGGTGGGACGCTCGAACCCTCCCCTGACCGCCACCGGACGCGAACAGGCCCGGCGACTGAGCGCTCACCTGAGCAACGTGCGCGAGGTGTGGACCTCGCCCCTGGAGCGCGCCCGCGACACCGCGCGTCTCGCGGTGCCCTCGCTCGAGGCGGTCGTCAAGGACTCCTTCATCGAGGTGGACTACGGCTCGCTCGACGGTCAGAGCCTCGCGTCGATCAGTGACGAGCAGTGGCGCGACTTCGAGGGCGACCACGATCGGCCCCTGCTCGACGGCGAGTCGCTCGACGTCGTGGACGCTCGCGTGCACGCCCAACTCGACGCCCTCTTAGAGGACCCGTCGAGCGCGCTGCACCACGACGACGAGCACCTGGTCATCGTCAGCCACGTCTCACCGATCAAGTCGGCGGTCACCTGGGCCCTGGGGGTGCACGGGTCGGCCGCGTGGCGCATGCGCATCGACAACGGATCGATGACCTTCATCGCGACCCGACGCCTGACGCCCTCGCTCATCCGCCACAACGTCGTGCCGAGCTGACGTCGCGTCAACTCAACGCAACGCCACGTAGATGGCCGCGAAGTGCAGTCCGGCGCCCACCAGGGTCAGTGCGTGGAAGAGTTCGTGGTACCCGAAGACCCGCGGACTCAGCCGGGGGCGCTTGGCCCCGTAGATGACCGCCCCCGCGGAGTACACCAGACCGCCGGCCACGATCAGGGCGAGCACGCTCGCCCCGCCCCCGCGTTCGATCTGGGGCAGGACCACGACGGCGGACCAGCCCACCACCAGGTAGGGCAGGGTGTTGACCCACTTGGGGGTGTCCAGGGCCAGCTGGCGGATGGCGATGCCCACGAGCGCCCCCGACCCGATGACGATGATCAGCACCAGGCGGATCGTGCCGTGCATCGTGAGTCCCGCGATGGCCAGGTAACTACCCGAGATCGCGAAGAAGATCGCCGAGTGGTCCGCGCGACGCCACGCGCGACGCTGCGAATTCGTCCAACGGATGCGGTGAAAGAGCGCGCTGGTGCCCATCATGACGCTCACGCCCACGACGTAGCAGAGCACCCAGAGGACCTGGCGCCAGGTGCTGCAGCGCGCGAAGAGCAGGGGCGAGGCGATGAGCAACAGCGCGACACCGACCACGTGCAGCCACCCGCGAAGGAGCGGACGTTCCAACGTCGGCGCCGTGGCGTGCTCGGGTGACGGACCCGGCGACGACGCGGACGGCGTGATACTCATGAGCTCACCCTAGGGCCCTCGCTTCGCTTCGCGGGAGCGCGAAAGGTCCCAGAGACGACGGGACCCGCCCGCTTCGTGAGAAACGGGCGGGTGCTCGACGTTTGGCCCCCCCAGCCAATACAAAGAATGTAGTACGACTC
>JABBOA010000020.1 GCA_019352075.1 Acidobacteriota bacterium | reverse complement strand
TGATCTTCGCGATCTCCATGGACTACACGGTCTTCCTCCTCTCGAGCGCCAAGGAGCACTACGAGATGAGTGGCGACCCCCGCGACGCGATGGTCAACGGCGTCGCCCACTCGGGCCGTGTCATCTTCTCCGCGGCCGCGGTCATGATCGCGGTCTTCTTCACCTTCGCGCTCTCGGGCCCCCTGCCGCCCAAGGAGATGGGCATCATCCTGGGTGTCGCGGTGCTGCTCGACGCCTTCCTGGTCCGCCTGATCCTGGTCCCCGTCCTGTTGCGCCTGACCGGCCGGGCCGCGTGGTGGCTGCCCGGGTGGTTGGATCGCGTCCTGCCCGACGTGACGTTCGCTCATGGCTGAGGTGCCCGTCGCGCGGCCCCGCTCATGGCGGGCGCCGCTGCGCTCGACGTGGGTCCTCGGGCCCGATCAAGGGGTGCGGACCAGGGTGTGGACCACGTCGCGGACCAGGGCCCACCGCGAAGAAGTGACGCCCCTTCGCCGGTGACGGGGAGGTACCCGTCGCCCGAGGATACGATTTGGACGCTTCACCCAGGGATTCGGACGCATTGCCCGTGGATTCACGGGCCGGGGCCGCCCAGACTGGGATGATGCCCCTGACACTCCTCGCGACGACGCCCTCCTTGGACCACGGCGCGGTCGCACGGGTGACGGACAAGCCGCTCACGCCGGTCGTCATCCTCTCGCCCGAGGGCACCCCTCGTTACGCCAACGAGGCGGCGAGACTCCTCGTGGACGATGATGCGATCGATCTGACCGGTCGTCACATGTTGTCCTACGTGCATCCGAGCGACCACGAGCGCGTCGAGGGGGAATTCACACGCGTGGTGCACGACCGCGCCGGCGGGGGTTTCACCCAGTTCCGTCTTCGCTGCCTCGGTCCCCAGGGAGACACGTGGCGATTGTTCGACGCCTACGCGCACAACTTCCTCGACGATCCCCAACTCAACGGCATCCTGGTCTCCGGCGGCGACGCGACGGAGCAGGACCAACTGCGACGCGCGTTGACGACACTGACGCGCAGCAACCGCATCCTCACCCAGGCGACGGATGAGGCGACGCTGGTCCAACGAATCTGTGAGTCCATCGTGGAGAGCGGGCTCTACACCTTGGCGTGGGTGGGCGCCGCCGTGGACGACGAGGACCGCAACATCACCGTCGCTGGCGTCGGCGCGAGGGTGGTTGGCGCGCCGGTCACGCCATCGTCACGCGCCTCGCGGGACCCGACCTGCGATTCGGACTGGCCTTCTCACTCTTGGAGCACGTCGCGCCCGACGCCGATACGCGCGTGGCCGCACTCGAGAAGCACCTGTGGCGCATCGCGCGCGAGATCGAGGAGGCGGGGGTCGAGACGGTCATCTCACCCTTCCCCTCACCACCCACCCTTCCCGGCCTCAGTCAACTCAGCGCTCGCCAGTGGGAAGTGCTGCACCGGCTGTTGCGTGGTGAGCGAACCGCGACCATCGCCCACGACATGTTCATCAGTCCCAGCACCGTGCGCAACCACCTATCGGACATCTTCAAGAAGTTGGGCGTCCACTCCCAGGGCGAGCTGATGGCACTCGTGCGCGACGACGAACGACGAAACGATCGGCGTCGCGAGGCCCTGCTCGCCCCCTGACCCGGACCTCGAGAACACCGGACGCAGATTGGGACCAAAGACACGACGATTGCGTCACTTTCGTACCCTCGAGCCACCTCGTCCCGATATACAGTGACAAGGGTCCGAGATTTCGCGAAACGGCGGCGGACCGGTGTCGACATTATTCAAGGGGACGTTCGGTGGAACCAACGAATGATCAGGATCCCAACTATTTTCACCAGGTGGTCGACTGTCAGTGGGCCTGTCCCGCCCACACCGACGTGCCCGGCTACATCCGCCTGATCGCCCAGGGCCGCTTCGACGACGCGTACCTGCTCAACCGCGCGTCCAACGTCTTCCCGGGCATCTTGGGTCGCGTCTGCGACCGGCCGTGCGAGCCGGCGTGTCGGCGCACCCGCGTCGACGGCAATCCGGTGGCCATCTGTCGGCTCAAGCGCGTGGCCTCGGACCTGAAAGGCGACATCGCCGAGTTCTTGCCCCACGCGCCGTCGGTCACCAACGGCAAGCGCGTCGCGCTGATCGGGGCGGGACCCGCCTCGCTCGCCGTCGCCAACGACCTGCTCCCGTTGGGTTACGACGTCACCATCTTCGAGAAGTACGACCGGGCCGGCGGCCTCATGCGCGCCAACATCCCCGAGTTCCGCCTGCCCGGCGAGGTGCTAGACGCCGAGACCCAGGTGATCATCGACATGGGCGCCGAGGTGCGCTACAACTCGCCCGTCGAATCGATGCGCGAACTCCTGGCCCAGGACTTCGACGCCATCTTCGTCGGCGTGGGCGCGCCCAAGGGCAAGGAACTGGAGTTACCCGGACGCCACGACGACGCGGGCGGGCACATCCACATCGGCATCGAGTGGCTCAAGTCCGTGGCCTTCGGCCACATCGAGTCGATCGGCGAACGCGTACTGATCATCGGGGTCGGCAACACCGCGATGGACTGCTGTCGCACGTCGCGCCGACTGGGCGGACGCGACGTCAAGGTGATGGCGCGGCGCCCGCGCGAGTACTTCAAGGCCTCGCCCTGGGAGCTCGACGACGCCGAGGAGGAGGACATCGAGATCACGGTGAACCACTCCCCCAAGCGCTTCGTCATCGAAGACGGCCGGTTGGTCGGCATGGAGTTCGACATCGTGACCTGGGACGAGGGTGCGCGTCACGCGAGCGTGCTCGAGACGGTGGTGATCGAGTGCGACGACGTCATCCTCGCCATCGGTCAGGAGAACGCCTTCGAGTGGGTCGAGCGCGACCTCGGCATCGAGTTCGGCGAGTGGGAGACGCCGGTGCTCGACGAGACCACCCTGCAATCCACTCTGCCCCAGGTCTTCTTCGGCGGCGACGCGGCGTTCGGCCCCAAGAACATCATCTGGGCCGTCAGCCACGCCCACCAGGCCGCGATCTCGATCGACCGACTCTGTCGCGGTGAGGACGTCAACGAGCGTCCGCCGCTCACCATGACCCTGGCCAGTCAGAAGATGGGCATGACCGAGTGGAGCTACCACAACGAGTACAACCCCTCGCCGCGCCAGCAGATGAACCACGTCGAGCTCACCCAGCGCTTCGCGGCCCTGGACCTCGAGGTCGAGTTGGGCTTCGACGCCCAACAGACCGCGCGCGAGGTCCAGCGCTGCCTCAACTGCGACGTGCAGACCGACTTCACCGCGTCGCTGTGCATCGAGTGCGACGCCTGCATCGACATCTGCCCGGTGCGCTGTCTCACCATCACCACCAATGGCGAGGAGGACGACCTGCGCGGTCGTCTCAACGCGCCCGCGGTGAACCCCGACCAGGCGATCTACGTCTCGAGCCCCCTGCCCCAGACGGGCCGAGTCATGGTCAAGGACGAGAACGTCTGCGTGCACTGCGGACTGTGCGCCCAACGATGTCCGACGGCGGCCTGGGACATGGCGAAGTTCGAACTCGACATCCCCTACGCCGGCAACTTCGACATCCTGGGCAAGTCCCGGGCTGCCCACGTCCTCACGAGGAGCTGACCATGACCTCGACCATCTCTCACGACACCGCGAGCGCCACGGCGGGGGTGAAGACCAACGACTTCGCCCTCAAGCTCGCCAACGTGAACGGCACGGGGTCGGCCAGCGCCAACTCGCTCTTGATGCAGGCCATCTTTCGTATGGGGATCCCCGTCTCGGGCAAGAACCTCTTCCCCTCCAACATCCAGGGTCTGCCGACCTGGTACGAGATCCGCGTCAACAAGTCCGGTTACACGGCGCGCGCGCTCGACTACGACCTCATGGTGGCGATGAACTCCCAGACCTACGCCGAGGACATCGCCGAGGTGGCGGCGGGCGGTTACGTGCTCTACGACTCCTCCTGGCCCCTCGACGCGCAACTGCAACGCGCGGACGTGACGTTCCTGGGCGTGCCCCTGGCCAAGATGTGCCTGGAGAACTTCACCTCCTCGCGCGAGCGCGTCCTGATGAAGAATATCGCCTACGCCGGCGCCCTGGTCGCGCTGTTGGACCTCGACCTCGAGGTCATCGCGACGCTGCTCACCGAGTCGTATTCGCGCAACGAGAAGTTGCTCGCCTCGAACCAAAAGGCCCTACGCCTGGGCTACGACTACGCGATGGAGAACTTCGACTGCCCCCTCGAGCTGCGCCTGGCGCCGATGGACGAGACGTCGCACTCCATCTTGATCGACGGCAACACCGCCAGCGCCCTCGGGTGCCTCTACGCCGGCGCCACGGTCGCGGGGTGGTACCCGATCACGCCGGCGACGGCGCTGATGGACAATTTCACCGCGCTGTGCGCCAAGTACCGTCGCGAACCGGTTGACTCGCCCGTGCCCGGCGCGCCGGACTCCCACCAGAACAACTACCTGATCCTGCAGGCCGAGGACGAGATCGCCGCCATCGGCATGGTGCTCGGCGCGTCGTGGAGCGGCGCGCGCGCCTTCACCTCCACCTCGGGACCGGGGATCTCGCTGATGAGCGAGCTGCTCGGACTGGCCTACTACACCGAGATCCCGGCCGTCATCTTCGACGTGCAGCGCACGGGACCCTCGACGGGCATGCCCACGCGCACTCAGCAGGCCGACATCCTGCTCTGTGCCTACGCCAGCCACGGCGACACGAAGCACATCCTGCTCTTCCCGGCCAACCCCCACGAGTGCTTCGAATTCGCCGTGACGAGCTTCGACGTCGCCGAGCGCTTCCAGACCCCGGTGTTCGTCCTCTCGGACCTCGACATCGGCATGAACGACTGGGTCGTGCCCGAACTCACGTGGGACGACGACTTCGTCCCCGACCGTGGCCGCGTGCTCCACGACGAGGACCTGGCCGGGATCGCCGAATTCTTCCGCTACACCAACGAGGACGAGGACTTCGTCACCCCGCGCACCGTGCCGGGCTCGGACTCCAAGGGGGCGTACTTCATCCGCGGCTCGGGTCACGACAAGTTCGGTAAGTACACCGAGGTCCCGGCGGAGTACCAAGAGGTCGTCGACCGCCTCAAGAAGAAGCACGCCGCGGCGGCGCACGCGCTGCCCGCTCCCGTCGAGATCCGTCGGCCCGGGGCCCACGTGGGCATCATCACGCTGGGCAGCTGCGACCTGGCGGTGCGCGAGGCCATCGACGAGCTCGCCGCGCGCGGCGTCGTCGCCGACTTCCTGCGAGTGCGCGGTTTCCCGTTCGCCGCCAGTGTGCGCCAGTTCGTACTGGACCACGAGCAGTGCTTCGTGGTCGAACAGAACCGTGACGCGCAGCTGCGCTCGCTGATCGCCCTGGAGACCGAGGTCGACATCAACGCCATGCACCCCGTCGTGCACTACGGGGGCTTCCCCCTGAGCGCCCGACAGGTCGTCGACGCCGTCACCACCACGTTGGAGGTCCGCCCGTGAGCTCACCCACCAAGCCACTGATCCCCCTAGCCGTCCTGCCCAAGAACGAGCTGGGGCTCACGGTGCGCGACTACGAGGGCGCCATGTCGACGCTGTGCGCCGGCTGCGGCCACGACTCGGTGACCGCCGCCATCACTCAGATGTACTTCGAGCTCTCGATGCCCCCGCACATGATCGCCAAGCTCTCGGGCATCGGGTGCTCCTCCAAGACCCCCACGTACTTCGTGCGCGGCGCGCACGGCTTCAACTCCGCCCACGGACGCATGGCGACCATCGCCACGGGTGCCAACGCCGCCAATCGCGAGCTCTCCTACATCGGAATCTCCGGCGACGGCGATTCCTTGTCGATCGGCATCGGTCACCTCGCGCACCTCATGCGACGCAACGTCAACATGGTCTACGTGCTGGAGAACAACGGCGTCTACGGACTGACCAAGGGGCAGTTCTCGGCCTCGGCCGACATCGGCAGCCGGTCCAAGCGCGGCGTGCCCAATATCGTGGCACCCATCGACCCCATCATGCTGGGACTCTCGATGGGCGCGACGTTCCTGGCGCGTAGTTTCTCGGGCGACAAGGAGCAACTGATACCGCTGCTCAAGGCGGCCGTGGCCCACAAGGGCCTGGCGCTGGTCGACGTGATCTCGCCGTGTGTCACCTTCAACGACCACGAGGGTTCGACCAAGAGTTACCGCTTCATGCGCGAACACGAGGTCAAGGAGATCGAGACGGACTTCGTCCCCTGGCAACAGGAGATCTCCATGCCGCACCACAAGGACGACGCGCGCGAGGTCATCATGCACGACGGCTCGGCGGTACGGTTCCGGTCCGTGCCCCCGGGCTACGACCCCCGCGATCGCCAGAAGGTCGAGGAGTACATCCGCGAGCGTCACGAACGCGGCGAGATCGCCACCGGCCTGCTCTACGTGAACGAGTCGTCCACGGACGTGCACGAGATGAACAACACCCCCGAGACGGCCCTGTCGAAGGTTCCCTTCGCCACGCTCTGTCCCGGCTCGGCCGCACTGGCCAAGCTCCAAGAGGACTTCCGCTAACCCTGGCCCGTCGTCACGCCGTCGCAACCTGACGCGACGCGGGCCGTCGTAGACTTCACGACAGAATTCACCCTCAACAACTCCAGAAAGGGATGTCGTGACTCTACGCTCGTGGCGCTCGTTCACCGCCCTCGCCGTGGCGACGGTGCTCGCGACGACCCTCTCACCCCTGACGACTTCGAGCGTCGCGGCGGCGACGCCCTCGCCCACCGCGAGGCCCTGCGCCACGGCCAGGACCACGCACTATTCGCACGTGGTGTGGATCTTGCTCGAGAACGAGGGCTACGGCGTCATCGGTTCACCGAGCGCGCCCTATTTGAACGCACTGAGCGACCACTGCGGCCTCGCGACGAACGACCTCGCCACCAACCATCCGAGCCTGCCCAACTACATCGCCCTGACCTCGGGATCCGCCCAGGGCATCGTCGACGACAACGAACCGAGTGCGCACCCCCTGAACGTCCCCAACATCTTCTCCCAACTCAAGTCGAACTGGCGCACCTACGCCGAGTCCATGCCTCGCTCCTGTGACCGCGTCACCAGCGGGACCTACGCCGCGCGACACAATCCGGCGGTCTACTACACGAACCTGCCGACCTGCGCCAGCCACGACGTCGCTCTACGCTCACCGCTGAACCTGTCGTCGGCCTTCACCATGATCGTGCCCAACGTGTGCAACGACATGCACAGCTGTCCCGTGGCCACCGGCGACGCGTGGCTGAGCAAGTACGTACCGCAGATCCTCGCGAGTCGCGAGTACCGGTCGCGGTCGCTCGCCCTCTTCATCACCTTCGACGAGAACACCCAGTCGTCCACCAACCGGATCCCCACGATCGTCGTGGCGCCCACGGTGCCCGCCGGCCTCCGCGTCGCGACGCCCTTCACGCACTATTCACTGTTGAGGACGACTGAGACGCTGCTGCACCTACCGTTGCTGGCGGGTGCGCGCAGCGCCACGTCGATGCTGGCGTCGTTCCACCTCTGAGGTCAGTGCGCGGCCACCGGGATCTCGCTACCGGCACTCGCTAGCGGAGCGCCCGAACGCAGGATCACCGCAGCGGCGACCGCACCGCCCAGGAAGATGTAGGCCGAGACGTTGAACGCCGTGGTGTAACTGTGCACCGCGGCGATCTTCTGGTTGAGCGCCGTCGCGGACTTGCCGACGAGGAACGACGTCGCCGCACTCGCGGCCAAGGTGTTCAACAACGCCGTGCCGATCGAACCGCCGATCTGCTGGGACGTGTTCACGAGCGCCGACGCCACTCCCGCGTCGTGCGGTGCCACGCCCAGGGTCGCGGTGTTGTAAGCCGGTGCGAAGATGAAGCCCATGGCCAGTCCGATGAGGATGAGCGGCGCCAGTACCCCGCCGAGGTACGTCGAGTGGATGGTCAACGCCGTCATCCAGAACAGTCCGGCGGCGGCCATGACCATGCCCAGCGGGATCAGTGGTCGCGGCCCGAACTTGGGTAGCAACGCGATGTTCGAGAGCTGTGCGGTCAAGGTCAGGCTGAAGATCATGGGCAAGAACGCCAGACCGGTCTTCACCGCGGAGAAACCGAGGGTCGTCTGCAAGAAGTAGGTCAGGAACAAGAACATCCCGAACATGCCCAGGCCGGCCACCAGCATCGCGAACAGCGAACCACCACGGTTGCGGTCGGCCAGGACGCGCAGCGGCAACAACGGATACTTCGTGCGCGTCTGCACGAGGAAGAAGTAGCCGAGCATGAGCGCCGCGACGACGAAACTGACGATGGTGTAGCGGTCGTGCCACGAGGTCGTCTCGACGTGACTGAAGCCGTACACCAGGGCGAAGAGGCCGAGGGTCACGCTCAGTACACCCTGGACGTCGAGGGGGTCGTGGTCCACGCCGCGGTCGCGCTTGAGTAGCGCCAACGAGCCGGCGATGGCCAACCCGGCGAAGATGAGGTTCACGAGCAACGTCCATCGCCACGAGGCGTAGGTGGTCAAGACCCCGCCGAGGATGAGTCCGATGGCGCCACCCGCGCCCGCGACGGCGCCGTAGATACCGAAGGCCTTACCGCGCTCGCCCGGATCGGTGAAGGTGGTCGTCAACAGCGCCAACACGGCGGGTGCCAATAGAGCTCCGAAGGCGCCTTGGATAGTGCGGGCGGTGACCAACATGGTGAAGTTCTGGGCGGCGGCGCCGAAGGCCGAGGCGCCAGCGAAACCGGCGAGGCCGATGATCAGCGCGTTCTTGCGACCGATGTAGTCCGAAATCCGTCCGCCGAGCAGGAGCAGACCGCCAAAGGCCAGGGAGTACGCGGTCACGATCCACTGGCGGTCGGCGTTGGAGAAGTTGAGCGCGTGCTGGGCGGTCGGCAGGGCGATGTTGACGATGGTGCCGTCGAGGATCACCATGAGTTGCGAGATGGCCAGGACGGCGAGGATCCACCAGCGCTGGCGATGGGCCCGGTCGTGCTCGGACTCGGTGTTCATCTCGGGTGCCCCTATCTCTCGGTCCTGTGTCGTCTCCACGAAGCTCTCCTTCAACTCTAACCGGAGTAGCGCACTCCGTTTTTCTACTATAGCGTTATGTGGAGACTATCGTTCCACTTTCGTGTAATTCCCTGTAGTATGGCCGCAGGAGTTTCCATGACCAGCCAGAGTGAACGCCCCGAACACCCCGAACACCCCGAACACCCCGAACGTCCCCTGCGCGCCGACGCCGAACGAAACCGCGCCAAGATCATGGCTGCCGCCGCGCAGGTCTTCGCCGCGCAGGGCCTCGAGGCCACCCTCGACGAGGTCGCCGCGGCCGCTGGCGTCGGCGTCGGCACGGTCTATCGACGCTTCCCCGACAAGGACGCACTGATCGCGGCGCTCTTCGACAACGCCGTCGACGAGATCGCCAACCTGGCCCACGCCGCGGCCCGGCGCCCGAACTCCTGGGAGGCCCTCGTCTGGTTCCTCGAGGAGGCGCTACAGCGTCAATGCTCCAATCGTGGACTTCGCGACGTCGTGGTCGGATCCACCTACGCCGTGGACCACATGGCCCACGCCAAACAACGCATCACACCCTCGATCGAACTGCTCGTCGCGCGCGCTCAGCGCGACGGGTACCTGCGCACCGACGTGGTCGGCGCGGACTTTCCCATCATGGAGATGATGATCAGTTTCCTCGGTAACCTCACCGCATCGGCGGCGCCCGACCTCTGGCGTCGCTACTTGACGATCCTCCTCGACGGCCTCGTGGTCTCGCGCTCTCAACCCAGCGTGCTCCAGGACTTCCCCGTCGACCACCTGGTGCACGAGGCCCTGCACGCCGAGCACCGCCGCGCACGTCGTGCGATCTGAGCCACCCCCGTCGACGTCCTCGTCGTGGATCACGTGGGCCCATGGCGAGTCTGCACCGTGAGCGACCAGCCGACGTAGCCGACGCGGACCTCGTCGTCGCGGCGATGAGCGACCTGACCTCGTGGTTCGACGACTTACGGATCACCTCGTTCACGCGCGGGCGCGTGCTGACCCATTTCCACCTTGACGACCCCCGCGGTTCGGGGCGTGCCGCATGCGTCGCGGTGTTCAAGGACGTGAAGCACCCCGCTGTCACGCAGGAAACCGAGGACGTGAGCCAGTGGGCCATTCACCGCGCCCCGACCCTTCCCTCGCGACGTCGTCGAATCGTGGGTGACGGGTCAGCCAGTGAGGGCGTCGTGGCGACGCGACGCGCCGATCCGGATCAAGTCGTGCTGTCGAACGACGTCCAGCGCACGCCGGTGAGTTCCTCCGACGCCCGCCAGAGATTCTGGGCCAACCGCTCGTCGTGCGCCAGGGCGCCCGCGCGCACCAACGCGGGGCCGCCGCGAAGCTCACCGGGCCCGCGAGGGCCGAGGTACTCACCGCCGCTGAGCCCCGGCCACGTCGCCGCGCAGAGCGTGGGCAGGGCGCCGCGCGACGCGCTCTGAGCCAGGAGCCGCGTCGAGACCGACGTCGCGCGTGCGAACACGCCCCCCGAGGCCGCGGCGTTGAAGAGGTTCGTGTTCGTCCAGCCCGGGTGTGCCGCCACGGCCATGAATCCTGCACCCGAGGTTCGACGGCGTCGTTCGAGCTCCTCAGTGAAGAGCAGGTTCGCCAGCTTCGAGTCGCCGTAGGCGCGACGGGCGTCGTAGGGGGCCTCACCCCGGCAGCGGCGACGGATTTCCTGGATCGAACCGTCACCGAAGGAACCGAAGCGGTGGTACAGGCTCGAGACCGTCACCACGCGTCGGGTAATACGGTCCCGGAGCAACCCGGCGAAGGCGAAATGGCCCAGGTGATTGGTCCCCACCTGCAGTTCGAATCCGTCGATCGTCAATTGATAGGGCGTCCACATCACGCCGGCGTTCAAGATGACGACGTCGTAGGGTTCGCTGACGCGTTGCGCCGCCCGGTGCACGCTGGCCAGATCGGCCAGGTCCATGACCAAGACGTCGTTCGCCGCACCCGAGGCGACGACGGCGTCGCCCTTGGCCTCGTTGCGCGCGGTGATCGTCACGTGCGCGCCCCGCGAGTGCAGAGCCCTCGCCGTCGCCAGACCGAGTCCGCTCGTCGCTCCCGTGACGAGGAAGCGCTGACCGGTCAGGCGCGGAGCCGCGTCGAGGTCCCAGTCGCGCGGCACCGACCTTGCCCCAGCCACCACGTCCCTCCCTCGATCGTCGCGCCGACTTGTCCGTCGTCGCCCTTCACTCTACGGGTCGACGTCGTGACGAGAATGCCGTCGTGACGAGAGTGCCGTCGTGACCTCGACGCGCACGCCACGACGACGACCACTTCATGACGACTCGGTGACGAAATCCCCGAGAGGACTAGTCTCAAGGGACGGTTTCTCACGTCCGCGAAAGTATGCACCCCCATGAAACAGGCCCTCATTGTCGTCGTCGTCGCGCTCGGCGTCGTGGGCGTCGCACCGCTCGGCGTCGCCGACGCGGCGCCGTCAGCGAGGACCGCCCTCCCCGCGAGCATCATGAGTCTGTCAGCGCGTCAGATCGCGACCCTCTCGCTCGCGAGCGCCCGGGCGAAGGGTGCTTGCACGAACGTCGTCAGCGGTGCGGCGGTGGGCTTCTCCTTCGGCACCACCACCCGCTCGTCGGCCGACGCCGCCGAGCAGACGATCCACTTCAACAAATCGCGTGGCGAGGCTCGGCTCGTGCGAGGAACCGCGTACGTGAAGTTGAGCGCGAGTCTGATCGCTCTCGAGTTCGGCCGGTCGGCCCCCCAGTTCGCCAACAAGTGGATCGCCATCACGCGCGCCAACAAGGTCTACCGCAGCGTGGCCACGGGAATGTCATTCCCCTCGATGCTCTCGCAGTTGCGACCGGCGGGAGTCCTGCGCAAGTCCAAGGTCGTGACCCTCGACGGCGTCAAAGTCATCGCCCTCAGCGGCGCGGCCAACGCCCAGTTGGGGCTCAGGGCCGCGAAGCAGACATTGTTCGTGTCGGTGGTCGCGCCCTACCTGCCCGTCGCCCTCGACGCGGCGGGGCGCTCCCAGGGGGTGCCGACCACCTTGACGGTGACCTTCTCACACTGGGGACAGCCCCCGCGCGTCACCGCACCGTCGTCGATCCCCCTCTCCTCGACACCCCTGGCCGCGAGAGGGTGACGTGAACGTCGCGCCACGTGCTCTCGTGAGCGCGCCGCGTCCGCGGCTCGCCGCGCGACGCCTCGCGGCACTCGTGGCGACGTGCGCGCTGCTGGTGACGGGGGGACCCGCGCGAGTGGCGCACGCGGCCGCCACCGCCGCCCCGCGCTCGTTCGCCAGCGAACCCGCCCACCAGATCGTGACGACCGCGCTGTCCACCGCGGTCAGGAGTGGCAGCGTCACGGCGTCGTCGGCCACCACGATCTCGGGCCAGAAATATTCGCTGGTCACCATCTCGAGCGTGACGTCGGGACAACAGACGTTGCGCGTGGGCGCGACCACGACCGTCGTGCGCGTCGCCGACGGCGACGTCTACATCAACGACACCGCCGCGGCGATCCAGGCCCAGTTCGGGGTGAGCGCTCCGCACTACGCGAATCGCTGGATCAAGATCACTCCCTCGAGTTCCTACTTCACTCACTTCAACTCGTTCATCTTGTTGCCCTCCCTGTTGAGCGAAGTGGCGCCCAATGGCGTGCTCAAGACCACCAAGATGCTCACGCTGGACAAGACCTCGGTCGTCGGCGTGACCGGTCGACCCAATATCCATCTCGGCCTGGCGTCCGGGAGTGAGACCCTCTACGTCGCGACGCGCGCGCCCCACGTGCCGGTGGAACTGGTGGCTGCGGACGTGGTGCAGGGGCAACGCGAGGTGTTCGTCATTACCTTCACCCATTGGGGACAGCGCGCCAACGTGAGCAAGCCGGCGACGTCGACGCCGATCTCCTCGACGAGTCTGCCCCGGTGAGGCGCGCGTCGCGCGTCGCGAAGCAGCACGCCCCGCGCCCCCCGTCGGGGACCTCAGGGGCCACGGGTCGCGACTCCTTGGAGAGGCCCGGGCGCGCCCTGGTCGGAACTGCCGGAACGGACATCACGCGGAGCGGTGCATGGCTCGGGTTTCGAGGTATCGAGGTCGAGTCGCCGTCGTGACCGGCGTGGCCCCGTCGATCATGAGGATCGCTACGAATCAGTCCTTGGCCCGCGCCCACGATTGGCGGTGACCGCACTGCGCGCACGTCGCGCGGGGCAATCCCGCGGTGCCCTGCAGCGACGCGTCGCACTGTTGGCAGTGCGTCGAGAACGACCACTTGCCCGTCTTCGGACGCAGCGCCACGAAGACGACGGCCAGCGCGAGGGTTCCGGTGACGAGGATCACGTCACCCGCCACCTTCGACAAGGCGTCCACGGCCAAGAAGAGGGCGAAGTAGACGAGGAAGATCAGCCACATCAGCGCACGACTGCGCAAAATGACGTCAACCACGCGTCGCGCTCGCGTCGAACTCGCCGGGTGCTCCACGGCTCAGCCCGCGAGCGCACTGGGCGCGAAGGGTGCGCCGTGACCGGGGACCACCATCACCGGTCCCAGAGCGAGCACCGCGGCGCGTGAGGCCTCGAGCAGTTCCTGGTTCTGCGCTCGCGGGTCGATGACGGGTCCGTCGACCGACCACCACAGGTGGGTGCAGACGACCAGACCCTGCGCCGTCTCGATCACGGTCGAGATGTCCTGGAGGGTGTGTCCCGGGGTGTCGAGGAGTCGCACCGACGGCGCTCCCTCGATCACGTCGGTGCGCTCGCCCCAGTCGTCGTTGAAGTAGGTGGCCCAGACGTCGTGGAAGCGCGCGTGGGTGAAGAGGGCGGCGTTGAGGGTGTGATCCGGGTGGTGGTGCGAGAAGATCACGTCGGTCACGTCCTCGAGGTGCACACCGAGCCGCCGCAGGGGGTCCACGATCAGGCGTCGGTCGGCGACCATGCCGGGATCGACGACGATGACGACGTCGTTCTCGCGCACGAGTACGACACTGGAGGCGACGCGCTCGTTCGCGTAGCCATTGACGATGACGTCGACGGTGGCGGTCATGGGGGTCCTCCCGGGATTACCGCGAATGCTAGCCCCCAGCGCGCCCCCCGGTTCGCTCCTCGCGTGGTGACCGGCGCCGGGAAAGTTCGTTCGTATCCAAACGATATGTGGACGTGGCGTAGACTGTGGCGACGCCATTGGAGACGATCGTCTCGCCGGCACGGAGGGTCAGTGCATGAACCCGACTCCGACTCACGCGGTCCCGGAGCCCTGGCTCATCCAGGGGGGCATGGGGATCGCCATCTCAAATTGGCGCCTCGCGCGCGCCGTGGCGAGCGCCGGACAACTCGGCGTCGTCTCGGGGACCGCCATCGATAACGTGTTCGTGCGCCGACTCCAGGACCACGGCGTCGACGACACCTTGCGAGCCGTCCTGGACCGTTTTCCGGTGCCGAGCGTCGTGGAGGACGCCCTGCGGCGATTCGCCGCGGTCCGACGACGCGCCGGTGCCCCCTACCGTAGTTTGGCGATGCTGAGCGACCGCAGTCCGCGACGCGCCGTCGACCTCGTGGTGCTCGCCAGTTTCGTCGAGGTCGCACTGGCCAAGTCCGGCCACGGCGGGCTCGTCGGCATCAACCTCCTCACGAAGGTGCAGATCCCCACGGCGGCCACCCTGTGCGGCGCCATTCTCGCCGGCGTCGACTACGTCATGATGGGGGCGGGCGTGCCCACGCACATCCCCGGGGTCATCGACGACCTCGTCCACGGGCGCCGCACCACGCTCCCCCTCGCGGTCACCGGCGCCCCCGCCGACCACCACGCCTCGTCCCTCTCCTTCGACCCCGCGCCGTTCGTCGCGGACGCCACGCTCAGGCGACCGAAGTTCGTGGGCATCGTGTCCTCGCACGTCCTGGCCACGGCCCTCTTCAAGCGCAGCAACGGACCGGTCGACGGCTTCGTGGTGGAACGTCCGAGCGCCGGGGGTCACAACGCACCCCCGCGCGGCAGTTACCCCCTCGACGAGCGCGGCGGCCCGGTCTACGGACCGCGCGACGAGGTCGACTACGCGGTGATGAGCGACCTCGGCGTGCCCTTTTGGATCGGCGGCGGCGTCACGACGGCCGCGCACGTGCGCGACGCCCAGGCGCGGGGCGCGGCGGGCGTGCAGGTAGGGACCATGTTCGCCTACTGCAGCGAGTCGGGAATGGAACCGGCACTGCGCCACCGGGTCCTCGCGACCATGTCGCACGAGTCCCTCGAGGTGGCCACGTCGACGACGGCGTCCTCCACGGGTTACCCCTTCAAGGTGGTCGAACTCCCCGGCACCATCGCCGATCCCCTCACCTTCGCCCAGCGCCCGCGACGCTGCGACCTCGGCTACCTGCGCGAAGCGTACCTCGACGAGCGCGGTACGACGGCTTACCGGTGCGCGGCCGAGCCCCTCGCGGTCTACGAGCGCAAGGGGGGCGCACGTGAGGACGCGCTCGCCACGACCTGCCTGTGCAATGGACTCATGGCCACGTGCGGTCTCGCCCAGGTGCGGCCCGACGGCTACGAGGAGGCGCCCATCGTCACCAGCGGTGACCGGATCAACGAGATCGCGGTGCTCCTGGCGGGGCGAGAGGACTACAGCGCCCGTGACGTCATCGACTGGCTCAATCCGGCGGCCCCTCGCGCGCCGCGCGGCGACGCCGCGACGCCGGCCCTCACCTCCGGGGCCTCGTAGGATCGCGTCGCGGGGTCATGTTTGATACCCCGGTGGGTATACTGGCACAAGCGTTCGTTAGGCTGGGACGCACCACTGCAAGGAGGCCGACATGGCGACAGTAGCAATCACCGGGGAGAACTTCGAAGAGGTCGTGACGACCAACGACTTGGTCCTCGTCGACTTCTGGGCGGCGTGGTGCGGACCGTGCCGCAGTTTCGCGCCGACCTACGAGAAGGTCTCCGCGCAATATCCCGACGCGGTGTTCGCCAAGGTGGACACCGAGGCGGAGCAGGCGCTCGCGGCGTCCTTCAACATCATGTCGATCCCCACGTTGATGATCATCCGTGATCAGGTCGTCATCTTCTCCCAGGCGGGCGCGCTACCCGAATCGGCGCTCGTCGATCTGGTGCAAAAGGCGGCGGCCCTCGACATGGAGGAGATCCACCGCCAGATCGCCCAGGAGGCGGGCGAGCGCGAAGCGGCGACCGACGGGGCCAGCGCTCAGGCCTAGGCCGATCGCGTCGGTCGATCGTCCCCATCAGGGCGAGGACCAAATACCCATATCGGGGTGAATCCGCGAGGGCGCCGTGCGCCGCCTGCGACACTAGAGGTACGTGAAAGGTGTTGCTCTATGCAGGTGCTATCGCAGGCGCTCGTCGCCGAACGACTCGAGGGTCTCGCCCCCAATGAACCACGCATCGTCGTGTCGGGGAACTTCGCGACACCTTGGGAGTTGGTGCACCTGGCGGCCGCCAAGATCCCGGTCTTTCGCTTCTTCGTCTTGAACCCCCAGGCGGGCTGGCCCCGGCGAGAGGGCATCATCACCGAGACGCCCTTCGTCGGCGCGGGCGTGCGCCAGGACGACGACCTGAAGTACCTGCCGATGCGGCTCTCGCTGGTACCGCGCCTGTTCGCCACCAGCCGCCCGCCCGACGTGGTGATGGTCCAGACCTCCACTCCGCGCAACGGCAAGGTCTCGCTCGGTGTCGAAACGAACCTCCTGCCCGCGGCCATTGAGGAGGTGCGCCGTCGCGGCGGTCTGGTGATCGCCCAGCTCAACGGCCAGATGCCCTACACCTTCGGTGACTCCGAGATCGTCATCGACAACATCGACTTGGCCATCGAGGTCGAGTCGGTGCTGCCCTCACCCGACCAGCGGGTGGCCGACGACGCGGCGCGGGTAATCGGCGAGAACGTGGCGTCGCTCTGCGCCGACGGGGCGACGCTGCAACTGGGCATCGGTCTACTGCCCGACACCGCCCTCGACCAGATGCACCATCGTCGCCACTTGGGCGTCTGGTCCGAGATGGTGAGCGACGGCATCATGCGCCTCGACCGGGCGGGGGCCATCGACGTGAACCGCGTGATGACCAGCACCTTCTTGTTCGGGACGCCCGAGCTCTACGAATGGGCCGACGAGAATCCCCGCCTCGTCATGCGGCGCACCGAAGTGGCCAACAACCCCGCGCGCATCGCCGACCAGCCCGCCATGCTCTCGATCAACACCGCGCTCCAGGTCGACCTCTACGCCCAGTCCAACGCCAGTTTCGTGCGGGGACGGATCTACTCGGGCTTCGGCGGCCAACCCGACTTCGTCTCGGGCGCCCTGCACTCGCGCGGCGGACAGGCGGTGCTCGCGCTGCGCAGTTGGCACGACAAGACCGACGCGTCGAACATCGTCCCCCTGCTGGACAACCCGGTGTGCTCGTTCCAGCATTCGTCCATCGTGACCGAACAGGGCATCGCGCCGATCTTCGGCTTCTCCCAACAGTCCCAGGCCCTCTCGCTCATCGCGCACGCCGCGCACCCGCGCGCGCGCGAGGAACTCTCACGGGCGGCCCAGCGAATGCACCTCTTAGGTTCGGACTGACGCCCCTACCAGGTCGCCAGCACGGCCCGGCCGTCGCGGCAGATCCGTTCGAAGAGGGACTGGTCGGCCGCGAAGGGTGAGTCCGGCACCGGCCAGTGGATGACCACCTCGTCGAAGCCGAGTTCCCGATACCGCCCGGCCCAGTCGAGGAACGCCTCGTAGGAGTGCAGCGGCGTCTCGTCACCCTCGAAGTGCAGCAACACCCGGTGCAGTGACCCCGGGTCGCGTTCGCGGCGCGCGAGCGCGGAATTCATGGATGCGACCTGAGCGGCCATGACCTCGTAGGTGGAGGTGTCGCTCGAGCGAGAGGCGTCGGCGAAACTCACCCAGCCGTCAGCCATCTCGGCGGTCAGTTCCATCGACTTGGGCCCGAGCGCGCTCAGAAAGATCGGGGGGCGCGGCAATTGACGCGGACCCGGGATCTGTCGCGAATCGACCACGGGGTAGTAGCGACCGTTCAGCGTCGAACTCGGTTCGCGCAGCAGGCGCTCGACCGCGGTGGCGAACTCGACGAACCGCTCGTGGCGTTCGGCGCGCGACCAGGGTTCGTGGCCGAGCGTGGTGGCGTCGAAGCCGGTGCCGCCCGCGCCGATCCCCACGTTCAGGCGACCCAGGGAGATGTCGTCGATCGCGATCAGGTCTTTCGCCAACACCAGCGGGTGTCGGAAGTTCGCCGACGTGACCAGGGGACCAAGTCGCAACGTCGAGGTCATGGTCGCGGCCGCGGTCAACGTCGGGACCATCGAGAACCAAGCGGCGTCGCGGAACGACCGCCACGAGAGATGGTCGTAGGTGTAGCCGGCGTGCAGTCCCCACTCGTCGGCCGCGATCCATTGCGCGCGCGCCTCCGGCCACCGGGCACAGGGCAGGATCACGACGCTCAGTTGCACGAGTCGATGCTACGTCACCGTCGCCGCGTGATCGACCCAGGAGACTAACGCGCCGACAGCGTCACGAAGTCACGCGAGTAGGCGGTCTGAAAGAACCGTCCCGGTGTCTGTATCATCGTCGGCGTGAGGTCGCGACCGTTGCCGGGCGTCGCGTAACCCGTGGGGGTCGAAGGTTGGTACGTGGCGAAGACGGGCCACAGGGGATTCATGTCGAGCACCATGGCGCGCACCGCGCCGGCGCGCACCAGTATCCGCGCCAGGTCGACGATGTTCATCTCCCCCTCCACGTAGACCAGGGCGCCACTGGCGGTGACGCCGAGCCCCGAACGAGGCGTATCGATCTGGCTGTTCAAGGAGTAACCCCAGCGCGCGACGTCGTTCGCCTGGAGACCCGCGACCGGTGCACCGTGATCGACCAAGAGGGTGAGGTTCTGGCGAACCGCAGCGACGTTCGCGTTCATGCTCACGTCGCGTCCCCACTGGCCCACGGTCATGCCGCCATCCTTGTAGATGACGAGGGACGCCGCCCCGTTCACCAGGGGCGCCACGAGGTGTCCCTCACTCAGGTAGCCCCCGTGGGAGTCCTTCAACAAGAAGCCGCCGCTGAAGGCCGCGACCAACGTCTGCGACGCGGCGCGCGACACCGGAGCGGTGTACTTCCAGAAGAGGCCACCCGGGCTGAGGCTGCCCGAGTAGAGGCGCGCGCGCAGCAGTCGCGGATCGATCCACGCCACCCCGGCCACGGTCGTCGCGTTGTCGAGGGGCCGCACCGTCGTCGTGAAGATGGCGCTGTGCCCCTGCACCGTGCGACCCGCGGGACGATAGACACCCTCGCCGGCCACGGCGGGCGTCACGAAGGGGGTGATGTTGCTGGGACTCGCGAGCGTCGCGAGTTTCGTCACGACGGCGGGTGCCGAGGATGACGTCGAGTTCGCCGTCGAGGAGGACGACGTACCGGTGCGCGTCGACGTGGTCGCCGCACCCGACGTCACCACCATCGCCACCACCACGGTCGCGACCGCGGCCGTGGCCGTGGCGATCAGACCGACCTTCACCGGACCACCTCGACCGTCGCGACGAACGACGAGCGACCAGGGATCGGACGGCTTCGGTTCCGCGGCATCGGGTACGCAAGGTTCACTGTGCAGTTCTAATGTGTCGCCGTAAGAACCCATTAAGACCTGGACGAAGATTCATTGACAATCGCGTGGGAGCCGGTCCGCTCGGAACCGCCGAGTCGACGGTGGCGGATTGTTTCGTCACTAAATGATCAGGATTCTGAAGAAAGATGCATTCTTCTCCCGTCGCCGACGTCGCCGGCCGCGTCGATTTCCTCGCCGTTCACGGCGGCGTGCGACCCCGCGCGTCGCCGACCAATTCGACCATTGAGGTGGCGCCATCACACGAAGAATTGCTAGTAATTTTCCCTATTCACACCCTCTATCTCGATAGAATTCGAGAGTGCTGGCCGCCACTGTCCCCCTGCTGTTGAAGATCGTCATCATCTTCGTCGCCGGGTGCGCCGCGGGCATCTCCAACGGCATCGCCGGTGGTGGAACTTTCCTCAGTTTTCCGACTCTTTTGGCATTAGGACTCCCCTCGCTCACGGCGAACATGTCCTCGTCGGTGGGAATCCTCCCGAGCACCTTCGGCGGCATCCGCGGCTTTCGCCGAGAGCTCCAGATCCACCGGCGCTTGCTCAAGGAGTTGGTGCCCACCTGCATCCTGGGTTCGGGCGTGGGCACCGCGTTGCTGCTGGTGGGCAGTAACCACACCTTCTCGATCGTCGTGCCGTGGTTGATCGGAATAGCGACCGTCCTCTTCGCGATCTCGCCGCGCGTGACCAAGATGTTGGCCAAGATGGAACGCAGCCAGCACCCCGGCGAGGTGCGGCGGCGCTCGCTGTTCGCGGGTATCTTCATCTCGTCGGTGTACGGCGGCTACTTCGGCGCGGGTCTCGGCATCGTCCTGCTCGCCGTGATGGCCCTGACCGTTCCCTATGACCTCAACGTCCTACAGGGTCTGAGGGTGGCGTTGTCACTCTTGATCAACACGGTGGCCGGCGTGATCTTCGTGATTCGCGGTCACCTCGACGTTCAGGCCGTCATCGTCTTGTTGGTGGGTGCGCTGGTCGGTGGTTGGCTCGGTACGCTGCTCATTCGACGGGTGTCACCCAAGGCGGTGCGCGCGATGGTCATCCTCATCGGAACGGTCACCACCGTGAAACTCGCGATGGGCGCCTAACTCGAAGACTTACTTCGACGCACGCAAGCGCGCGATGACGTCGTCGACGACACCACTGGTGGAGGAGTCGCCCCCCAGGTCGAAGGTGCGATACCCCTCGGCCGCCCCCTCGAGCGTGGCGTTACGCAGGCGAGTGCCCGCGTCGTGGAACGCGGGGTCGGCGAACTTGGACGCCGCCTGGTCGAGCAGCGCCGCGCCGGCCAACAGCATGGCCATCGGGTTGGCGACGTTCTTGCCCTGCAGTGACGGGGCGGTGCCGTGGGGCGCCTCGGCCATGGCCACCTTGGGGCGCAGGTTCTCGTCGAGGGACATCAGGACCGACTCCGCGCCGGCGATCGAACCGAACATGGCGAGGACCAGGTCGCTCAGACAGTCGCCGTCGCGGTTGAGCGCGGGGATGACCAGGGTGCGCTCGTGGATCTCCGTCATCAGACCGGCGTACGTGGTGTCGATCAGCGCGGGACGGTAGGTGACGGTCGGGTGACGCGCGGCCGCCGCGTCCATCTCCTCTTTCAACATGCCCTCGTAGGTGGGCGACACCGTCCACTTGGGTCCGCCGTAGACGAGGCCACCACTGGCCTCGGCCGCGACGAAGGCGTACTCGGCGACGCTCGTGCACACCGAGCGCTCGATCTTCTCGGTCCGCCAGGCCGTCTCGCCCGAGTTCCCGGCCTCGCCGTCGCGGCCCTCGGCCGCGCCGTAGGCGTCGCCGACCGCCATGCGCACCACGATGATCGGTGTATTGGTACCCACCACCGGCGGCGTCACGCCGGGGATCCGTCGGCCGGTGCGCACGATGACCGAGCCGCCGATGCCTTCGCGCAGCAGACGGTTCGGCGATCCGACGCCACCGATCTCGGGCGGCGTGATCGTCGCCGCCTTGAGTCCGAGTCCGGCCTCGACCATCGCGGCGGCGGCCTCGCGCACCACGTCGTTGTTGGTGCGTCGCCGGTTCTCGAGCGACATGTCGTAGTTGACGAAGTGCAGATCGACGCCGAGCAATTCGGGGGTCATGGCGCGCAGGGACTCGTCGAGGAGTTCTTGCCCCGTTTCGTCCCCGTCGCAGACGACGATGGTGGCAGTTGAGTTGGTCACGCGAGAAAGTCTACGTGAGCCACGCGACGCGACTGGTTCGTGGTCAGGTCTTGGGGGTGCGTGCGGCCGCGCCGCCGCCGAGGAAGGACTCGATGAAGATCGGGTTCTGCGCGAGGTCCTCGGGCGCACCGTCGAGCACCACCCGTCCACCCCCGAGCACGTAGGTCCAGTCCGAGATGCGCAGCGCCGCCTTGGCGCGTTGCTCGACCAGGAGCACCGTCGAGCCGAAGTCGGCGAAGCCGCGGATGTACTCCTCGAGCAACTGCGTCGCGACGATGGGGGCCAGGTTGGCGGTGGGCTCGTCGAGCACGAGGACCGACGGCGAGAGCATGAGCACTCGACCCATCGCCAACATCTTTCGTTCGCCTCCCGAGAGCTTACCCGCCTTGCGACCCATCATGGCCTTGAGCTTGGGGAAGAACTCGAGGACGGCGTCGATGCGCCCATGGATCTCGTGGCGCTTCAAGAGGTACCCACCGATCTCGAGGTTCTCCTTGACCGACAACGGCGGGAAGACGTCATCGATCTGGGGGACGTAGCCCACGCCGATCTTGGCCACTTCCTCCGAGGGCAGGTTCGTGATCACCGTGTCGCCCACCTTGACGGTGCCGTCGAGTACCCGGACCACGCCGACGAGGGATTTGAGCAACGTCGACTTGCCCGACCCATTGGGTCCGACGATGGAGATCACCTTGCCGGGCGTGGCTTCGATGTCGATACCACTGACGATGGCGCGGCCGTCGTAGCCCGCCGCGACACCGGAGGCCGCGAGGACCTGACCCTTCTTTGACAGTTCAACCGACAAGGTACGCCTCCACTACTTCTTCCTTCTGACGGAGTTCGGACATGGTGCCCTGGGCCAGCACCTGACCTTCGGCGAGGACGATGACCGGATCGCAGAAGGCGTCCATGATCGAGAGTTCGTGTTCCACCATCACAATGGTCATACCGCCTTCGCACAACTTCGTCAACTGGTCACCGATCTTGTGCGCCAGGTTCGGGTGCACACCGGCCATGGGCTCATCGAGCAACAGGATCTTCGGCTCGGCGAGCAACGCCCGCATGATCTCCACCAAGCGACGTTGACCTCCCGAGAGACCCCCCGCGTAGGAGTCGGCGTACTGGCTCAGACCGAAGCCCTCGAGCAGCTCCTTGGCTCGTTCGATGTTCTCGCGGTCTTGCGCCCCCCAGTACCTCTTGCCCCGGAGGGAACCCCAGAACGTGTCGCCCGACTGGTGGGGGATCGCGCAGACCAGGTTCTCGAGTACCGTGAGCTTCTTGAACTCGCTCGCCAATTGGAAGGTACGCACGATGCCGGCCAGGGCCCGCTTGTCCGAGGGCATCGAGGTGATGTCGCGGCCCTCGTAGGAGATCTGGCCCGACGAGGACGCGAGGGTTCCCGCCAGCATCGCCAAGGTGGTCGACTTGCCCGCACCGTTGGGACCGATCATTCCGGTGAGTCGACCCTGCTGGATGTCGATCGAGACATCCGAGACGACGGTGACGCCGTGGAACGTCTTGGTCAACCCCTGAGTCGAGAGGATCACGCGGTGGTCGTTGCCCGTCGGCTCGAGGTGCAGCAGTCGGTGCAGGTCGAGCTTTTCCAGGTCACCGATCTGGATCAGGGCGTCCGATTCATCGTCCGCCTTGGTGGGAACCGGAGCGGGGGCGTTCTTGTTGCCGCTCAGAATACGACGCCTCTCGGGCAGGATACCGTCGGGTCGGAACCACAGGAAGAGCACGATCAACAGGCCGATCGCCACCCACTCGAGCGCGGGGACCAGCTCGGGGTTGCCCACGGGCGGCAGGTACCGGGTGATCTCTTCGAAACCCACCGGCACCAGGATGGCGCCGAGGATGGCGCCCTTGTGGTTGCCCGCACCGCCGATGATGATGGCGGCGAACAAGACGATGGTCTCGGCGTAGCCCCACGCACCGGGAGCCCACAACGTGATGAAGCCCACCAGGATGGCGCCCGATAATCCCGCGATCATGCCACCGACGATCAACATCATCATGATG
>JABBOA010000146.1 GCA_019352075.1 Acidobacteriota bacterium | reverse complement strand
CACCCTTCAATCTTTGGATATTTGATGTGCCGACTCCGAACACGAGGAGATGCGCTGATCGGCGACATCCGACGACGGTTCGTCGATCGCAACGCAGTGCGAGAAGCAACGAACACGAGAAAAAATGTCGATTGCGAGGAGCGAGTGGGTGTGGCCCATTCGTGCGAGGCGCGAACGGTACGACGACACCCGGTCGTCAAACTCCCTGCTCCAAACATGGCACGCCGGACTGAGGGGTTTCAGCCAGTAATACCCGCATCGCGACTACATTCTTCCCATGCCCCTCGATCCTGAACTTCTCCCCCTCCTCGGCGGCCCCGCCACCTCTGACCTCGATCACATCGGCCAGTCGCGCGCCATCGCCAAGGTCGAGAGCGAGAAGGCCGTGGCGTCGCGACCAGTGTCCGACGAGGTCAGTTGGCGCGACACGGAGGCGACTGACCACGACGGACGAGAGGTGAAGGTTCGTGTCTATTCACGTCACGGCCTCCCCACGCCGGCGGGCGCGATGCTCTTCGTTCACGGCGGCGCCTTCGTCTTTGGCGACCTAGAACTCGAGCACGACCGATGCATGTACTACGCCGCGCACGCCGACGCATTGATCGCGGCGGTCGACTACCGACTCGCACCGGAATTCCCCTATCCCGCGGCACACGATGACGTGTGGCTGGCTCTGGAGTGGTTGGTCGATGCCGCTGACGAGCTCGGAGTCGACGTCAAACGAATCTGCCTCGGTGGCGCGAGCGCCGGAGGGTCGCTGGCGCAGGGCGTCGCCCTGCGCTCACGCGATGAGGCGGGCCCGGTGGTCGCTGCCGTGATGTTGATGTACCCCGTCCTCGACGACCGCGGCACCACCGCGTCGATGGCCAGTTTCGAGGTGTACGAACCGTGGGACGCCAGCCGCGCGCGCAAGATGTGGCCGCTGTATCTCGGCCACGGCGACGATGCTCCAGCGTACGCTGCGCCGGCCCGCGCGCAGGATTTGCGACGGCTGCCCCCCACCTTCGTGATGAGTTGCGAGGAGGATCCGCTGCGTGACGAGGACCTCGCTTTCGCCCAACGGCTGATCGATGCGGGAGTGAGCGTGGAACTGCACCACTATCGCGGGACCTATCACGCTTTCGACGTCATCGGACCGCAGACCACCGTGGGCCGTCGGGCCCTGCGCGAGCAGGCGACCTTCCTCCAGCACACCGTCGGCCGACCCATCCCGTAGGAGGGCGCGCCTCCTGGTGCGCCGCGACGGCTGGCGGCAATCTGACCTAATTTGACCATCGCTGGCCTCGCACTTTGCGAGCGCCCTCGTCGCCGTAACGGTTCGAAGGAGTCGCAACCGTTGAGTACCTCCCGTGGAGGGGGATCGGCACGATTCTGCGCGCGGGCGACCCACGATCGAGTGAGGAGGTCGTTAATCTTGAGAGAATCGATCGACGGAGACGACGAAGGACGGCTCCTCGTCGACGGGGGCCGACAGTCTCGACGAGAGTGTTCGCCGTCACGACGTCAAGTCGATGTTGGTATTGCCACGCCCCGAACATTTCCCGACGCAGAATGACGGTACATGGATCACACATTCGCGCGCGACCCACATCGCTCCCCCGGACATATGTCGCGCGTCCTGCGCGGCACGGACAAGCGCATCGCGGTCCCTGCGGGGGATCTCGTCGCGCTGACTACCACGGCCGGCGACCGGAGCTCGCGCTGGCGACGGAGGCGGCCACTAGACCTCGTCATCCTCGCCGTGATCTTCAACCTCTGGTCGCTGCGATCCGAACGGCTCGCCGTGGCGTACCCCAACGACAGCGGCATGCACCTGCAAATGACCGCGGTCGCGGCCAGTCTGCTGCGACACGGAATCTCCCCCTTTGATCACTGGTACCCATTGCTGTCGTTGGGATCACCCTTCTTCGTGCAGTACCAGAGCTTCTCCGCGGTCCTCACCGGCGCGCTCTCGATCCTTTTCGGAACCGCGGACACCTACGCGTGGTCGCTCTATCTCCTGTTGGGCCTGTGGCCACTGTGCGTGTACTGGTCCACCCGCCTGCTCGACTGGGGTCGCTGGGAGTCGGCGATCGCCGCGGCGCTGGCACCATTGCTCTTCGCGGTGACCGGACGGGGATTCGGCCATCAGAGCTACGTGTGGATCGGCAGTGGGCTCTGGTCGCAGTTGTGGGCCATGTGGACGTTGCCCCTGGCGTGGGCGTTCAGTTGGCGCTTCGTGTCACAGCGCAGATCATTCTTTCCCGCCGTCGCGACGTTGTCGCTGACGATCGCCTTCCACTTCTTGAGCGCGTACCTGGGCGCGCTCACTCTGGCGGTCTGGATATTGATTCGGCCTAGTCAGTTCGTCGCGCGGACGGGTCGCACCCTCGTCATGGGCGGCGCCGCCCTGCTCGCCACGGCGTGGGTCACCGTCCCCCTCGTGGTGCATCTGAAGTGGCTGGCCGTGAACCAGTTTCAAGTGGGCACCAGCATCAACAATTCCTACGGTGCGCGACAGGTCATGGACTGGCTCCTCACCGGTCAGATCTACGATTGGCGACGTCTTCCCCTGATCAGCCTCCTGGTCGGCGTCGGACTCGTGACGTGCGTGCGCCGATGGTCCTACGACGAACGCGCGCGAGCGCTCAGTGGCGCGTGGTTCCTGAGCCTTCTACTCTTCTTCGGGCGCACCACGTGGGGACCGTTGTTAGACGTCTTGCCCGGCAACCAGAGCCTGCTGTTCCAGCGTTACATCATGGGTCTGCACCTAGCGGGTCTCGCGCTCGCCGGTGTCGGAGCGGTCGCCCTCGTGAGCGGCACCAACGAGCAGCTACGTCGTCGAGCACCCGACGCGCTCGCTCGGTTGCGAGATGGTCGCATCGGGCGCATCGGGTGGCTGGCGACTGCGGCCACCATGATCGCCGTCGTCATCCTTCTCGCTCCGGCGTGGACACAGATCGCAATCTACGACCACGCTTCCGCGTCGTGGATCGCCTACCAGCGCGGCGTCGCTCCTACCCAGGGCGCGGACGTGAGTGCGCTGGTCGCCGAGGCCGAGTCGCTGGGCGGTGGCCGGATCTACGCGGGCATGCCCAGCAACTGGGGACACCAGTTCTACGTCGGAGCGGTACCGGTGTACATCTATCTCGAGCAACTCAACGTGGACGCCGTCGGCTTCACGTTGCGAACCAGTAGCCTCATGACCGATCCCGAGGCCTACTTCGACGAACACCAGCCGGGTGATTACGCGGCCCTGGGCGTACGTTACTTGCTCTTGCCAGTGGGGCACCCACCGCCGGTGCGCGCCACCCTCCTCCGTACGGCGGGACCGTACCGCCTCTGGCGAGTGGGCAGCGCCAGTTCTTCCGCCCTCATCCAAGTCGTGGACACCTACGGCGTCATCACCGCCGACAACGCGACACTCGGCCCACGGACCGCCGCCTTCTTGCGTTCGACGCGGCCGGCGGAGGCCGTCTACGCCACCATCGCCTTCGCGGGTGCCTCCGCGGCGACCCCGACGTTGACGTCACTCTCGCAGCGTCGCGGTCCTGCGGGCAACGTGATCAGCCAAAGTCACGACCTGCTCCTCGCCCAACGCGCACGGGCCGTCGTGGTCGCCCGGCGCGACGCCGTGGTCCTCCTCAAGGTCGCCTACGATCCGGGCTGGCGCGCCACGGTGGACGGGCGGGCGACACCCACCATCATGGTCGCCCCGGCGCTGGTCGGCGTCGAAGTGACACCCGGGCGTCACGTGGTGATCTTCACCTATCACGGCTACCCGTATTACGGTCTCCTGGACGCCGTGGGGGTCGCGACCCTCGTCGGCGCCGGCGTCGGCCCCTGGTGGTGGCGACGCCGCGCGGGCGTCGATCAGCGCGGCACGCTGGGCCCGAGTGGTGGCGACCAGTGAGCACGGGCGAG
>JABBOA010000019.1 GCA_019352075.1 Acidobacteriota bacterium | reverse complement strand
AGGTTATGCACATCATGCACCCGCGTAATTACGCGGGTGCGACACGATGCTCGCCCGTTCACAGGGACGAGGATCCGCTGATGGACGATGCGAGTGGCCGTACCCGCCGGGGCGTAAGTGAGCCACCGACCGGTGTCGGAGTCGTCGAGCTTGCACACCGTGGTGCTACGACGGAAATCCCTGAAACGTAGCGGTGCGTCATGGGCGTCATCGAGGTAATGCTCCTCGGTCGCCGTGGCGGCCGTCTCGAGGTTGTTGAGGGGGATCCGCACGTCGACGTCAGGTGGCGAGTGGAGCATGATCCACTAGAAGAGGAGGCCCACCCCCTGGGCGACGCGCAACATCGTCGTTCCCTCCATCTGGTCCTTGCACATGCGGCACTCGTTGCGCTTCCACCATCGAAGGTCAGGTGCGACGTGACGCACGGGCACGACCGATCCGATCTTGGCGCTGCATCCGAGGAAGGGGATCACCTCGGCGCGCGACCGGCCCCACGACACCGCCCGGCCAATGGGTGCGGGCGATGGCGAGCAGCGACAAGGTCGCCGCCATCGCGCCCGCGACGCGCGTCGGTCACCGGAGCTCGACGAGGACCCCGTCGTCGAGTCGCCACTCACGCGCTCCGGCGAGCCGCGGCGCGTCGTGGTGCGAGACCACGACGAGAATACCCTGGCGATAGTGCGCGCGCAGCGACGCCAACAGTGCGCGCGCCGTCGCGTCGTCGAGTCCCTCGGTCGGTTCGTCGAAGATTGCGATGGGTCGCCCACTCAGTACCTCACGGGCCACCCCGAGACGACGCTGTTCGCCACCGGAGAGGCCGGCGCTGGTCCCCCCCAGCCTGGTCTGCAGTCCCTCGGGTAGCGCGCGCAGGTAGGGGCCCAGTCCCGCCGCCTCGCACGCGCTCATCAGCTCCTGCGGCGAGGCCCCCGGTCGTGCGAGGCGCAGGTTGTCCGCCAACGTGGCGGCGAACACGTGGGGCGTGTCGTCAACGAAGCCGACCACGCCACGCACCGTCGGTTCGCGCAGGTTCGCATACTCGACGCCGCCCAGCGCCAACCGGCCACCGGTGGGATCGAGGAACTTGGCCAGTACTCGCGCCAGCGTCGTCTTGCCGTTGCCGCTGGGGCCCGAGAGCACGACGACGTCGCCGGGACGCAGCCGTCCACTGACCCCGGTCAACACCTGATGGCCATCGTAGGAGTGAACCACACCGAGCAGGTCCACGAAGGGGGCGAGGTCCGCGCCCTCGTCGGCGCTATCCACGTCGCGGACCGGTCGAGGTCGCTGGCGTAGCGCGTTGAGTCGCGTTAACGCCCCCCGGTCGCGCGCGGCGTTCGCCGCGCTGGTCGCCACGGCACTGACCATGTCGAGGGCGGTGATGGTCATCAGCGCCGGTACGGCGACCAGGGCAACGCCCAGCTGCCCATGGCGCACGTCACCGATGCTCACGCTCACCACGACGATCGTCGCCACTCCGTTGACCAGCACCCCGAGCGCCGAGACGACGCCGGTGACGCCCCGTCGACGGCGCTGGGCCGCATCATAACGTTGCTCGAGGAGGACGAGGCGGCGTGTGAGGAGATCCTGCGCGCCCCCCATGATGAATTCGTCGCCACTCTGAGCTACCTGGTCGAAGAGACCCGTGAACTCAGCGTGTACCTCCTCCAGCGCGTCGCCACTCTCGCGTCCGAACCGCACGGCGAGGGCCGGGACGAGCACGGCGTCGATCACCAGAGCGCCCAGTAGCACGCCACCCGCTCGTGCGGACATCACGCCTACCACCACGCTGCTCACCAGCGCCGCCGCCACGCTCGTCAACAACGGCCCCGCCACGGCCGTCAGGAGATCCTGCACCCGTTCGACGTCACCGATCACGGTGTCGACGACGTCGGCACTGTGCGGACCCAGTCCGGCGGGCAGCAGGGGTTCGATCTCGCGCGCCACCGCCGCGCGTACGTGGCCCATCGCGCCGAGGGCCGCACGGTGGGTCTGGGTCCGTTCCAGGTAACGCCCGGTCGCCTTGGCCAGGGCGAAGAGTTGCACGAGGCCCATCGCAACGGTCAGCGGCACGATGCCTGGACGCTGGGCCGATCGAACGATCAGCCACCCCGACGTCGCCGCGAGTCCCACCGTGCACAAGGTGACCAGCACCCCCGCCCCGAGAGCGCGCGCCACCGCCGCGCGTTCGCGCGACAGAGCATCACGGACGATGCCCGGGCCCTCACGCACGGGTCGTCCTCGAGGCCGCGACCTCGATCACGTGGTCCCCGTCGAGGTCGCGGTGCGTGGCCACCACTCGAGTCATGGTGAGCGAGCAGATCACGCGCCACACGATCGCCTCACTGGCCGCATCGAGGTGGGCGGTGGGCTCGTCGAGCACGAGGAGCAACGGCTGGCGTAGGAGGCAGCGCGCGAGCGACAGACGCCGACGCTGTCCCGCCGACAGAGCACTCGCGCCTTCGCCGAGTTCGCGGTCCAGGTCCAGGTCGAGCCCCAGCGTCGAGAGTACCTCGTGCATCGAACCGTCACTGATGTCTCTCGCGCCCATGGCGAGCACCTCACGGGCGTTCGAACCCGGCGGACGCGGATCCTGGGGCAAGTACGCGATGCACGATTGCCATCGATCGCGATCGAGTTCACCCAGGTCCGTCCCGTTCACCATGATGACGCCCCCCACGTCGTCGCGTTGACCGATGAGGGAGCGAAGCAACGTCGTCTTGCCCGAACCCGACGCCCCGCGGATCACCGTCAGTTGTCCGGCGGGGATGTCACCACTCACACGTGGCGTGTCGGGACGACCTTCGGTGGCGACCGTCACGTCGTGCAGGGCCAGGGCGGGCGCCGTGCTCGGAGCAGGGAGGTGTCCCCCGCGCGGCGCGTCACCCACGAGGTCGAGCAGGACGCTCGCCGCCGCGATGCCGTCGGCCGAACCGTGATACTGCGCGGCCGAACGGCGAAGGGGCAAGAAGACCTCGGGCGTGACCAGTAGGACCGCGAGTGCGACGCTGAGGCGCAACGAACCGTCGAGCAGTCGAACGCCCAGAACGAGTGCGACGAGGGCCGTCGCCAGAGACGAGAGTAGTTCCAGGGCGAAGCTCGAGAGGAAAGCCACCTTGAGAGTCGCCATCGTGGTGCGTCCCAAGGCGACGCCGACGCCGTCGAGTTGCGCCACGGCGTGGTGGGATCGATTGTGCGCCTTCAAGACGCCCATGCCTCGCACGACGTCGCCGAAGTAGCCCGCGAGCCGCTGTTGATCGTCCCATCGTTCCTGCATCTTCTCCTTGGCCGCGAGGCCGAGCAGGATCATGAAGACCGGCAAGAGACCGACGCTGACCACGACGATGACGCCGCTCAATGGATCACGCCACGTCAGGTACCCGAGGAACAGCAACGGCGCCATCGTCGCCAGTACCAACGCCGGGACGTAATTGGCGACGTAGTCTTCGATCGCACCGATGCCCTTGGTCGCGAGTTGCACCGTCGCGTCCACGCTCTGGTGGGGGCCATAGCGCAGGACACGGCGCATCAGGCGTCGACGCAGATCGCGGCGGAGGGGGGCGGCGATGCGTGCCGTCACCGGCTCGCCGAGTCCCACCGCGACGGCGCGAACGACGGTGGCTACCACGAAGCAGACCACCTGGGTCGTGACGCGCACCTCGTGGTGGTAGAAGACTTCTCCCAGTGCGCTCGCCACGGCGCTGGCCTGCACGATGATGCTCACCGTCGACAACAACCCCAGCGCCAGTGATGCGCCGAGCGCGCGTCGCACCAGTGGCGAGGTGCGCATCAGGCGCTTCAGCAGGTCCGACGGCCGCTCCGCCACGCTAGACGTTCGTCGACACGGGGGCCGACGTGGCGCCGGGACGCGTCACGCGTTTCTTGAAGATCCAGTAGGTCCAGCCTTGATAGAGCAGGACCAGCGGCGTGAAGATCAGGGCCACCCAACTCATGACCTCGAGCGTGTAGCGATGTGAGGCTGTCGCGGAAATGGTCAAGGTGTCGCTCGGCGAGACCGACGAGACCAACACGTTGGGGTACAGGTTGAGCATCAACGTGGTGAAGAACGCCAGGATCACCAATCCGGTCCCCAGAAAGGCCCAGCCCTCGAGACGCTCGCGCACCATCCAACCCACGGCGGCCAGTGCCGCGACGCCCGCAATGGGCAGCAGCGGTGGGACGAGGCCCACCTCGTGACGCGAATGGGCCGTGAGGTACGTCCAGCCCAAGAACGCGGTGACGATCGCGAATGTCACCGGGGCCAGCCATCGCGCCACGCGCTGGGCACGGTCGCGCACGTCGCCGTCACACTTGAGTCCGAGGTACGTGGCGCCGTGCAGGGTGAAGAGCGACAACGTGCTCAGACCGCCCACCAGGGCGTAGGGCTTGACGAGGTCGAAGAACGTGCCCGTCCAGGTCGCGTTCGCCCCGAGGGGGACGCCGTGCACGAAATCGGCGAAGGCCACGCCCCAGAGCAGCGCCGGCAGCGCCGACCCCCAGAAGATGGCACGGTCCCACCACGCCGCCGCCGAAGCGCTGCTGCGGTGGCGCAGCTCGAAGGCCATCCCGCGAAAGATCAGCGCGACCAGTATCACGAACAGGGCGAGGTAGAAACCACTGAACACCGTGGCGTACCACAGAGGGAACGCGGCGAAGGTCGCACCGCCGGCGGTGAGCAGCCACACTTCATTGCCGTCCCACACGGGTCCAATGGTGTTGATGGTCACGCGACGGTCGAGGTCGTCCTTGCTCACGAAGGGCATGAGGATCCCTACCCCGAAGTCGAAGCCTTCGAGGAAGAAGTACCCGAGCCAGAGCACCGTGATGAGACCGAACCACAGTTGCTCCAGGCCGCTGGGGGAAGTCGTGAGTAGTCCTAGCATCGTCGTCTCCTAGTAGATGAGTTCCGGAAGGGCGTCGACCTCGGTGTCGCTGAGCACCGGGGTAGGCACTCTGGCCAGTCGAATCATGAGCCCGATCTCCACGACCGCCAGCAGCGTGTACACGGATGTGAAGCCGACCAGTGAAGCCGCGACGTATCCGGGTGCGATGATCGTGACGGCGTCGGACGTCTTCAAGAGTCCGTACACCACCCAGGGCTGACGGCCGATCTCCGTGAAGATCCATCCGACGGAGTTGGCGACGAAGGGAGCCAGGATCATCCACGAGGCGAAGCGCAGGAAATGCTTCGACTGCTCAAGGCGTTTGCGCTTCATCAACCAGAGTCCCACGCCACCCACGACGAAGAGCAAGATGCCCAGACCGACCATGATGCGAAAGGTCCAGTACAGGACCCAGATGACCGGTACGTAGCTGCCGGCGCCGTACTTCGCGGTCGCCTCCGCCTGCAACTGGTTGATACCTTGGACTTTGCCGTTCCAGGTGTTGGTCGCCAGGACGCTCAAGATGTGCGGCACGCGCACTTGGAAGATGGGTTGGCCCGAGAGGTCCCCGATCGTCAAGAGTGAGAAGCTCGCGCCGTAGGCGCTGTTATAGAGCGCCTCCGCAGCAGCCATCTTCATCGGCTGCTGCTGCTCCATCTGCTTGGCCTGCGAGTCCCCGAGGAACATCGTGCCGACCGCAGTGATCAGCGTCGCCACGATGGCGATGCGCGCAGCCTTGCCAAAACCCGCGAGGTCGTGGCCCTGGCGCAGGTGCCACGCCGCAATCGCCAGCATAAACACCGCGCCGGTCAAGAAGGCGCTGAACAGGACGTGTCCGTAGGCCAGGAGGAAAGTGGAGTTCGTCATGACGGCCCAGAAGTTCGTCATGACCGCCTGGTGCGAGACGGGATCAATGCTGAAACCTACCGGGTGCTGCATCCACGAATTAGCGGCCACGATGAAGGCGGCGGAGAGGATGGTCCCCAGGCTCGCGAGCCAGATCGACATCAGGTGGATACGCTCGCTCACCCGACCACGCCCGAAGATCCACACACCGAGAAACGTCGACTCCATGAAGAAGGCGAGAAGCGCCTCGATGGCCAAAGGGGCGCCGAAGATATTGCCCACGAACGTGGAGTAGCGCGACCAGTCCATGCCGAACTGGAATTCCTGCACGATGCCGGTGACCACCCCAATGGCGAAGTTGACCAGGAACAGCTTGCCGAAGAACTTCGTCATCCGGTCGTACGCCGGATCCTTGGTCCGGTAGAAGGCCGTCTGCAACACCGCCACCAACATGCCGAGTCCAATCGTCAGCGGCACGAACAAGTAGTGAAAGACGGTCGTGATTCCGAAATGCCATCGCGCTAGTGACAAGGTCGAGATACCGCCCATGATTGTGCCCATAAGACGAACATAAGAGTGTGGCAAACGTTTACTTCGGCGTTCGTTAAGGCCCTAGGTCATATCTGGGCACCGTCGTGATGTGCGAGTGCGCACCCACGACGTCCACTGGTACCGCGGCCCATCGCTCGTCCCGCCCACCATCGCACCCTGACGTCGACGCGCACGACGTGACAAAGATGACCAACGCCCCTAGGGACAGGCGCGCGCCAGCGTCCACACTGGACGCGTGACCATTAGCGCCTCCGACGTGCGACACGTGGAGTTGCACGCAGGCGATCATCGCCGCGAGGTGTTGCAGCGGCGATTCAACGACCGACCGTTGCTCGTCTTCTGGGAGATGACCAAAGCGTGCGACCTAGCGTGCTTTCACTGTCGCGCCGACGCCCAGCGTGAACCGAGTCCGTGCGAACTGTCGACTGACGAAGGTCGCGGCATGATTGACGAACTAGCGCAACTGGCTAGTCCTCGCCCGATTCTCATCCTCACCGGGGGCGATTGCCTCAAGCGCACCGACCTGATGGAATTGATCGATTACGCCCGGTCCGTGGCCGTACCAGTCGCCCTCGCGCCGTCGGTCACCCCCCTCCTGACGGTCGAAAGGATGCGCGAGCTGCGCCAGCACGGCGTTAAGACGGTGTCGATCTCGCTCGACGGGATGGACGCCGCCACCCACGACGCCGTGCGCGGCGTCCCCGGACACTTCGACGCCACCATGACCACCCTGAGTCAGTTGAAGGAAGCGGGATTCACGGTTCAGATCAACACGACGGTCATGGCGCGCAACGTGGAACAGTTGGCCGACATCGCCCGGATCCTTCTCGCGCACCACATCGATATCTGGGAGGTCTTCTTCTTGATCCCCACCGGGCGCGGCACGGACGTCAACGCGTCGACCCCCCAGCAGAATGAGGACATCTGTCACTTCCTCGTGGACGCCTCCCAGTACGGCTTCACCGTTCGCTCCGTGGAGGGCCCCTTCCTTCGCCGCGTCAATCAACAACGTCACGAATTGACCCCCGGGCCAGCCACGAGTGATCTCTACGATCGTCTGCACCAGAGGCTGGCGGAACTACTGGGCGCACCGACCCACGACGTCTGCGCCCCCAGCGCCGCCACCCGCGACGGCAACGGCATCGTCTTCGTGGGCGCCACGGGCGACGTGTACCCGTCGGGATTCCTACCGCTCGCGCTAGGCAATCTGCGCCAATCCTCGCTCGTCGAGCTCTATCGAGACAATCCCCTGATGCGCGCCATCCGCGACGCCTCGTTCCTCGGCGCGTGCGGTGAGTGCTCCTACCGACAACTCTGCGGTGGCTCACGTTCACGGGCATTCGCCGTCTCGGGCCAGCCCTTGGCGTCGGACCCGGCCTGCCTCCTCGTCAGCGGAGCGTCCTCAACCCTCACCTGACCACGCCAGCTCGCAGGCTGATTCCACTTCACGTGTCGCACGAGGCCAGCGGATTCCCCGGAGTGGCCCTCGGGTCATCGTCACCACATTGCCGCTGCACTCGCACCACAGCGTGGCGGGCAACGGGGTTCGCGCGTCGTCCCCGTCGGTGGACCTTGGGTAACACAATAAGAACCGCTCAGCCTTCGTTCAAGATCTGACAATTCGGGCCATCCACTGACTTTTGGCTGTGTGAGTGGCGCTAGTGCGTTCAAACCATGATTGCTATCATATTGTGATAAATGCTATCATCAAGAAATGAAGCAAATCATAACTCGAGTTGATGACGACTTGGCTGACGCGCTTAAGAATCAGGCCAGCCGAACTGGTGAATCCGTGAACTCTTATCTCAACCGGCTACTGCGCGCTGCGGTGGCAGGACCAGGTACACCACGCCACGAATGGAAGGTGGCGGCGATCTCCAACGGTCGACTGATGTCACGTAAGGATCTGAACAGTAGAGCTCGCAATCGAACAAAGGGGCCGGGCACCAAACTCCACACACCCTCTGGCTACGCGAGCAACGCCGTGAGCGACGATCGCGACGAAGGATGATTATCTTTGCGGATACGAGCGCCATTGGGAGTGCCTACCTAGGTGACGAGGACCACGGGCGTTGGATTAGCGATGTCATTCTTGATGGACCCGATCCGGTCGTGATTAGCGAGTTGGCAGACGTTGAGTTCGCAAGTTTGCTGGTGCGGGCGAAGTCCGACGGTCGTATCAACGCCAGCGAAATGGCCGAGTGCCTCGCAGCGTACAAGGAGCACACTGCCGACGACGGGCCAATCGGAGTCGTCCCTATTACCCAGGATTCGTTCAGCAGGGCCCAACAATTCGTTCTTCAAGTCTCAATTCGTACGCTCGATGCTCTGCACCTCGCCTCGGCGCAACTTATAGCTGACACAAACGATGACAACGTAGTGGTTCTGACGCTCGATCACCGACAAGCCATCGCAGCCCAAGCACTTGGATTGGCCCTGTACGACGGGCCTGCCAAGTAGTCGTCGTTGGTTCACGCATTCGCGCATTCCAATTTTGTGGACCTCGGGTCACACAGTACGAACCGACACTTCTGCCTCAAACTCCCCAACGGCTCAACGGCTCAACGGCTCAACGGCTCAACGGCTCAACGAGTATCGGCCCGGTGTGATGGGCGCCACAACGACGACGACTGAGAAACACTCACGAGTCCCTGGTCACCCCTCGACTGTCAGCGACCGGTAACGCCGTCGATCGCTTGGCGAATGATGTCGGCGTGGCCGTCGTGGCGGGCCCACTCCTCAATGAGGTGGACGTAGATGGACGCGAGTGACACCTCCTGGCCGCGCACTTCGACGCAGTGATCAAGCGGCAGATTCTTGACAGCCATGTCGCACCGCGCCCACTCAGCAGAAAGGTCGGCGATCGCCTGGGGAGCGCTGGTCGAGTCGAGATCGTCGAAGTCTTCGTCGGCGATCGTAAAGAGTGGAGCGACGTCTTCTCCAGCGGCCCGAATTCGCAACCAACGCCTTTCGACCTTTGTCATATGCCGGACCAAGCCCAGCAGCGAGAGGGTCGACGGTGGTACGGGTCGTAGGACTAACTGCTCGGCACCCAATCCGGCGCAAATTCGAAGCAGAGTGAGGCGGTGATGGTTGAGGTAACCCTGGAGGATGGGGCGAATCTCACCCGTGTCAGGGGCGGGTCCGTCGTCGGGCGGCTCGGGAGAGATCCACGTCATCCCCTCACACTAACTCAGCGAGGCTGAATCAATACCCGACCTACGTAAAACAAGTTCTCGCACGCGGGACTCGGTGAGTTTGAAGAGGCACCCACGAGGCGTCCCACGCGCCCGGTGGCTGCATTTCTCCTGGGACCATCCAGTCACCGATGCAGTTCACACATCTTCCCCAGTCGGTGGAGGTGATGGGATTCGAACCCACTGCCTCTACATTGCGAACGTAGCGCTCTACCAATTGAGCTACACCCCCGAAGGAGTACCCACTTTAGCCCAGCGCGAAGTGGCGTGGCTCACGACGCCACCGCCCCCCATCGACGGCCACTTCGTAGGCGGTGTCGTCGTAGTACTGCTCGTCGGCGTAGAGGACGGACGACTCCTCGTCACCGGACAGGCCCTCGTCGTAGTACGCGGGTGCGTAGGCCTTGGTTCGACGCGCTCCGACCAGCGACGATGCGGCGAGGTAGCCCTGGCTCACCGCGAAGAGCGCGGCCGCCACGTAGAAGACGAGGCCAATCCACGACAGTACCGCCAGGAACTGCAGGAGCGAGAGACCGATGAGGAGATCCAGTCCGGTCGTCACGACGGCGCTGAGACTGAGACTCGTGAAGATCCGATTTCGACGAACCCTCATCGACCCATGCAGGGGCGCACCGACGAACCCCTCGTCGTACGCGAGTGGCGCGCGACGCGCGACGGGGGCCTCACGAGCCGGTGCGCTGGCGTAGGCGGCGTAACGGTGTTGGTTCGACTCGAAGGATGGCGTGAGCGAGCGGGGGTGGTCGTAGTCGTAGTCACGCTCCCACTCATCCCACGACGAACGGCTCTCCAGCGTCGAGTACGTGTCGCTATCGTGAACCACGGTCAGACGCGGTCGCGCCCGTGTCGGTTCGTGTTCGGGTTCGTAGGAGTGTTCTTCGTAGAGGTAGGCATCGTCGAGGCGGCGCACCGGCGCGACCGCGTAGCCCTGACGACTCAGACGCTCGTGTTCGACGTGGAAGGAGTCGATCGACCGCTCCGCGCGCGAGTTGCGAAACTTCACGACGGCCCACGGAGCGAGGATCGCGAGCCAGAATACCGCGACGATGAGCGCTAGCATCAGCCGATCTCGTCAGTAGCACTTGCAAACATTGATGTCAAATGTACTGGTGAATTGCTTGAAATTGGTGGATGACCGAAGAATTACGACTCGTGCAGGCCGCACTCCTCCTTGGCGACCCCGGCCCAACGGCCCGATCGCCGATCGCCCTCGACCACGGGCTTGATGGTGACAGGGGCACAACCGATCGAGGCGTAGCCCCGAGCCCACAAGGGGTGCTCGGGCAGATCGTGCGAACGCAAGTAGTAGGCGACGTCCTCATCGGACCACGCGGCCAGTGGGTTCACCTTGGTCAGCTTGAACTTCTCGTCCCAGTGGACGACCTTCATGGTCGCCCGCGTCGCGGCGTCGCTGCGTTTCACCGACGTGACCCACGCACTCCGGCCCGCCAAGGCGCGCGATAGGGGTTCCACCTTGCGCAGCGCACAGCACCGCTCGGTGCCGCAGGGCCACGAGACGGCGTCGACCCCGGGAGCCGTACGCGTGACCCGTAAACGCCACGCGGCCTCGAGGCGGTCCACGAACTCGATCGTCTCGGCAAAGTGTCCCCCGGTGTCGAGAAAGATGACCTCGGTCCCCGGAGCCACTTGTTGGATCATGTGCAGAAGGGCGACGTCCTCGAACGAACAGGCGAAGGCGACGTCCCCGTCGAAGCGTTCGAACGTCCACGCCAGAATCTCGCTCGGCGACGCGTGGGCGAACCGATGGTCGGCGGCCTCCAACTCATTATGAAGTGCGGGCGTCAAGAGGGGCATAAAGTAAGTTCTCGCCTATGCTTAATATTCTCTAGTGGTTTAGTAGAGTAAGATACATCTTACCTTCTCTATGACCACTTTGACCCCCCTGGCACCAACGATGACCGATCACCTCGACTTGCTCGAATCCCACGCCATCTTCATCCTCCGAGAGGTCGTCGCCGAGTGCGAGCGACCGGTACTGCTCTTCTCGGGTGGCAAGGACTCGGCCGTCTTGTTGCACCTGGCCACCAAGGCGTTCTCGCCTCAGGCGCTCCCCTTCCCGGTGATGCACATCGACACCGGACAGAACTTCCCCGAGGTGATCGAGTTCCGCGACGACGCCGTCGCGCGACACGGCGCGCGACTCCTGGTCGCCTCGGTCCAGGATTCCATCGACCAGGGCAAGGTGGCCGACCCCGGCCCGATGGGGCCACGCAATCGCCTCCAGACCGTCACCCTGCTCGACGCCATCACCGCCCACGGTTTCGATGCCGCTTTTGGTGGTGCGCGCCGCGACGAGGACAAGGCCCGCGCCAAGGAGCGAATCTTGTCGTTCCGCGACGCCTTCGGTCAGTGGGACCCACGCCAGCAGCGCCCCGAGCTCTGGCAGCTCTATCAGGGAAGGGTCAACGCGGGTGAGCATCTGCGGGCCTTCCCTCTGTCGGACTGGACGGAACTCGACATCTGGCAGTACATCGAACGCGAACAGATGGAGTTGCCCCGGATCTATTTCGCCCACCAACGCGACGTCGTGCGGCGCGACGGCATGTACCTTGCCGTCGGCCCCCACGTCGTGGCGCGAGAGGACGAGGAAGTGGAGCGGCTCGTCGTGCGGTTCCGCACCGTCGGCGACGCCAACCTGACCGGCGCGGTGCTCTCGGACGCGTCGACCTTGGCCGCCATCATCGACGAGATCGCCCTCGCGAACGTCTCGGAGCGCGGCGCGACCCGTGGCGACGACAAGTTCAGTGAGACCGCGATGGAGGACCGCAAGCGCGAGGGGTACTTCTAAATGAAACTCGCCACCAAGGATCTCCTTCGTCTGGCCACGGTCGGATCAGTGGATGACGGGAAATCGACGCTGATCGGCCGACTGCTGGTCGACACCCGTCAACTCTTCGACGATCAGCTCGACGCGGTCCACGCGGCCTCGGCGAAACGCGGCGTGGGGAACCTGGACCTGAGTTTCGTGACCGACGGACTACGGGCGGAACGAGAGCAGGGCATCACGATCGACGTGGCCTACCGCTACGCCTCGACCCCGACGCGCAAGTTCATCATCGCCGACTGCCCGGGACACGTCCAGTACACGAGGAACATGGCCACCGGCGCGTCCACGGCTGACGTCGCCCTGGTAGTGCTCAACGTGGCGCACGGACTCAAGGAGCAGACGCGCCGGCACTTGTGCATCGTCGCCCTCTTGGGCGTGCGCACGATCATCGTCGCCGTCAACAAGATGGACGAGGTCCACTGGTCCGAGTCGGCGTACGTGGGCGTCGTCGACGAGATCACCACCCTGGCGCGCGACCTGGGTTTCGAGTCGGTGACGACCATCCCGGTCTCGGCTCTCCTGGGCGAAAACGTCGTGGAGCGCTCGGCGCACCTCGAATGGTACGACGGTCCTACCGTCCTGCAGGCACTCGAGGCCTGTGCGGCGGGTTCGTGGACCCACGCGCGCTCCGGCGCGCGGCTACCCGTGCAGTGGGTCCTTCGCCAGAACGGGGGCGGTCGTACCTACGCGGGCATGCTCAATGGCGCGACACTTCGCCAGGGTGACGTCGTCACCCTGCTCCCGGCCAACGTCGAGACGTCGATCACGTCGATCACGTCGGGCGCCGGCGCCCGATCGGCGGCCACCGCCGGACTCTCCATCGACGTCGGCCTGGCCGCCGAGACCGACGCGGGCCGCGGCGACCTACTCGCCACTGCCCCCCTGCCGACGGTCACCAAGGAGTTCACGGCGACCATCTGCTGGTTCGGCGAACAGCCCTGGCGCGCCAGCCAGCGTCTTCGCCTCAAGCACACCACCAAGGTCACGCCCGTGCGACTGCGTGAACTCACCGGCGTGGTGGATATCGAGACCCTCAGCGTGCGCGCGGGCAGCGAACTGGCGACCAACGACATCGGACTCGCGTCACTGCAGACCGCCGACTGGCTCGCGGTGGACGACTACCGCGACAACCGCGTCACCGGAAGTTTCGTCATCATCGACGAGGCGACCAACGCGACGGTGGCGGCGGGCATGGTGGGGCGCGCGTCGTTCCTCTGACGGTTCAACGGCGCGCGAAGACGACCGGCGCCACCCGTTGCACGTCGTGGAAATGCGTGATCCACTGAGGCCGCAATTCCACGATCTCCGCACGTAGGGCGTGGCGCACTTCGAGGTCGGCGTCGGAGCCCAGTGCGAGCGAGTCGAGGAAACCAACGGCGACTGATCGATCGTGGACCTGGCCGAGGATCGATTGGATCGCCTCGAGGGATGCGGCCACCACCCGTGCCTCCTCCCCCGCGTACAGCGCGGCGACCTCGAAATTGTACCGACACTTCTTCGACGCGATGCGCACCCGATGGAGCGATTCGTCATCGCGGTGATCGTAGGGGTCGCCGATGGTCGCGAAGTAGGTGCCCACCGCCCCCCAGAGTGAGGGGAAGAACAACTCCGCGGCCGCAGTGTGACCCGCGTCACCCATCGCCGGATGACGCCTCAGGCGCCTCAGGCGCCGGACGATTCGCCGGTAGCGCGACGACGCCAGGAGTTCCTCGACGTCGCGCTGAGGCGAGGCGCGGCGTCGCTCCAAAGTGGACATCACCGTGTCGCGCAAACCCGTGGCTCCGGTGAGGTGGTCATCGAACAGCTCCGCCAGGACGTCGAGATCGCGCAGACGTCCCAGGGTCGCACCCATCCACTTGAGGTCCTCACCCAGGTCACGCCAGGGCTCGCGTGGTAATACGTCGCGCATGGCCTGGAGTTCCGAGCGCATTCGCCGGGCACTGACGCGCAGTTGGTGCACACCCTCGCTGTCGAACCCCTCCTGCACCAGCGGCCCGTAGCGGGTGATCGATTTGACCTCGCGACGCAGGAAGTGCGTCACCACGTCACGTCCGGTGAGCGCCGACAACTTCGGCGAATCCTGGTCGTTCACCGCCCCTCGCTCTCGTCGTGCGAGGCACCCGACGCAACGTCTGTCGTCGTGCGTCCCCGACGCGACGCGCGGTACTCGGTCATCGGTACCCCTTCCCCCGCGCGTCCGTTTCGGGTCGAGACGATCCGCGGTTCAGTCCTCGGTCCCCTCGGCTGCGCGCGCCTGCACGCCCGAGTGGTACCCGGCGTTGGTCAAGAGGTGTCGCAGGTCAACCACTTGCTGCACGTCGATGTCCTTGTGGCGGGGGCGATCGAAGTATCGCACCTCGCTACCGACGCGGACTTCGATTTTGCCTTCCTTGTGCTCGATCACGGTGCCCACCGCCTCGAGCAACGACGCGACGTCCGGCCACTCGATATTGTGGCTCGTCGGATGCTGGAAGATCTTGGCGAGGGTGTCGCGGTGATGATTGTTCAGACTCTTGGGCCCGGGGAGCGTTGGCATTGAAAACCTCCATGTGAAGAAACCTAGTGTGCGTTGAGGCAGTCTCGTACGTCGCGGGGGGGCGATCGGTGGTGACCAAAGACCCTTCGCCCACCGCGGCCGACGCGGGGCTTCGCGTCGTTGGCGTGATTAGAACTGCACCAGCATGGCGACCAACGCCACGGCGACGAGGGCCAGCAGGGTGTCCATCGAACGAATCAGCTGGCGTCCTCGCTCCACGCTGGCGTGACCGTCGTGGGCGATCACCTCGGCCAACGTGCGCTCCAGGGGGAGGGTCCGCGCCTCGAGGTGGCCCGCGGCCGCGAGATAGCACAGGATCCCTACGCCGATCCAGGGTTGTGATAGCGACACCGAGTGATCGCCGATCAACGACATCGTCAGTCCCGTGATCACCAGCAGGTGCAGGACCCGTGCGGCCCAATTACGGCGATCAGGAAACTTGCGCCTCTGCTCCTCGTCACTGGCGCCGCGCACGATCGCGTGGGCCGACACTCGCATCACGACGAACACCGCGACGACGGCGAGCGCACTCAGTACGTGCACGAGGAAGACGAGGTCGTAGGGGACGCTTTGAGCAATCATCTCTGAAAGAGTAATGCCTGCGCGGCCCGGTACGGATCGGTACGCCCCGCCAAGATCGCGTCGAGCTGCTGCGCGTAGCGGCGGGCGCCGTCGCCGGTACGGACCTGTTCACTGAGCATCGCGCCCATCACCCGATCGAGCTCGTGGGCGGCACGGCGTCGACGTCGTTCGTCGGAGGCACCCCCCGCCTGGAAACGGTGGTGTTGGCCGAGTGCCGCCCACAGGTCGTCGACACCACGGCCATCGCTCGCCACCGTGTCCACGATGGGCGGACGCCATGGCGTCGTCGGACCCATGTCCATCATCCGTTCGAGGTCGCGCCGGGTCTGCGCGGCGCCCGGACGGTCGGCCTTGTTGATGACGAACACGTCAGCCACTTCGAGAATGCCTGCCTTCTCCGTCTGCACGGCGTCCCCCCAGCCGGGATTGAGCACGACCACCGTGGTGTCGGCCGTCGACGCGACGTCGACCTCCATCTGCCCCACGCCCACGGTCTCGATGATCACGAGCGTGAAACCCACCGCCCCGAGCACCCGCACCGCGTCGGGCACCGCCAGGGACAGTCCCCCGAGGTTGCCCCGCGTCGCCAGGGAGCGGATATAGACACGTTCGTCGGTGGCGTGGTCCTGCATGCGGTAGCGATCGCCCAATAGCGCGCCACCGGTGAAGGGCGAACTCGGATCGACACACACAACGGCCACGCGAGCGAAGGGCGCGGGGTCGATGAACGAGGCGTTGACCAGTGCGGCGGTGATGAGCCGGTCGGTGAGGGTCGACTTGCCCGCGCCGGGGGCGCCCGTGAGGCCGATGACGTGGGGCGGCGGCGACGAATAGACCAGCGACGCGGTCGCCAAGTGCCGTTCGCCCGACCCTTCGACGTAGGTGATCAGGCGCGCCAAGGCGGCGCGTGAGCCCTCGCGCGCCTGCGCCAGTAACTGCTCCGGCGCGCTCGCGATCACGGCGTCCTCGGCGCGACGCCCGTCACGGTACCCACGTCACGTCAGCCCCTAGGCTCACCAATCGTCCTGGGAGGTCGTCGTAGCCCCGCGCGACGTGCTCCATGCCGTGCACGGTGGTCGAGCCCTCGGCGACCAGTCCCGCGAGCACCAGCGCCGCGCCGGCGCGGATGTCGCTACCGTGCACGGTGGTCCCCGTGAGGTGATCGACGCCGCGGATCATCGCGTGATGTCCTTCAGTGGTGATGCTCGCACCGAGTCGCACCAATTCATCGACGTAGCGAAAACGACCCACGAAGAGGTTCTCGGTGACCACCGACACGCCCTCGGCCACGCTGAGCATCGTCGTGATCAAGGGTTTGTAATCCGTCGCCACACCCGGATAGGGCAACGTGGCGACGTCGCAGGCGCGCAGGCGCTGCGGCCCCTTCACCCCGACCCCTTCTCCCGCGAGGTCGACCACGCCACCCATCGCTTCGATCTTGCGCAGCAGCATCACCATGTGGTCGGCGCGAGCGTCACTCACCCGCACGTCACCGCCGGTGATCAACGACGACGCCAAATACGTCGCGCTCACGACCCGGTCGGTCACGACCTCGTGTCGCGCGGGTGACAACTCCGCGACGCCGGTGATCGTGAGTCGAGACGTCCCCAGTCCCTCGATGCGCGCGCCCATGGCGACGAGTTGTCGTCCGAGGTCCTCGACCTCGGGCTCACGGGCGGCGTTCTCGATGACCGAACGGCCCTCGGCCAGGACGCACGCCATCAGCAGGTTGTCGGTGGCAGTGTGACTCGGGTACTCGAGCGTGATGTGCGTCGCGCGCAATCGACCGGGCGACGTGGCCCGGATGGACGTGCGATCGTTGTGAAAGACCGCCCCCATCGCGCCCAGCCCGTCGGTGTGGAAGTTGATGGGGCGATGCCCGAAGTCGTCGCCACCCGGGAGAGCCATCGACGCCTCACCACAGCGCGTCAGGAGCGGACCGAGGATCACGATCGACGCGCGCATCGCCTCGAACAGGTGCGCGGGCGCCTCGGTACCGAGATCGGCGGCGGCGGGCACGCTGATGAGGAGTTCGTGGGCGGTCGATCGATCCACCCGACAGCCCAACGCCACTAGCAGGTCGCTCATGATGGCCACGTCGGTGATCTCGGGCACGTTGGTCAGGTGATGGGTGCCGCTCGCCAGAAGGCACGCCGCCATCTGCTTGAGTACCGCATTCTTGGCCCCGTAGGCCCGTACCTCGCCCACCAGGGGCCCTCGGGGGTGGACGACGAGAGAACTCACCCCCCAAGTATTGCCGCAATTCGCGTCGCGCTGTCGTGGACCATTTCGGCCCAACGAAGTACGCTGACGGAATGCTGCGACCCACGAGACCCGACCGCAACCTCGCACTGGAGATGATCCGCGTCACCGAGGCCGCCGCGGTCTCCGCCGCGCGCTGGTCGGGTCGCGGGGACAAGAACGCCGCCGACGGCGCGGCCGTCGACGCGATGCGTTTCGTCCTCGGAGCCGTTCAGATGGACGGCATCGTGGTCATCGGCGAAGGCGAGAAGGACGAGGCGCCGATGCTCTACAACGGAGAGCGCATCGGTGACGGGCACCCCCCCGAGGTCGACATCGCCGTCGACCCCGTCGACGGCACCTCGCTCACCGCCAAGGGGCGCAACGGCGCCCTCTCGGTCATCGCCCTCGCGCCGCGAGGCACGATGTTCAACCCGGGTCCGTGCTTCTACATGATGAAGATCGCGGTGGGTCCCCGCGGACGCGGGGCGGTCGACGTGAACGCATCGGCCACCGACAACCTCAAGGAGCTCGCCCAGCGCCTCAAGAAGCCCATCCAGGAACTCGGCGTCGTCGTGTTGGACCGACCACGTCACGACGATCTTGTCCTCGAGATCCGCGAGACCGGTGCGCGAGTCGTCTCCATCTCCGACGGCGACGTCGCGGGCGCTATCGCCACCGGTTGGCCCAACTCCGGTGCGGACATCTTGATGGGGATCGGTGGCACCCCCGAGGGGGTCATCGCGGCGGCCGCCCTCAAGGGTTTGGGCGGCGAGATCCAGGGTGTCCTGCACGCGCGCAACCCCGAGGAACGTCTCGCCGCCGAAGCCCTGGGTTACGACTTCACCCGCGTGCTCACCACCGAGGATCTCGTCGCGTCGGACAACTGCTTCTTCTCGGCCACGGCGATCACCGACGGCGACTTCCTGCGCGGCGTGCGCTTCACCGAGTTCGGCGCCACCACTCAGTCCTTGGTCGTGCGCAGCCGCTCCGGCACGGTGCGCACCATCGAGACCTTCCACCGCCACGACAAGCTCCAGGAGTTCACCACGGGCCTGTAGTCCGCGGGGATACGCGCCTGGGCGCTAGCGTTCGTACGTGAACTCTGACCCGTCACCCGACAGTCCCGCCCCCTCCGCGCTCGACCGGATGGTCCAGGCTCTGCTCGCCACGGTCGAATACGCCATCGTGGTGAGCCTCCTGGTCATCGCCGCCGCCGTCCTCGGACGAACCATCTACACGTTCTTCCAACAGTGGGGCAGTTTCCCCGAGACGGTGGTCGCCGCGATTGACGGGGTGCTGGTGGTGGTGATCCTGCTGGACATCGCCCACACGGTCCTGGCGCACCTGCGCAGTTCGAGCTTCCCGGTCCGTCCCTTCCTCGTGATCGGCATCCTCGCGGGCGTCCGCGACATCTTGAGCGCGTCGGCGCGCCTCACGTTCGGCAACTCGATGCAGGGGATCAATTTCAACCGGGCTCTCATCTCACTCGCCCTCGGCGTCGGCGTCGTCGTCATGCTGTCGGTCGCCCTGGTGCTGATGCGCTTCAGTCACCGAAAGCCCTAGGCCCGACGAGGACGCACCTCGTGAACAATCTCACGAGTGGGGGGTGCACCCGGCGTTGCCCGGCGACGACCTCACGACCTAGAGTCCCCTCAGGGGCACGTTTCGACGGTGCTCGCGGGGGGTCAGTGATGCAAGTCCAGGAGATTCTTTCGAAGAAGGGCCGCGAGGTCGTCACCATCTCGCAGGATCGCACGGTGGCCGACGGCCTGCGATTACTGCACGAGCGCGGCATCGGCGCCCTCGTCGTCACGGCCGCCGGGGACGCCCTCGCGGGCATCTTCTCCGAGCGCGACGTGGTGCGGGCGATCGGCGTCCACGGCGCATCGGCGCTGGCGATGCCAATCGCGCAGGTGATGAGTTCGACCGTCACCACCTGCACCGAAGCCACCACCATCGATTCGCTGATGTCGCTGATGACCGAGCGGCGGATCCGTCACGTTCCCGTGCTCGACGACGGCGCGCTCGCGGGGATGATCTCCATCGGGGACGTGGTCAAGTGGCGGGTGGACGAGCTCGAGAACGACAAGCGCGACCTGATCGAATACGTCACGGCCCGTTAGGACCGCTCGCGTCAGCGCGCGGCGGCCAGCCGCAAGCGGAGTTGGGCGCGCGCCAGCGCGCCAGCGGCGAGTGACCGCGCCGCCTCGTCGAGGTCTGCGCCGCTCGACAATTGGGCTTCGGCCGCTTCCTGGGCGGCCTGCGCACGCGACACGTCGATGTCACTCACGCGTTCGGCGATGCCCGCGAGGACGGTGGCCCGCGTCACGCCATCCTCCTCGTCGGGGCCCACCTGGAAGAAACCCCCGTGCACGCAGAAACCCACTTCGCCCGACGATGTCGCGACGCGTACGAGGCCGGGGACGATGTCGCCGACCGTCGACGTGTGTTGGGGCAGGATCGTGAACTCACCCTCGGAGGACCGGGCCATGAGACCCTTCGCCTCACCGGTCCACAGCGCCGCCTCGGGCGTTACGATCTCGACCTTCAACGACGCCACGGGCTAATCCTTCGCCAGTTCAGCGGCCTTGCGCTCGACGTCCGCGGCACCGCCCACGTTGAGGAAGGCCTGCTCGGGGAACGCGTCGAGATCGCCCTTGACGAGGTGCTCGAAGGACTCGATGGTCTCGGCCACCGGCACGTTGATGCCGTCGATGCCCGTGAAGATCTTCGAGACGAACATCGGCTGCGACAAGAAACGCTGGATCTTTCGCGCGCGCGCCACCGTGACGCGGTCGTCCTCGGACAACTCGTCGAGGCCCAGGATCGCGATGATGTCCTGGAGTTCCTTGTAGCGCTGCAGGATCTGCTGGACCTGGCGAGCCACCACGTAGTGGCGGTCTCCGACGATCTCGGGTGCGAGGATGTTCGACGTCGAAGTCAAGGGGTCCACCGCGGGGTAGATGCCCAATGCGGCGATCTGACGGCTCAATTCCGTCGTGGCGTCGAGGTGGGTGAACGTGGTGAACGGTGCGGGGTCGGTGTAGTCGTCCGCGGGAACGTAGACCGCCTGCAGTGATGTGATGGAGCGACCACGCGTCGAGGTGATGCGCTCCTGGAGCTCTCCCATCTCGTCGGCCAGCGTCGGCTGGTACCCCACGGCGCTCGGCATACGACCGAGCAGCGTGGAGACCTCCGAACCCGCCTGCACGAAACGGAAGATGTTGTCGACGAACAACAACACGTCCTGATTCTTCACGTCGCGGAAGTACTCGGCCATGGTCAGGGCGGCCAACGCCACACGTAGTCGCACCCCCGGCGGCTCGTCCATCTGACCGTAGACCAGGGCGGTCTTCTCGATCACGCCCGACTCGCGCATCTCCAGTAGCAGGTCGGTGCCCTCGCGGGTACGCTCACCCACGCCGGCGAAGACCGACACGCCCTCGTGCTGCTCCGCCACTCGTCGGATCATCTCCATGATCAGGACCGTCTTGCCCACGCCGGCACCGCCGAACAGACCGATCTTTCCACCCTGCACGTAGGGGGCCAGCAGGTCGATCACCTTGATGCCCGTCTCGAACATCGTGGCGCGCGGCTCCAACTGGTCGAACGCCGGCGCGTTGCGGTGGATCTCCCACCGATCCTCGACGGGACCGATGTCGGCGGTGTCAAGCGGCTGGCCGATCACGTTGAACACGTGTCCCAGCACGGCGTCGCCCACGGGCACGGTGATCCCGCGGCCGGTCTGGCGCACGACCGCTCCGCGGACCAGGCCGTCGGTGGGCTTCATGCAGACGCAACGCACGCGACCCTCGCCGATCTGTTGGGCGACCTCGGCCGTCACGGTCACGGTCTCCCCGTCGATGACGATGTCCATCTCAACGGCGTGGTTGATCTCGGGCAACGAGTGCGGCGGGAACTCGACGTCCACCACCGGACCGGCGATCGCGACGACGCGACCCGTTTCCAGGGTGGACTTTTCAGGAGCCATGGTCATTTGCTTCTCACTTTCCCGAGCGAAGCGCTTCCGCGCCGCCCACGATTTCCATGATTTCGGTCGTAATCGAGTCCTGGCGGGCTCGGTTCATAATTCGCGACAAGGTCTGTCCCAGTTCATCCGCGTTGTCGGTGGCCGCGGCCATCGCGCGCTGCTGGGAGGTGTGGAACGACGCGGCGCCTTCGAGCAGGGCCGAGAAGATCTCGCTCTCGAGGGCCCGTGGCGCGAGCTCGATCAATAAATCCTCGACCTCCGGCTCGAATTCCGTGTAGCCCTTGAGTCCCGTCGAGGTCGGGACGTCGAGATCGGTGGGCATCGAGAGGGGCAGCAACTGCTCGACCTCGACGCTCTGACTGCCCGCCGAGTGGAAGCGCGTGGCGACCAACAACACCTGTTGGACGTCACCCGCGACGAAGGGCGCCGCCACCGCGCTGGCGACGAGTCGTGCATCGGCGAAGGTCGGACGGTCGGCGATGCCGGTGAAGCTCTGCGCCACGTCGATGCCACGGAAGCGGAAGAAAGCCGGCGCCTTCTTGCCGATCGTGACCAGACGCACTCGCGTACCCTGGTGCTGCAACATGTGCACGAGCCGGTCACCGGCGCGCAGCGCGGAGGAGTTGTAGGGTCCCGAGAGTCCGCGGTCGCCCACGATCACCACCACGATCGCGGTCTCGACCTGGTCGGGGGTGGCCAACATCTTGCGCGCGGCGCGCGGATCGGACGACGCGGCTTCGTAGATGATGCGCTGCATGCCCCGTCGATAGGGACGATTGGCGGCGATACGCGCTTGAGAGCGGGCGATCTGCGACGCCGCGATGAGTTCCATCGCTTTGGTGATCTTTCGGGTGGCCTGCACCGACTTGATGCGTCGACGCAGGATCCGTTCTTGTCCACCGGCCATCGCTCCTCCTCTCTCGCTCGTTCGTTCCGGTTACTTGCTTGTGACGGCGAAGCCGTCGAGGAACGACGTCAGGGCCGCGTCCAGCGCGGCGGTGTCGGGCATGGTACCCGTCGAGCGAATGTGCTCGAGCAGGTCCGCGTGCGTGGCCCGGAAGGTGGTGACCAACTCCTGTTCGAAGCGGCGAACGTCCTCGACCGGTACCGTGTCGAGCCAGCCGCGAGTGCCCGCGTAGATCACGACGCACTGCTCCTCCACCGGCACCGGCGCGTTCAAGCCCTGCTTGAGCAGTTCGGTGAGGCGATAACCGCGATCGAGCTGCGCCTGGGACGACTTGTCGAGCTCTGAACCAAAGGTGGCGAAGGATTCGAGGTCGCGGAACTGCGCGAGGTCGATCTTCAAGGTTCCCGCGACCGACTTCATGGCCTTGATCTGCGCGGCGCCGCCGACGCGCGACACCGAATTACCGACGTTGATCGCCGGACGCACGCCCGAGTAGAACAGGTCCGACTCGAGGAACACCTGGCCGTCGGTGATCGAGATCACGTTGGTGGGGATGTAGGCCGAGATGTCACCCGCCTTGGTCTCGATGATCGGCAGCGCGGTCAGCGAACCGCCGCCGAGGTCGTCGCTCAACTTCGCCGCGCGCTCCAGCAAGCGGCTGTGCAAGTAGAAGACGTCACCGGGGTAGGCCTCGCGGCCCGGCGGGCGGCGCAGCAGCAGCGAGATCTGCCGGTAGGCCTCGGCTTGCTTGGACAGGTCGTCGTAGACCACGAGCGCGTGCTGGCCGTTGTCCATCCACTCCTGACCGATCGCGCATCCCGCGTAGGGAGCGAGGAACTTGAAGGGGGCGGGATCGCCGGCGGAGGCCACCACGACCACGGTGTACTGCATCGCCCCATGGTCCTCGAGGGTCTTGACGGTCTGGGCGACCGAGGAGTTCTTCTGGCCCACGGCGACGTAGATGCACTTCACGCCCTGGCCCTTCTGGTTCAAGATGGTGTCGATCGCGACCGTGGTCTTGCCGGTCTTGCGGTCACCGATGATGAGTTCACGCTGACCACGACCGATCGGGGTCATCGCGTCGATGGCCTTGATGCCGGTCTGCAACGGCTCGCCGACGGGCTGGCGGCCGATGATGCCCGGCGCCTGGACCTCCATACGACGCTGGCCGGCGTTGACGAGCGGGCCCTTTCCGTCGATGGGCTCGCCGAGCGCGTTCACCACGCGGCCAATGAGGGCGTCACCGACCGGCATGGACAGGATTCGCCCGGTGGCGCGCACCACCTGCTCCTCCTCGATACCGTCCACCGAGCCCAGGACCACCGTGCCGATGGTCACCGTGCTCGATGGCCACCCCACCACCCATGCCTGGCTCGGCGGCGTGCG
>JABBOA010000145.1 GCA_019352075.1 Acidobacteriota bacterium | reverse complement strand
GGCAGTTCACACCCACGGGCAGTGGCGACAGCCGCTGTCGCAACAACTACCTCGTTGCAGGTGGGCGGTGCGCGTCTGCACGACGAGACCGGTGCGCGGATCGAGGTAGGTCCGCTGACCAGTGGCCACGGCGTCGTCGTGGGCGCGCATGATGAGCGCGTAGTCCGTGCGGGTGGGGTCGAGGCGTGAGGGGTGCGGTGGGGGAGTCGCGTTCACTCGCCCGCTGGTCCCGTGGCGAGGAGCACTTTGCCGAACTTGCCGGGCGTGGCGAAGAACCCGTAGGCGTCCTCGACGTCGGCGAGGTCGAACGTCGCGGCCAGGGGTACCGTGATGTCGTGGTCAGCCCACGGTCCGATCAGGGCCTGCGCCACGCGCGCGATGACCTCAGTCTTCTCGGTCTCGCTGCGTGAGCGAAGGGTGGAGCCGGTCAGTGTGGCGCGAGTGCGCATCACGTTGAGCAGGTCGACGTCGACGCGCGACCCACCGCCCGCCACGCCGATGACCACGACGCGCGCGAAATTGGCCAGTCGATCCTGCGCGAGCTGCAGGTGCGCCGCACCGACGAGTTCGAGGACGACGTCCACCGGCGTGAGGCGCGCGACGTCCTCGAGGAGTATGACGTCGTGGGCACCGAGGCCGCGCAGTGACTCGTGGTGGGCGCGCGAACGCGTGACGGCGATGACGTGGGCGCCCAGGAGGCGACCGATCTGCACGGCGGCCACACCGACGCCGCCGGTGGCCCCCGACACGAGGAGCCGCTCACCCTCGCGCAGGCGTCCCTGCAGCACCAGTGCGTCGTAGGCCGTGATGAAGGCCTCGGCGAAACCACCCGCTTCGTTCATCGCGACGGAGTCGGGTAGTTCGATGAGGTGCGTCGCGGGCACGAGCGCGCGCGTCGCTTGGGCGCCACCGCCGACGATCGCGCAGACGCGTCGACCGAGCACGTCGGGGTCCACGCCGGGGCCGACGTCCGCCACGCGTCCCGACAGTTCCATGCCGGGGATGTCCTCGGGCCAGCCCGGCGGCGGCGGATAGACACCCCGTCGTTGCAGAAGGTCAGCGGCGTTGATACCGGCGAACTCGGTGGCCACGATCACCTCCCCCGGTCCCGGTACCGGATCGGGTCGCTCCTCGCAACGAAGCGATCCGTGGTCGATGATGGTGGCGCGCACGTTTTGACTCTAGGTGAATGAGACGATGCAGAATCCGGTAGTTTGCACTCCATGAGCCTCTACGACATCCCTGTGCACACGCTCGCCGGCGAGCCGAGTTCCCTCGCGCCCTACCGTGACGAGACCATCCTCGTCGTCAACGTGGCCTCCAAGTGCGGCCTCACGCCCCAGTACGAGGGACTGGAGAAACTCCAAGAGACCTACGGAGCCCTCGGTTTCAGCGTGGTGGGATTTCCCTGCAACCAGTTCATGGGCCAAGAGCCCGGCACGGCTGAGGAAATCCAGACCTTCTGCTCCACCACCTACGGGGTGACGTTCCCCCTCTTCGAGAAGATCGACGTCAATGGGGAGTCACGTCACCCCCTGTACGACGAACTGGTCGCCACGCCCGACGCCGACGGCTACAGCGGCGACATCCGCTGGAACTTCGAGAAGTTCCTCGTGTCACCCGATGGCACCGTGCAGCGTTTCGCCCCCCAGGTCACCCCCGAGGATCCGGCACTGGTCATCGCCATCGAGTCGGCGCTGCACTAGGTACGCAACGAACGGCGCAGTTGCACGTAGGTGGGGCGAAAGCCCAGCGACGACCACAAGGACGTCGCCTCCTCGTTGTCGATGTGCCATCTCACCTCGGCGAATCGAAAGCCATCCTCGATCGCGTGGTTGAGCACGGCGTGCACCAGCACGGTCGCGAGTCCGCGCCGGCGCCAACGCGGTTCGACGGCGAGCGAACCGAGGTACACCGTGTCGTCGTGACTTCCGCGTAGCGGGGGGAGGGGGAACGTCACGCACTGCGCGGCGGCCACGCCGTCCACCTCCACCAGGTGGTAGTGACAGTCGGGGTCGCCCAACAGATCCACCAAGTCGGCCTCGTTGCTCTCACGCTGGTCGTCGGTGAGCGAGTCGAGTTGGATCCCCTGGGCCAGGTCGATCAAGGCGTCAAAGGCCAGGGCGATGTCGAGGTCGGCGCCGTCGCCTCGTCGCACGTGGTGCCCCGCGGGCCAGGTGAAGTCGAAGGTCTCGCCCAGGGCCAGCGAGCCTCGCACGCTCACGACGTGATAGCCCCGCTCGATCCAGTCTTGGGTGCCGTTGCCCGCGAGGGCCCACACCAGGTGGGCGGCGGAGCCCGACTCTCGCCACTCGCGGTACGCCCAGTCGCACAAATTGTCCAGCACGTTCTCGAATTCGTAGGAGTAGCCGTCGGGGCCCGTCCACGTCTGGCGTCCGTTCAAGGGGTCGTCGAAGGTGGCGCCGTAGAGGTGGCCGCGCAGGAGACCGCTGGAGTCCTCGACCCAGACGGGGCTCGCCGAGTGGGCCAGGGCCTGTTCGAAATCGTGACGCGAGAAATGTTTCGAGACCAAGGGTTCGACGCTGGCGTCGCGCGAGAGTTGGTCCGCGACGCGTTGGGCGATCGCGGTGGCGTCACTCTTCACGCCGCGTCGAACCGGACTCACGGTCTCCACGGTAGTGGCTGTGTCAAAGTATGACTATGACAATTGAAGCGACCCTGTTCGACATGGACGGACTGCTCATTGACTCCGAGATCCTCTGGCACGAGGCCGAAGTCGAGATTTTCGGGGCCCTCGGGGTCGACCTCCAGGAGGCGACCGATCGCAGCACGAAGGGTCTCTTCGTGGCGGAAGTGGTCGATTACTGGTACGGCCGCTACCCCTGGAACGGCCCGAGCCGTTCCGACGTCGTGGCGATGCTGTTGTCACGGGTCGGTGAGCTCGTCGAGTCCAAGGGGCGTCTGCTCCCGGGAGCGGTGCGCGCGATTGAACTGACCTCGCGGCGCGGACCCGTGGCGCTCGCCAGTTCGACCCCCTTGGCCCTGATCGAACGATCACTGGCGCACTTTGGCCTAGGGGACTGCTTCGCGTCGTTGCACTCGGCGCAGTTCGAACCCTACGGCAAGCCGCACCCGGCGGTATTCTTGACGGCCGCCGCCTCCCTCGGGGTGCCCCCCGAGCGTTGCCTCGTCATGGAGGACTCCGCCGCGGGAGTGCTCGCCGCCAAGGCCGGCCGCATGACGGTGGTGGCGGTACCCACCCCCTCGGACCGCGAGTTCGCGGCGTTCGCCCTGGCTGACCTGCTCCTCGGTTCCCTCGAGGAACTCACTGAGGCGTGGCTCGACGCGCACTTCGTGCCCCCCGCGGTGTCGCGAGGTCGTGGGGCGCCAGGGCCATGAGTACGATGGACGAACGCAACGAAGGAGTCCCGTGTTTCGTCCGGTCAGCGCCGAACTTGATTTTGTAGCCCTCGAAGAGGCCGAACTGGCGCGCTGGCGCGGACACGACATCTTTGCGCGCACGATGGCCCAGCGCGAGGGGGGCGAGCCGTGGGTCTTCTACGAGGGGCCCCCGACCGCGAACGGCATGCCGGGTCTGCACCACGTCTGGGCGCGCGTCTACAAGGACCTCTTCTGCCGCTACCAGACGATGCGGGGCCGCTTCGTGGCGCGCCGCGCGGGCTGGGACACCCACGGACTGCCCGTGGAGGTCCAGGTGGAGAAGCAGTTGGGCATCTCGGGCAAGAAGGCGATCGAGGAGCAGGTCGGCATCGCCGAATTCACTCGCCTGTGCCGCGAGTCGGTCCTGACCTACGTGGGGGAGTTCGAGCGGCTCACCGAACGCATTGGTTACTGGACCGACATGGAGCACGCCTACTACACGTTCCATCCCGCCTACGTGGAGTCGGTCTGGTGGCAGTTGCAGCAGTTGTTCGACCGGGGGCTGCTCTACGAGGACCTCAAGGTCGTGCCCTACTGCCCACGATGCGGCACGGCGTTATCGAGCCACGAGCTCGGTCAACC
>JABBOA010000144.1 GCA_019352075.1 Acidobacteriota bacterium | reverse complement strand
GCCACGCTGACGCTCATCCTGGGCGTCGCGGTCGCCAAGGTCCTCACCAGTCCGCGGCCCGGCTGGACCGGACGGCTGATGGACGCCGTCCTCGTCGGCTCGGTGGCGCTGCCCGCTCTGGTGCTGGCGGCGGGATTCATCTTCGTCTTCAACCTGCCCTTCACCGTGCACCTGGGCATCAACCTCTACGGCACGATGACGTTGCTGGGCCTGGGTTACCTCGCCATCTCCCTCCCGTCCAACAGCCGCGTTCTCATCGGTCCCATCGGGCAGATCGACGGATCGTTGATGGCCGCTGGACGCATCCACGGGGCCCATCAACTGCGCGCCTTTCGCCGGTGCGTCCTGCCCCTCGTCGCCAAGAGCCTGCTGTGGGCCTGGTTGCTATCCTTCGCGTCGACCTTCGGCGAACTCCCCACCTCCGAGATGCTGGCCCCCACGGGCGTGCGCACCATGGCAACGGCGATCCTGAGCTCGTTCCAGTCCTACAACCTCGCCATGGCCACGGCCTTCTCCGTCGTGCAGATGCTCATCGTCGTGGGCGTGATCGCAACCGCGACGCTGATCTTTCGATTCGCCGCGCCACCCGGGTGGCGCAACATCGATGTGGGGAGGCCACGATGAGCGCAGTCTCGCAGTCCCGTCTCACGGTCGGGGACGTCACGCGGGGCGTGGCCGTCGCCGCCCCCCCGTCGCCGACCAGCGCGGTCAAGGGCCCCGGCGCCACGCCGTCGCGCATCGTGATCGACGACGTCGACAAGTCCTACGGCGATCAGCGGGTCCTCGACGGCATCCACCTCGACGTCGCTCCGGGCCAGTTCACCGTGTTACTCGGTCCCTCGGGCAGCGGCAAGTCCACGTTGCTGCGCTGCGTGGGGGGCCTGGAGAAGATCGACGGCGGACACATCCGCTTCGGTGACACCACGGTCAACTCCGCGACCTCGCACGTCGCCCCGGAACGGCGCAACGTCTCCATGGTCTTCCAGGACTTCGCCCTGTGGCCCCACATGAGCATCTTCGACAACGTGGCCTTCTCGCTGCATAGGTCCGGCGTCGCCAAGACCGATCGGCGCCGCGCGGTGCAGGAGATCCTGGACCGGGTGGGGCTGGCGGACTACGCCACGCGCTACCCCAACACCCTGTCGGGGGGACAGCAACAACGCGTCTCCTTGGCGCGCGCACTGGTCGGCGCGCCCGCCACGATCCTCTTCGACGAACCCCTGTCGAGCCTGGACGCGCACTTGCGCGAACGTCTGCGCATCGAGATCGCCGATCTCACGCGCGAGTCCGGCTCGAGCGTGCTCTACATCACGCACGACCAGGTCGAGGCCTTCGCCCTGGCGGACGTGATCGGCGTGCTCAACGAGGGTCGCTTGGTCCAGGTCGCCACCCCCGAGGAGATCTACCGCCACCCCGCGACACCCTTCGTCGCACGCTTCACCGGGGTGGCCGGCGAGCTCGACGGCGTCATCGAGGACGTCATCGAGGGCCGCGGCGAAGACTCGCGGGTCCGCCTGCGCGTGGCGGGCGCGACGCTCCACTCGCGCCTCAGCGCCGCGGCGCGCGTCAGTGGACCTGACGCCGCCGTACGGGTGTTCGTGCGCGCCGCGCCGCTACGACTCGGCGCCCCCGACGCGTCGGGCACCGGCGAGGCGGGCGACGCCGCTCACGCCACCCTCGCGGGCCGCGTCGTCGACGCGGCCTTTCGCGGACGCGGCTACGAGCACGTGATCGAACTCACCGATGGTCAACGACTCCTGGGCGTCTTCAGCGAGGAGCGCTGGACGCGTCACCAGAACATCGCCCTGCACGTGCCCCGCGACGCCTGCATCGCCTTCACGCTCGACGAGTGAGCCCGCGGGCGGGGCGCCTGGCCTAGTCCTCGAGCTTGAGCGCGGCGACGAACGCCTCCTGGGGGACCTCGACGCGTCCCAGGTTCTTCATGCGCTTCTTGCCCTCCTTCTGCTTCTCGAGCAGTTTGCGCTTGCGCGTGATGTCACCGCCGTAGCACTTAGCGAGGACGTCCTTGCGACGCGCCTTGACGGTCTCACGCGAGATGATGCGTCCGCCGACCGCCGCCTGGATGGGCACGTCGAACATCTGGCGCGGGATGAGCTCCTTCAAGCGCTCGGCCATCTTGCGGCCGTAGAAGTCGGCGTTGGAGCGGTGCACGATGGTGGAGAACGCGTCGACCGCCTCGTGGTTGATCAGCAGGTCCACGCGCACCAGGTTCGAGGTGACGTAGCCGCTCTGCTCGTAGTCGAGACTGGCGTAGCCCTTGGTCCGGCTCTTCAGGGCGTCGAAGAAGTCGATGACCACCTCGGCCAGGGGGATCGAGTACTTCAGCTCCACGCGCTCCGCCGAGAGGTAGTCCATCTTGATCATCTCGGCGCGGCGCGACTGACACAGGTCCATCACCGTGCCCAGGTACTCCGCCGGCGTGAGGATGGAGATGTGCAGCATCGGCTCGTCGATGTGGTCGAGGCGCGACGCGTCGGGCAGGTCGGTCGGATTGTCGATCTTGACCTCGGTGCCGTCGGTCAGATAGGCGCGGTAGACGACCGAGGGGGCGGTGGCGATGATGTCGAGGTTGAACTCGCGCTCGAGACGCTCGCGCACGATCTCCATGTGCAACAGTCCCAGGAAGCCGCAGCGGAAGCCGAAGCCCAGCGCGTGGCTCGACTCGGGTTCGTAGGTGATGGAGGCGTCGTTGAGCTTGAGCTTGTCGAGCGCGTCGCGCAGGTCGCCCAAGTCGTCCCCGTCGATCGGGTAGATCCCGCAGTAGACCATGGGCTTGGGGTCCATGTACCCGTCGAGGGCGGTGACGGCGGGGCGCTGCGCCTCGGTGATGGTCTCGCCCGAGCGCGCTCCCCCGACGTCCTTGATGCCCGCGACGATGTAACCCACCTCGCCCGGACCGAGCTGCTTGACCGCGATCATGTCGGGGGTGCGCACGCCGATCTCCTCGATCTCGTGGTTCTCGCCGGCCTGCATCATGCGGATCTTGACGTCGTCGCGCAGGGTGCCGTCGATGATGCGGATCGAGGAGATCACCCCGCGGTACTGGTCGTAGTAGGAGTCGAAGATCAGCGCGCGCAGGGGATCGTCGGGGTCCCCGCCCGGCGCGGGGATGCGTTCGATGACCGCGCGCAACAACTGCGCCACGCCCTCGCCGGTCTTGGCCGAGATCGAGAGGATCTGGTCCGCGGGCAGGCCCAACACGCGGTCGAGCTCCTCCTTGCAGCGTTCGGGGTCGGCCGCGGGCAGGTCGATCTTGTTCAGCACCGCCACGATCTCGAGGTTGTTCTCGATGGCCTGGTAGCAGTTGGCGAGCGTCTGGGCCTGGATGCCCTGGCTGGCGTCCACCAGCAGGATCGCCCCCTCGCACGCCGCCAGGGACCGCGAGACCTCGTAGCCGAAGTCCACGTGGCCGGGGGTGTCGATGAGCTGCAGGATGTGGTCCTCGAAGAAGACGCGCACGTTCTGGGCCTTGATGGTGATACCGCGCTCGCGCTCGATGTCCATCGAGTCGAGGTACTGCGCGCGCATCAAGCGCGGATCGACCGCGCCCGTGATCTCGAGGATGCGGTCCGACAACGTCGATTTGCCGTGGTCGACGTGGGCAATGATGGAGAAATTACGGATTTTCGCCGTCTCGACGGGAAGAAGGATGTGGGCCACGGTGCATTCAAGGCTAGTTGGCGGGGTGCACCGGCCGGCGAAAGCGGGACCGTTGTCGCGGTCTGCTAGCCTTGTCTAGCCCGCCGGAGAGTTTCGGCGAACTGAGAACGAGGTTTTTTGTGGCGAATATCAAGAGCCAGATCAAGCGCAACAAGACGAACGAGATCGCTCGTGAGCGCAACCGTGCGGTGAAGTCCGAGATCCGCACCCGCGCCAAGACCGCGGTCACCGCCGTCGGTTCGGAGAACGAGGACGCCGCGCTGCGCGTCGCGATCAAGCGAATCGACATGGCCGCCGCCAAGGGCATCATCCACAAGAACGCCGCGGCCAACAAGAAGAGCGGTCTGATGAAGCGTATCGCCAAGCTGCGCGAGGGTG
>JABBOA010000143.1 GCA_019352075.1 Acidobacteriota bacterium | reverse complement strand
TCGCTGCAGCAACATGACCCCCGCAGCCACCTTGAATGGCGACGACCTCGCCACCTGCGCTGGTTGGAGTCTTCATCGCCGACCGCGACCGCAAGCTGAGAACGCGAGTTCGATTCTCGTCGCCCGCTCCACTCAGGATTCCTTGTACTGTCTGGGCTTTCGCCCCCAGCGCAATCACGTCGCTTGGTCACTGTCTGCCTCCTTTCGCCACTGTTTGCCACGAGTAGGTGTCGCGGCGGTGCCGCAAGTGATGGCACGCGATGCACGCGACAGGCCGCTCGGGAATTGGTCCCGTTCTCGTGATCGACGCCACCTCGGCCTGTCCCGATGGCAGAGTCATGTCGTAGTTTTGTCTCAGGGGTCCGGGCAAGATCCCAGAAGTTGCCATCGCCCAGCGACACCCTGTCGACCAGGCCAAGGGTGAAGGCGGCGTTGGGGCAGTACGCACCTTGTCGTCCCACCATGCCAATGGCGTCGACGATAGTGGCACCAGATGTGCAACTGTTGCCGATAGCGTCGACCACGGCAGCGATTCTCGATGCCGAGGCGGCTTGGGGAAGTAGTGATTCTGAGGGGACGATCACCGCGCGAGCGCGTCGCGGAACCACCTGCGCGGGAGCCGACCGCGTGACAACACCGTCGAGAACTTCGGTGTAGCTCAGCGCGAGGCGAATCGCTTCGAGGGTCGGACGATCGACCTGCGCGACGTGTGCGATGACTGGCGCGGCGGGGCCGCGTAAGAACGACGTCAAATCGGCGGGCGACAACGACATCTCGAGACGCTGCGTCGCGCACGAGAGTGCTTCGACGTTGAGCCGGCGGCCGCGGGCATCTTCGAGGAATGAAAGCTGGGCGAGATCTCCGTCGCTCGGAGAAACGTCTGCGTAACGGCGCCGGTGCAGGGCCTGCGCGTCGACCAGCGTCTCCACGACATGATCCTCGGTCGTGACGCGAACACTGACCCCGAGCGAGCTACCGTGTCTCTTGAGCGCGCCCGGCGTCAGCCCGGCACTGGCGTGCGACGCCATGGGGACCCACTCGCCATTGATCTCGGCCTCGCACGCGGCCACGGGCAGTATGTTGCCATCGATGTCGCGGATGTGTGGCTCGCTGCAGCGTCGCCGTCTGGTCATGCTCCTCTCCTGCAATGGCTCAACCAGTACTGTTCTCGCGGGTGAAGGTGGGACCAATCTTTCTGGTCAAAACATTGCGTGGAAGACGGAGGCGAGGACGGTACGTCGTGAGCCCGCGACGCAAGTCAGTGGGATCGGTTAGGACTCGTCCTAGCGCTTGTCTCACGACCGACGTTCTACCGAAGCCACCGCTCACCCCCTCACAAGAGAATGGCATCAGTGCCACACCCGACTCCGTAAATATCCCTGAGCTGCCCTAGGCGCTTGCCGTGTTGACCCTCGAGTCGAATAAGCGCAGCACTGCGCGCACGGCACCCTTGCGGTGTTGCTCTTTCACCACGCCCGTACGGCTGACCACCAAGTGGTCAGCCGTGCGGGCGTTGCTGATTGCGACGCGTGGAGCGCCGACAAGACGCGGCGGCGCGCAGAGAGGTGACCTTGCACCCATGACCGCGAGCACGTCGCGGCTGTTTGGCTGCTTCTCGCGGAGCTAGTCGCCGAGGAAACGACCAAGCCATCCCTGGGTGAGGGCCTTCTTGACTTTGGCGTCAAAACCCGTCTCGGCGCAATTGCAGCGTTTCTTCTGGGGAACGCCGGCCAAAACTTGATTGACGTGTTGGCCGCAGCCGGCCCACGTCGGGCGGCCGCACTTTGAACAGTTGATCTTTCGGCACATGGCTATCTCCTCGCGCTGGTGGTCGCGGTGTGGCCCGAGCAGCGTTGATCGGTCGGTACCCCGGCTAGCGCCCGTTCGACGTGCTGCCCACAACCAGCCCAGGTGGGTTTGGCGCAAATACGACAGGTGATGCGATGACACATGGTGGTTCTCCTCTTTGGTTGGTGGATGATGCGGTAAAGGCCGGTGAGTTGCGCCAGGTGAGGTACCCGCCGTCGAGGTTCACGGCGTCGTATCCCCGGGGCAGCAATTGCGACGTGGCGACGTAGGCTCGGACGCCGACCTGGCAGAAGACGACGACCTTCTGGTCGAGTTCCTCGAGACGCTCTCGGACCTCATCAACCGGTATGTTGAGTGCCCCCGGGATGGCCCCCCGCGCGAATTCGGCGCGGCTGCGCACGTCGACGAGCTGATGACCACGAGTGCGGTTCTCCTCGACGTCGCGCCAGGAGACGCAACGCCCTTGCCCGCTCAATCGGTTCTGAGCCACGTAGCCGAGCATGTTCACCGGGTCCTTGGCTGAACCGAAGGGCGCGGCGTACGCCAACTCGAAATCGGCTAAATCCTCGGCCAGCAGCAGATCGCCCTCGTTCGCGATGACGCCGCCCACGAAGTACGGTTGTCCACAGTTGGCGTAACTGACGTGAGCGCTGCGCTCGAGGACGGTGATCCGCGCCTCGGGCATGAGGCGGGCCAGGCGTGCGGCCGCGGACATTCCTCCGGCCACTCCGCCGATGATGACGATGCGCTGGCCCATCACGCGAGGCTCAGCAGAATCTTTTGCGGGCGTAGTGCCGCAGCGGGATCCGCCGGCGCCGCGAGGCAGTCTCGCAGTCCGGTAGCGACGAGCGTCAGGGCGGTGGTACTGACCGCCTGGGACACGCCAGCGAGTTGCGTGAACACCTCATCGCACGAACGGTCCCGTTCGATCATCGTAATGACTCCACCGAGCTCGCCCTGGGCGCGACGAAGGGGCCCTAGCGCGTAGGCCTGGTCCTCGATCGAGGTCGGCAGATCCGGTGGAGTGGTGCTGATCGTCATGGACCCTCCCACTGTACTTGCTATACCCCATGGGGTATACAAGTACAGTGCGGGTCACTCCGTACCGCGCAACCAACGGCACACGGCCGGGTCGATCCGCCCGGCCGAACTGATCTTCCTGCGTCCCTCGGGTGACCCCGGCTCCGCGGATTCCCCGCACGTTGCACGCGTGAACATCGACGGCCAGAAGTACCCGAGACCACCCATCAGCCAGATGAATATTCCCGTCGCCCCCAGCACCAGCGACAAGGCTGCGTGCACGGCCAGAGGACGCGGACGCTGCCTGCGCAAAGCTCGACGTATGGTGCGAAGAAATGCGAAGGGGACGACCAGTCCCAGCCAGACCCACCCCGGCCAGAAGTATCCGGCGCCGGTGACCGACCAGACGACGGTGACCGCGAGCCCGAGCACCAGCGCGAAGTTCGTGATCCGCCGCCGAGCAGCCCGCGGCCATCCACTGTTCGTCACGGCATTGGGCACGCGTGCGATCCAACCGCTAACGCGGCGGCTTTCGAAAGTTTCGGCTCTCACACTCGGATCACTCACGGCGCTGCTCGTGACTTTCTCAATTCAGGAGACGGAGCCGCGGGGCGCAACGAAAGTCGCTGTCCACACTTTCTCGGTGCTCTCAAACACGACTGCATACGTCCCAGTGTGACACGCAGGATTAGCCACGTCAGTGGGGCTAGGTCTACATCTGATGGGGTGGCAAGTATTGGTTCAGTTGGTGAGAGGATTGTCTGGACCTCAACGCCATTCGCGCTGTGTCGCAGGCATCGCTGCAGCAACATGACCCCCGCAGCCACCTTGAATGGCGACGACCTCGCCACCGGCGCTGGTTGGAGTCTTCATCGCCGACCGCGGCCCCAGATGAGAAAGCGAGTTCGATTCTCGTCGCCGGCTCCAAGGCTCTTCGTTGAAAGTGCAGTGTTTGCAAACACTTGCAATTATCCATGAGTGACCGTCTTCAATCGCGCGTGTCCTCTACAACATGCCCAATCATGCCCCAGGCGACGTCGATAATTCCCGGATAATGCCCACGGTTTCTAGAAGTGACACCCACGAGACCGGCCGAGGCCCGCGCACTTCGTCCGTTACTCGCGTAGCGTTGCCATGGACAAACGCATCACTGGAGCCCAACAGTGCTACTGACTATCAGCACCACACATGAACCTGCGACCAATCTGGGCTTCCTTCTGCACAAGAACCCCCAACGAGAACAGAGTGCTGAACTCAGTTTCGGAACGGCGCACGTCTTCTATCCCGAGGCATCTAGTTCTCGCTGCACCGTTGCCGTTCTCGTCGAAGTCG